>NZ_JBEFTX010000066.1:0-835 GCF_040195635.1 Actinopolymorpha sp. B11F2 | reverse complement strand
GTCAGGACCTGCCGATGGCGGGGACCGCGGCGGCGCGGGTGTTCGTCAAGACCGTCGCCAGACGCATCAAGGGCGAGGGTGATGGCAGGACGTTGGCGCAGATCGAAGCCGACGTGTTCCTCGACCTCCTCCGCGGCCGGAACCCCGCAGCCACCGCCACCGCCAATCCGGCCACCGCCGATCCGGCCACCGCCGCCGATCCGGGCACTAGTGCGGACCAGACCAGCAGGACCGACCCGGCGCCCCGCAACCCCCACCGCGACCCCGACTGCGACCACGCGTCCAGCAGCGCGTCCGGCAGCGCGTCCGGCACCGGCGCCGACGACGAGGCCGTCGGTGACGTGGAAGCCTGGGATGCTCCGGGTGATGGTGGTGCGTGTGTCGAGACCGGTGATGAGCACCTGGTGGCGAAGGTGGAGTTGGTCGCCGACCTGGAGACCTGGCTCGGCCTCGGCGAGAAGGCAGGCGAACTCGCCGGCCTTGGCGCCATCACCCCGGCGGTGATCGACGACATCAAGAACGCCGCGGCAGGCGGATTCGAGTACTGCCGCACCGTCACCGTCGGCGGCAAGGTCGTCTACCATCAGGCCAGCAGCGGACGCTACAAACCGACTGCCGCCCAACGCCGGTTAATCCAAGCGATGCACCGCACCTGTAGCCAGCCCGGCTGCAGCCGTCCCGCCGTCGCCTGCGATCTCGACCACACCATCGAACACCGGCTCGGCGGACCTTCCTGCGCATGCAACCTCGCGCCCCTGTGCCGTAGACACCATCGCGCCAAACACGAAGGCGGCTGGTGGTGGACCCAGAACCAACCCGGCCACCTCACCACCCA
>NZ_JBEFTX010000065.1:0-857 GCF_040195635.1 Actinopolymorpha sp. B11F2 | reverse complement strand
TGTCCACGATCAGGTACAGCTTCCCGGACGGGAACCGCCTGCGTAGCTGCTTTAAGAAGCCGAGGAACTCGGTCCACCGTTTGCGGTCGCGGAACCGGAAGAACATCTGGCCGGATGCAAGGTCCAGGCCGGCGAACATGTGCCGCACGCCGCCGGTGCGCGTGTAGGTGGCTCGCAGTCTGGTGGCGCCCTTGGTCGGGAACCAGCCCTTGCCGGGTCTGGGCTGCAGGTTCAACGGCCCGAACTCGTCGGCGCAGATCACCCGCCCGTCGGCCGGCGGATGGTCGTACAGGTCGAGGATCCGCGCCATCCTCGCAGCGAATTCCGGGTCCTTCGATCCCTTCCAGGTCTTACTCGCCTGCCACGAGATCCCGGCCTGGCGTAGAACCTGCCGGATCGTCTCCGTGCTCGCACTGATCATGTGCGCATCGGCTAGGAAGTCGCGCAGCTTGGTCAAGCTCCACGTGGTGAACGGCTGGCCCAGCTTGCCCGGCGGGGTCTTGGCGATCCGGCAGATCTGTTCACGTACCGCGGGGCCGATCCTGCGTGGTCGACCCCCTCTCCATTTTGGGTTCAAGGCATCGAACCCCATCCGGTTGAACGTCTTGATCACATCGCGGGCGTAGGCCGGCGTAGCAGCGAACATCGCTGCCGCCTCCGACGCCGAACGGCCCTGCAACGACGCCAGCACGATCCCGGCCCGCCGCAACCGGACCCGATCCCTGGTCCGCCGCGTGACCTGCACCAGCCGCTGAGCCTCCTCAGGCTCCAACTCCCGAACGAATACCTCAGGCTGACGTGCCATGACTCACCTCCAGGCACAGCCTCCCAGGCGCAGCCCAAGCCAGCACGAGCGG
>NZ_JBEFTX010000064.1:0-900 GCF_040195635.1 Actinopolymorpha sp. B11F2 | reverse complement strand
CCGCCGCTGGAGCCATCACGGTGCGTGCCCCGCGGGTCAACGACAAGCGCCTCGGTCCCGACACTGGGGTGCGGAAGCGGTTCTCCTCTGCGATCCTGCCGGCTTGGTCGCGTAAGTCTCCCAAGGTCGCCGAGGTACTGCCGCTGCTGTATCTGCACGGCCTGTCCAGCAGTGACTTCGCACCCGCGCTCGAGCAGTTCCTCGGCACCGGTGTGGGCCTGTCGGCGGCTACCATCACCCGGCTGACCACGCAGTGGCAAGACGAGGCTGCCGCGTTCAACACCCGCTCGCTGGCCGAGCTCGACTATGTGTACGTGTGGGTCGATGGCATCCACCTCAAGGTCCGCCTCGACCAGGACAAGGTGTGCCTGCTGGTGATGATCGGGGTGCGCGCCGACCGCAAGAAGGAACTGATCGCCCTCGCCGACGGGTTCCGCGAATCAGCCGAGTCGTGGGCCGACCTGCTCCGCTCGACTCGCCGCCGCGGCATGGCAGCGCCGGTACTCGCAGTCGGCGACGGGGCGCTGGGGTTCTGGAAGGCGATCCGCGACGTCTTCGGCGAGACCCGCGAGCAGCGCTGCTGGTGGCACAAGATGGCGAATGTTCTTGCCGCGTTACCGAAATCGGCGCACCCGGGCGCGAAGGCCGCGCTCGCAGAGATCTACAACGCCGAAGACCGCGAGCACGCCGAGAAAGCGGCGAAGGCGTTCGAGGTCGACTACGGCGCGAAGTGGCCCAAGGCGGTCGCCAAGATCACTGACGACCTCGACGTGCTCCTGGAGTTCTACAACTACCCGGCCGAACATTGGGTCCACCTTCGCACCACGAACCCGATCGAGTCGACCTTCGCGACCGTAAGGCTACGCACCCGAGTGACCAAGGGACCCGGCTCACGAGCCG
>NZ_JBEFTX010000063.1:0-994 GCF_040195635.1 Actinopolymorpha sp. B11F2 | reverse complement strand
CAAAGCCCGACGCGCCCCCAACCCGACCACCGAGGAGGTGAACGACAACACCATCCCGGCGCTCAGCGCCTAACCAACCAACGGATCACGCGACACGACCGATACACCACACCAATGGACTTGACCCGCAGAACTGCTTCAGGCCGCCCTGTACGCACCTCAAGGACACCCGGAGTTGACCCGTGGCCCACATCCTCAACCTGGCTCTCATCCCAATCTCGACGCCGCTTGCGATACCAGCGTGACCACACGACGCCCGCGTGACCGAACGGTGCAGCTGTACTGCGACGAGTGTGGCTGGTACACCGAGGACGAGCTCCCTCCGGTGATCCGCCTCCAAGGCCGCGATGCCATCTGCGCGTGGGCGGTACGGGAGCGCGGCTGGGAGCTGCTGCCCGACGCAATCCTGTGCCCCGACTGCGCGGAACTCCCCGACGAAGACGACGACACAGACGACACAGACGTGAGGAACCCTGTTGCGTAACACCTGTAGGTTCGATGGATCGGGTAGCGCCTGCGAGGTCGGCGGCAGCCAGGTGAGCAAGGGCCCGCTTCTGGTGTGCGACACCCCAGTCGTCTGCCTCCCCATGCTCTTCGAACATGCGGCTCGCCTGATCGATCTCAGCGACGGCTGAAGCGATGTCGCCAGCCTTGGTGAGAGCGGTACCGATCCACAGGCGCGCCTGTGCACGTTCGTAGTCGCGAAGCCTTCGATCCTCGGCGAGGCTCTGATACATCCGAGCCGACGCATGCAGGTCACCAGACATCTCGACCGTGATTGCCCGTGCCAGGTCCACCTGATCGGCCAACCGGCGGCGGTCGTTCAGCGGCGGTGGTGTGCTGCCGCTATCGACGTGGAACAGCAGCCTAGTGCCTCATCAAGGAACGTTGGCGTTGTAATGGCAGGCTGTGCCTGGAGGTGAGTGATGGCACGTCGGCCTGAGGTGTTCGTTCGGGAGTTGGAGCCGCAGGAGGCTGAGCGGCTGGTACAGAT
>NZ_JBEFTX010000062.1:0-1063 GCF_040195635.1 Actinopolymorpha sp. B11F2 | reverse complement strand
TCCGTGTGACCTTGATTTCCGATCTTGACTCGATCTGACGAGTTGTCGGCTGAGGAGCCGGATCGCAGCCCATCTGACCATTGATTCGTGGTGTTCGGGTTGGCGTTCGTAGTCGCGGGCGCAGCGGCGGTGCCGGACGATCCAGGCCAGGGTTCGTTCGACGACCCAGCGGCGAGGTAGGACTTGGAAGCTGTGCTTGTCGGTGCGTTTGACGATCTGCAAGGTCAACTTCAGCTGCTGCAGGGCCCAGTCGAGGAGTTTGCCGGCATAGCCGGCGTCGGCAAACACCAGCTTGATCCGGCAGAACGACCCGGCCAGCCGTTCGAGCAAGGGTTTGGCGGCGTCCCGGTCTTGCACCGATGCGGCGGTCACCATGACCATCAGCAGCAGACCGAGCGTGTCGACCACGATGTGACGCTTGCGACCATTGATCTTCTTGCCCGCGTCAAACCCTCGAGTGTTCGCACCGACGGTCTCGGCACCCTTGACCGAAGCCGAGTCCACCACACCCGCAGACGGACTCGCCGCGCGCCCTTGACGGATGCGTACTCGGTCCCTGAGCGTGTCGAGGATGTTCTGCGTGACCCCAGCGCTCTGCCAGCAAGAGAAGTAGTTGTACACCGTCTTCCACGGCGGAAGGTCGACCGGCATCGCTCGCCACTTGATGCCGTTGTCGAGCACGTAGTAGATCCCGTTGACGATGTCGCGACGGCAGTGCTCCTCCGGGCGCCCCACCCCCAGGAGCAGTGACGCAGGTTCGGGGAGCAGCGGATCGATCTGCGCCCACTCCGCATCGCTCATATCCGACGGATACCGGCTCACCCGCGTCTGCCGGCGACGGTGGAACCCCGACAGACGGCAGCACCGCTTGACCCGACCCTCATCCAGGGTGGCAACGACAGCACCAACACGGCAGACTAGCAACGGAACTCCTGGTATATCGGCGACTTCAAGCACCGCTCGATCTACCAGGAGTTCCTTCCATTACCAGCGAAGACACGGCCACCATGATCAACAGAGACGAAGCTCACACCAGAGAACCAGGTTCAGGAACAGGCTCTTA
>NZ_JBEFTX010000061.1:0-1082 GCF_040195635.1 Actinopolymorpha sp. B11F2 | reverse complement strand
GGAGCTCCCTCGCCGGACACCCGTATGCCTCGTCCTCGGCGTTGTAGTCCGGCGTTAGAGTGGTGATACTCGCGCGGCCGATGTCGTCCTGCGATCGCTTTGATTGAAAGGCGACAACGTGGTTGGCGACAGTGATGAGGGCCTAGTCGGGTCGGCGCTGGACGAACGCCGCCGCTGGGCGTTGGATCGTTCGAGGTTGTTCGATCAGGAAGCAGAACGCTACGACTGGTACCGACCGACGTATCCGGACGCCCTCATCGATGACCTGCTCGGCTCGAAGCCGGAAGGCATCCACGTTCTCAACGTTGGTTGTGGCACGGGGATCGCTTCGAGGCTGATGGCAGGGCGGGGCGCGAAGGTCCTCGGGGTGGAAGTCGCTCCGAGGATGGCCGAGATCGCTCGCGGCCCCGGGATCGACGTAGAGGTCGGTCCGTTCGAGGATTGGGAGCCTGCTGGTCGCACTTTCGACCGGGTTGTCTCGGCGCAGGCGTGGCATTGGCTCGACCGCGCCGTTGCGACCGCCAAGGCCGCCTCGGTGCTGCGGCCCGGCGGGCGCCTCTGCCTGATCTGGAATGCCGGATCTCCCCCTGACGACCTGGCTGATGCTCTCGCCGAGGTGTACGCCAGCGTGCTGCCGCCCCGCGTTCACACAGTCTTCACCGGTTACGCGGCAAACCGGTCAACAGACCGACGGTCCGGGTTCGGGTTGACCTCAGCCGCGATCGCCGCGGTACCCGACTTCGATGCCCCGACGGAGAAGTGGTTCGAGTGGACCCAGACCTACCACCGGGACCACTGGCTGGAGCAGCTTCTCTCACGCAGCGACCACACCGCGCTCGACCCAGCCGTTCAAGAGCAGCTGTTCGAAGGCATCGGAGCGGCTATCGATGACTTCGGTGGCTCGTTCGCGATGAACTTCGAAACCGTCCTCATCACCGCGACCCGGCTGGGGTAACCGCGCGAGCTTCGGACGCGGCTCCATACGAGCGGTGTTCGGGGCCAGTCCACCGCCGTCCGGTAGGAGAACGGTGCGCCCGAACACCGCGATGACACATCACAGGAGCAGCGTTCCGACCGGGGCC
>NZ_JBEFTX010000060.1:0-1144 GCF_040195635.1 Actinopolymorpha sp. B11F2 | reverse complement strand
GGGTTGGGGGCGCGTCGGGCTTTGGCGAGGAGGTCGAGGCCGAGGTAGCGGCGGCCTTCGATCCATTCGTCGTGTTGTTCGGCCAGGACGGCGCCGACAAGGCGGATGAGGGCTGCTCGGTCGGGGAAGATGCCTACGACGTCGGTGCGTCTGCGGATCTCGCGGTTCAGTCGTTCTTGGGGGTTGTTGGACCAGATCTGGCGCCACAGTTGTTTGGGGAATGCGGTGAATGCGAGCACGTCTGGGCGAGCCTGCTCGAGGTGGTCGACGACGGTGGGGAGTTTGTCGTCCAGGGCCTGTAGCACGCGGTCGAACTGGTCGTGCACGGCTTGGGCGTCGGGCTGGTCGTAGACCGAGTGCAGCAGGGTTCTCACCCACGGCCAGCTGCTCTTGGGAGTGACGGACATGAGGTTGGCGGCGTAGTGGGTGCGGCACCGTTGCCAGGACGCACCGGGCAGGGTGGCACCGATCGCTGCCACGAGCCCGGCGTGCGCGTCGCTGGTGACGAGCTGGACGCCGGACAGCCCGCGTGCGGTCAGGTCACGCAGGAACGCCAGCCAGCCGGCGCCGTCCTCGGCGGAAGTGACGTCCACGCCGAGGATCTCTCGGTGTCCGTCGGCGTTGACGCCGGTGGCGACCAGGGCGTGCACCCCGACTACCCGGCCACCCTCGCGCACCTTGAGTACGAGTGCGTCCATGGCCACGAACATGTACGGGCCGGCATCCAGCGGCCGGGTGCGGAACGCCTCAACCTGCTCGTCCAGTTCGGCGGCCATCACCGAGACCTGCGACTTGGACAGTCGGGTGATACCGAGCGTCTCGACCAGTTTCTCCATCCGCCGGGTCGAGACCCCCAGCAGATAGCAGGTCGCCACCACCGTCGTCAGAGCGCGCTCGGCACGGCGGCGGCGTTCCAGTAGCCAGTCCGGAAAGTAGGTCCCCGAGCGCAGCTTGGGGATCGCCACATCGATCGTGCCCGCGCGGGTGTCGAAGTCGCGGTGCCGGTATCCGTTGCGGGAGTTGACCCGGTCCGGGCTTGGCACGCCGTACGGGGCGCCGCAGATCGCGTCCGCCTCAGCGCCCATCAGCACGTCGATGAACGTGCCAAGCAGCTGCCGCAGCAGATCCGGCGACGCGGCCGCCA
>NZ_JBEFTX010000059.1:0-1152 GCF_040195635.1 Actinopolymorpha sp. B11F2 | reverse complement strand
CTAGTGCTGCGTCAAGCAACGTTGGGTAGGTAATCGGGGCGGCGGATCTTGGAGTCGATCGCGAATCGTCGTTTCGGTCGTGCTCGCTTGTTGTGCCAGCGGAGGTACCCGGCGATTGCGGCTTGTTGGGCGGTGTGGCTGGGGTAGTCGCTGCCGTCGAGGGTGAAGTAACGGATCGCGGTGAACTCGGACTCGATCCAGTTCAGCCAAGACGCGTTGGTCGGGGTGTAAACGAGGTCGATGGCGTGGTCGGTGCACCAGGAGGTGACCTCGGCCTTGGCGTGGGGGCCATAGTTGTCGCAGACCAGGTAGAGCTTGCCGACCGGGAAGCGTCGGCGTAGTTGCTTGCAGAAGTCGAGGAACTGCGGCCAGCGTTTGTGATCCCGGAACCGGTAGAACATCTGCCCAGTGGCAAGGTCGAGCCCGGCGAACATGTGCCGCACACCGCCAGTACGTGTGTAGGTGGCTCGCAGCCGGGCGACACCTTTGGTCGGGAACCAGCCTCTGCCGGGTCTGGGTTGGAGGTTCAACGGCCCGAACTCATCGACACAGATCACCCGTCCATCGGTCGGCGGATGGTCGTACAGGTCGAGGATCCTGGCCATCTTGGCGGCGAAGTCGGGGTCCTTCGATCCTTTCCATGTCTTGGTGGCCTGCCAGGAGATCCCGGCCTGGCGCAGGATCTGCCGGATCGTCTCGGTGCTCACACTGATCATGTGGACTTCGCCAAGATGGTCGCGCAGCTTGGTCAAGCTCCACGTGGTGAACGGCTCACCGAGCTTGCCCGGCGGGCTCTTGGCGATTCGGCAGATCTGCTCACGTACCGCGGGGCCGATCCTCCTCGGTCGACCCCCGCTCCATTTTGGGCTCAACGCATCAAACCCCATCTCGTTGAACGACTTGATCACACCACGGGCGTAGGCCGGCGACGCCGCGAACATCGCTGCCGCCTCCGACGCCGACCTACCTTGCAACGACGCCAGCACGATCCCCGCCCGCCGCAACCGGATCCGATCCCTCGTCCGCCGCGTGATCTGTACCAGCCGCTCAGCCTCCTGCGGCTCCAACTCCCGAACGAACACCTCAGGCCGACGTGCCATCACTCACCTCCAGGCACAGCCTGCCATTACAACGCCAACGTTCCTTGATGAG
>NZ_JBEFTX010000058.1:0-1245 GCF_040195635.1 Actinopolymorpha sp. B11F2 | reverse complement strand
GTCAGAGCACCTCGGCTGTCCCGTCGCTGACGCCGCGGGTGTCGAAGAGTAGGCGGGCCGCTCGGAGTGTGTGGGGGTTGTAGGCGGTGTGGGCTTGGAGGAGGAGGGTGAGGTCGGCGGTGTGGAGGGCTTGGTCGAGGTTCTCCGCCCGGGGGACTTCGGTGTCGTCGAGGATCCAGTGGTCGACGTAGGGGTCGTGGAAGGTGAGGTGGGCGCCCATGCGGCGGAGTCGGCGGGCGACGGGGCGGGCGGGTGATTCGCGTTGGTCGGCGACGTTGGGTTTGTAGGTGACGCCGAGGATGAGGATGGTGGAGCCTTTGACGGATTTGCCGGCGTCGTTGACCAGGTCCTGGACGCGTTGGGCGACGTAGGCGGGCATCCGTTGGTTGATCTCTTGGGCGAGTTCGACGAAGCGGAACGGGTAGCCGAGCCGTTTCACCTTGTAGGACAGGTAGTTGGGGTCGATCGGGATGCAGTGTCCGCCGACGCCGGGGCCGGGGTGGAACGCCTGGAACCCGAACGGTTTGGTCGCCGCGGCGGCGATCGCGTCGCGTAGGTCGATGCCGAGTTCGTGGCAGAAGATCGCCATCTCGTTGACCAGGGCGATGTTGACGTGGCGGTAGGTGTTCTCCAGCAGTTTGGCCATCTCGGCCTCGCGGGTGCCTTTGGCCCGGACGACGTGGTCGCAGATCTTGCCGTAGAACTCCTCGGCCCGGCTGGTGCAGACCGGTGTGTGGCCGCCGACGACCTTCGGGGTGTTCCGCAGACCGTAGGTCGGGTTGCCGGGGTCGATCCGTTCCGGGGAGAACGCGAGGGAGAAATCGATGCCGGCGCGCAGGCCGGACTTCTCCAGGATCGGGCGTACGACCTCATCGGTCGTGCCCGGGTAGGTCGTGGACTCCAGCACCACCAGCATCCCGCGACGCAGCTGGCGGGCGACCATCTCCGCGGCCAGGGTGACCGCGGCCAGATCGGGCCCGCCGTCCTCGTCCAGCGGGGTGGGTACGCAGATCACCACGGTCTCGGCGGTGGCAAGCACCGCTTCGTCGGACGTCACGGTGAAACCCGCGGCCAGCATGGCCGCAATGTCGGCATCGCAGATGTCATCGACATGGGACCGGCCCGAAGACAGCCCGGCGATCACCCGGTCAGAGACGTCGAGCCCGACGACACCAAGCCCCGCCCGGCAGCCCTCACGGACCAACGGCAGGCCGACATACCCCAGACCAACGACAGCAAGGTCAC
>NZ_JBEFTX010000057.1:0-1537 GCF_040195635.1 Actinopolymorpha sp. B11F2 | reverse complement strand
TGACCTTGAAGCCGGCGTCTTCTAGTCGTGCTTCGGCGACTGCTTGGCTTTCGCCGAGGACTTCGGGGACTTCGATGAGGCCGCTGGAGTAGTAGACGGTGATGGTGGAGCCTTCGGGGGCGGGGGTGCCGGGGGCGGGGTCGGTGGTGGTGACGGTGCCTTTGGGTTCGCTGGAGCGGGGGTCTTCTTTGGTTTCGACTGTGAAGTTGGCTGCTTCGAGTTGGGTTTGGGCTTGGTCGACTTGTTTGCCGGTGACGTCGGGGACGTTGATGGTTTTCTTGCCGGAGGAGATGGTGATGTTGACGGTGCCGCCGACGTCGACTTCGGCGCCGGGGTCGGGGTCTTGGGCGATGATCAGGCCGGCTTTGCGGTCGCTGGGTTTGTCTTGGACGGTGCCGAGTTCGAGGCCGGCGTTGGCGAGGTCTCGGCGGGCTTGTTCTTCGGTTTTGCCGATCAGGGTGGGGGTGGGTCGGGTTTCGCCTTGGCCGTCGCCGGCGAGGGCGTTGAGGCCGATGAACGCGGCGACGCCGAGGACGAACAGGATCGCGGCGATCAGCATGGCGTAGGCGATTTTGCGGCCGCGGTCGGGTGGGTCGTCGTCGTCGGGGTGCCATTGGTGGGTGGGGCGGGGGTCGTAGGGGGGTGGTGGTTGTTCGTCGTTGGCGGGCATGAACCGGGCGGTGGCGTCGTCGGCCATCATGGGGGCGGCGACGCGTTGGCCGGACAGGCCGCGTTCGATGTCCTCGCGCATCTCGGCTGCGGACTGGTAGCGGTCGAGTGGTTTCTTCTGGAGTGCTTTGAGGGTGATCGCGTCGGCGACCGGGCTCACCTCGGGGTCGAGCATCGAGGGTGGGCGGGGTTCTTCGCGGACGTGTTGGTAGGCGACCGAGACCGGTGAGTCGCCGACGAACGGTGGCCGGCTGGTCAGCAGTTCATACAGCAGGCAGCCGGTGGAGTAGATGTCGCTGCGGGCATCGACCGATTCGCCGCGGGCCTGTTCGGGGGACAGGTACTGGGCGGTGCCGATCACCGCGGCGGTCTGGGTCATCGTCGCTGAGGCATCGGCCACGGCGCGGGCGATGCCGAAGTCCATCACCTTGACATCGCCGTTCGGGGTGAGCATCACGTTCGCCGGTTTGATGTCACGGTGCACGATCCCGGCCCGGTGGGAGTACTCCAGGGCATCGCACACATCGGCGGTGATCTCCAACGCCCGCTCGGGCAGGATCCGCCGACTCTCCCGCAACACATCACGCAGCGTGCGGCCCTCGACATACTCCATCACGATGTACGGCACGTTCATGCCATCGGTGATCTCCTCACCGGTGTCATAGACCGCCACGATCGAGGGATGATTCAACGCCGCCGCCGACTGCGCCTCCCGCCGAAACCGCGCCTGAAACGTCGGATCAGAAGCCAGATCAGCCCGCAACGTCTTCACCGCAACCGTCCGACCAAGACGCCGATCAATACCGATACGCACCTCGGCCATACCCCCGTGACCGAGCACCTCGCCAAGGTCATACCGACCGCCGAG
>NZ_JBEFTX010000056.1:0-1671 GCF_040195635.1 Actinopolymorpha sp. B11F2 | reverse complement strand
AGCCCGGATCCACCGATCGGCTTGGTAGTCGGGGCTTGAGGAGTGGTGGGTGTCTTGGCGGGTGTGAGGGCGTGGTGATTCCCCGGACCTCGCTGTCCGGGGTGTTCCAACTGGGTCTCCGGTCGGGCCGTTTTGCGGCGGCTGGTTAGGTCGCTGCCGCTGTTGGCGGGTCGGCGACGCGGGTGAACAGGTCTTGCCATGACTTTTGCCATGGCCATGGGTCGGGTAGATGCAGTCGCAGTCGTCGCGCCGAGGACGCTATCCGTGCGGGTACGTTGATGAGTTTGCGTCGGATGGTTGCGGTGGTCGCCTTGGCGAGCCCGTGGTCGGCGAGGGTGCCCACGGCGCGGGTGAGGTTGAACGCCATCACAGCCAGCACCAGCCAGGCGGCGTTCGCGGCGAACTTGCCCGACGGCAGGTGCGCCAGTGCGGAGTTCTTCAAGTCGGCGTGCACTTGCTCGATGATCGCGTGCTGGCGATGCGTCTGGTCCGCGGCGACGGTGTCCATCACGGTGGCGTCGGTGGTGGTGAAGAACGCGTGATGGCGCCACAGCCGGAACAGGTCGGGCTGGCCCTGTTTGGCCTTCGGGTTCAGTTCGGGGACGCGGCGTACCACCAGGCGCCCGGACACCTGATGGCGCTTGGCCTTGGAGCCAAAGGCGGTGAAAGGCGTCTCTGCGACCTCGGCCCGGGAGATCCACTGACCACTGCGCTCGTCGAAGATCGCCTGCGGGTACTCGATCGTAGTCCAGGCGTGTTCTGGGATGGTGCCGATCGCGGCTCTGACTTTGGTGTCCATCCGCACCGTCACCGACACGTCCGCGCCAGCCCGGAGCGCGGTGCCGATGGTGGCGTGGCCGTAGAACGCCGAGTCCGCCCGAACCAGCACCAGGCCGGTCGAATGCGGATCACGCAGTTGCCGCAACGTGGACAACGCGTCAGCGACCAAGCGTTTGGCGCCCCGAGCCGAGCCCGCCGCACCCCTGCGCAGCCGCTGCGCGAGCACCACCGGAGCCGCCCGCGGCGTGGACAGCGTGGCCAGCGCGCCGTTCAGCCCGCGCACCCCGGAGTAGCCGAAGCCGGAGCCCTGCTTGGCATAACCGTGCACCTCATAGATCGAGTCATCGACATCGACCAGAGCACACTCCTCGACACCGGCGGTCACCGGAGTCTGCTCGGCCAACCCGATCAAAAACCGGGAGGCCACCGCGTCAATCTGGCGGACGTGACCGAAGGTGAACGCCCGAAGGAACGACCCCAACGTCGACGGGGCGTACGCACCGATGAACACACGCCCCATCCCTCCGTGTCGAAGCAGGTCCATGTCATCGATCGAGTCCGCACCGGCGACCATCCCCGCCACCAGCGAAGCAACCTTTGCACCAGCGTTCGCTCCCTTGTCACCCCCCACACTCAGATGCGCATCGGCCAGCTCATCCAGACCCGCGGACTCGGCCAGTGCCAACGCCGGCACCAGCCCGGCAGACGCCACCAGGTTGGACTCGTCGAACAACACTGACGTCGAGGCAAACGTGTGAGACAGTTGCACCTTGCGGATGCCCTTCGTGATGGCTCAGATCGACCTTCAGCAAGTCCGATCTTCCCACCACGCAAGGGCATTCGCGCTCAACGGCACGCTCATCCGGCCGACCTCATCGGTGGATCCGGGCT
>NZ_JBEFTX010000055.1:0-1716 GCF_040195635.1 Actinopolymorpha sp. B11F2 | reverse complement strand
TACCAGGCCGTCGTCGAGTACCGATCGATCGTGCGGGGATTCCTCAACTCCGTCTTCTACGCAGGCGTCGGAACGTTTGTCAACGTGACCTTGACATTGCTCGCGGCGTACCCGCTGTCACGGCGCGACCTTTATGGCCGCAACTGGTTCATGCTGCTGTTCGTCTTCACGATGATGTTCAGCGGCGGCCTGATCCCGACCTACCTCGTCGTGCACGACCTCGGCCTGCTGAACACCCGCTGGGCACTGATCCTGCCCACCGCCATGGCCGTCTGGAACATGATCATCACCCGCACCTACTACCAGGTGACGATCCCGCACGAGCTGCTGGAGGCCGCCCGTATCGACGGCTGCGACGACTTCAGGTTCTTCCTCCGGATCGTCATTCCCCTGTCGAAACCCATCATCGCCGTCAACGCCCTGTTCTACGCGGTCGCCCACTGGAACCAGTTCTTCAACGCACTCATCTACCTGACCGACGAAACGCTGTTCCCCCTCCAGCTCGTGCTCCGCGAGATCCTGATCCAGAACACCGTCGAACCCGGCGCCATGGACGTCGCGGAGATGGTGCGCCGCCAAGAGCTTCGGGACCTGTTGAAGTACACCCTCATCGTCGTCGCCAGCATCCCGCCCCTGCTGGCCTATCCATTCGTCCAGAAGCACTTCGTCAAGGGCGTCATGATCGGCTCCCTCAAGGGCTGACCTGATCCCAAAGAACAGGGAGGACGCTGCGATGGCCACACTGCTCCGCCGGCCGGAGACGGCCCCGGGCGCCGACGTCGACTCGCCCCGCAACCGGCGTGCCGCCCAGCGCCGAGCCAACTGGCGACAGGTCAAGCACAACTGGCAGCTCTACCTCATGCTGCTCCTTCCCGTGGCCTACATCCTGGTCTTTCACTACTGGCCGATGTACGGCGTACAGATCGCGTTCAAGAACTACAACGTCGTGCAGGGCATCAGCGGCAGCCCGTGGGTCGGTCTGGCGCACTTCGAACGGTTCGTCGAGTCCTTCATGTTCTGGCCCGTCATCCGCAACACCATCATCCTGCACAGCTACGAACTCATCGCCACATTCCCCCTGCCCATCATCCTCGCGCTCGCCCTCAACCAGGTGCGGATGCAATGGTTCAAACGCTCGGTACAGCTGATCACCTACGCACCGCACTTCATCTCCACCGTGGTCGTCGTCGGCATGCTCTTCGTCCTGTTGGACCCACGAACCGGCCTGCTCAACAACCTCCTCGGCACAATAGGCATCGGCCCGCTCGACCTGCTCGGCAACCCCGACTACTTCCGCCACATCTACGTCTGGTCAGGCGCCTGGCAGAACCTCGGCTTCGCCGCGATCATCTACCTCGCCGCACTCGCCGGCATCGACCCCGAACTCCACGAAGCCGCCATCGTCGACGGCGCCAACCGGATCAAACGGATGTGGCACATCGACATACCCGGCATCATGCCGGTCGCCGTCATCCTGCTCATCCTCAACATCGGCACCATCCTGTCGGTCGGGTTCGAGAAGGTCCTACTCATGCAAACCCCGCTCAACCTAGGAACCTCCGAAGTCATCGACACCTACGTCTACAAAGTAGGCCTCGCCGCCGCCGTGCCGCAGATCTCCTACGCCGCGGCAATCGGACTCTTCCGCTCCGTCGTAGGCCTCATCCTGCTCGTCCTCGCCAACCAGATCGCACGCCGATTCGCCAGATCCAGCCT
>NZ_JBEFTX010000054.1:0-1770 GCF_040195635.1 Actinopolymorpha sp. B11F2 | reverse complement strand
CGCCGTTGGGGAGTCATCCTGGCGATGCCGGCGATTCTCGGGTTCGTCATCTTCACGATCGGGCCGATGGTCGCGTCGTTCTTCTTCAGTCTCACTGACTGGACGATCGGTGGGAGTCCGTCGTTCATCGGAGTCGACAACTACCAGACGCTTGTGGGTGATGAGCTGTTCTGGAAGTCGTTGAGCGTGACCACGTATTACACGTTGGGCACGGTGCCGCTGATTCTGGTCCTTGGCTTCATCCTCGCGCTGTTACTGAATCAGCAGGTGCGCGGGCTGAGTGTCTGGCGGACGATCTACTATCTTCCGACGTTGGTGCCGGCGGTGGCGAGTGCGGTGCTGTGGATCTGGATCTTCAATCCTGACTTCGGTCTGCTCAACTCGTTGCTGCGTCAGGCAGGACTGCCGACGTCGCAGTGGATCTACAGCGAGACGGCCGTCGTGCCGTCGATGGTGATCATGAGCAGTTGGGGATTCGGCAATGCGATGGTGATCTTCCTGGCGGGTCTGCAGGGAGTGCCACGCCACCTGTACGAGGCGGTGTCGATCGATGGTGGGGGTGTGTGGCAGCGGTTCCGGCACGTGACGCTGCCGATGATGACGCCGACGATCTTCTACAACCTGGTCACCGGTGTGATCGGGACGTTCCAGGTGTTCAACCAGGCGTACGTGATGACGCAGGGCGGGCCGAACAATGCCTCGCTGTTCTACATCTACTACCTCTACCGCACAGCGTTCACCGAGAGCGCGATGGGTTATGCGAGTGCGTTGGCGTGGGTGCTCTTCATGGTCATCATGGTGATCACGTTCCTGCTCTTCCAGAACGCCCGGCGCTGGGTCTACTACGAGATGGCAGGTGCCCGATGAGCACGGCTGGGGTCGCCCGATGAGTACGGCTGGGGTCGCCCTATGAGTACGGCTGGGGTCGCCACATGAGTACGGCTGGGGTTGGCACATGAGTACGGCTGGGGTTGCGCAGGAGGTGTCGAGGGGTCGGGTCGCGCCGAGGGGTGGGCTCGCTCCGCGCGGGGCGCGTCCGGGTCGTCGTGGTGTCGGGCGGGCCGTGCTCTATGTGGTGCTCGTCCTTGGTGCGGTGCCGACGATGCTGCCGTTCGTCTGGTTGGTCCGCAGCGCGCTGATGGGTGACAACCAGATCTTCATCGCACCCCCGGAGTGGATCCCGAACCCCTTCGAGTGGGCCAACTTCTCCGGCGCACTCACCGCGCAGCCATTCGCCCGGTACTTCCTCAACACGATGATCATCGAGTTCTTCACGGTGATCGGCACCGTTTTGACCTGCGCGGTCGCGGGGTTCAGTTTCGCACGGTTGCGGTGGCGGGGACGCAACATCGTCTTCGCGGTCCTGCTCAGCAGTGTGATGCTGCCGTATGCCGTGACGCTGATCCCGACCTTCGTCATGTGGCGGACTCTCGGCGCGCTGGACACGTTCGTGCCGCTCACGGTCCCGGCGTTCTTCGGCGGCGCGGGTGGTGGCGTGTTCAGTATCTTCCTGCTGCGGCAGTTCTTCCTGACGATTCCGTTCGAACTCGACGAGGCGGCCTACATCGACGGCGCGTCGCCGTGGAAGGTCTTCTGGACGATCATCCTGCCGCTCTCGAGGCCAGCCCTGGTCGTGGTGACGATCTTCACGTTCATCGGGACCTGGAACGACTTCCTCAACCCGTTGCTCTATCTGAGCAGCGAGGAGAACTACACACTCGCGCTCGGCCTGGCGTCGTTCCAGAGCGTCTACACCGCGCAGTGGGGCTA
>NZ_JBEFTX010000053.1:0-1847 GCF_040195635.1 Actinopolymorpha sp. B11F2 | reverse complement strand
GGTCACCGGACACTGGGCTCGAGGCGTCGGGGTGCTTGTGCTGGCGTGGTTGGTGGCCGGAGAGGGGTGAAGGCGGCCAGGAGGAGCAGGCTGTAGACGATTGCGTCCAGGACGGTTCTGATCTGGTTCAGTGACGTCCAATGCTGGACGTCGGTCATCATGTCCGCGGGGACGGTGCCGCCAGACTGGGTGATGGCGGCTTCGATGGACATCACGTGCGGCCCGAAGTACAGGTAGGTCCAGGCCCGGACCAGGTAGAAGACCACCACCGCTGCGGCCACCAGATGCCGCCGCCGTCCGCCGATGCGCCAGGCCAGCAATACCGCGGCGGGCATGATCAGCCACTCAGTGGATCCGTTGGCGATGTTGAAGAAGACGCCCATGTTCTCGGCTGTCGGGCTGGCGAATGCCTCGGCTGCCGCCTGCTCGGACAGTCCGGCCCCGATGCGTTCAATGGCGCCGAGTAGGCCGGCTGCAACGACCAGGCCCGTGGTGACCACGCCTGCGAACAGAGCCGTATTCAACGCCACTCCAAGGAAGCGGTCTTTGACGAAAGCGGAGAACGAACGCGGCGCAGAGCGCCCACGCCAGCCCGGCGGCTGCGCCCAGGAACGCGGGCCATATGCCGCCTCCGAGGAACGCTCCTTGCAGCCGCCGGTGGTGGCGAGCGTGGCAGCCACGATTCCAACCGGCGGGACGTCGCGACCGGAGCCAGCAGGCGGCCCAGAACTCCTCTGGTGGCGCTGGAACGACGAACTCATTCGAGGAATCCTTCCCGCCGGGGAGTTCCAGACGCGGAGCAGCGACAAAGGTCAGCATTTGGTAGTACGCGGTTAGAAACTCGCCCCACTGGTCGATGCCGGTCAGCGCTCACTGCACTTACAGCGGCTCGATCCGGAACACCGTGACCGTTGGCGCGGCGGCTTCGAAATCCTCCGGTGTCGGCCCTGCAACGAGGCCGTACCGGAGGTACATGTCCACACCGTGCGGCACCTTCGCGGGAAACTCGCGCAGTACCGGGCCGCGTTCATGCTCGGGAAGCTCAACCAGCTTCACCCGACGCTGCTGCTTGCCCTTCGCCAGCGTCCCCTCGCCCGCTGCGCGGGCGTTCTTCACCCAGTCGCTCTGGCCGTAACCCGTGACATAGTCGTGGCCGTTGACGGGCAAGGGCGACACCGGTGTCGTCTGGCGCCTGCCGGTCTTTCGCCCGCGTACGGTCAACACGCGCATCGTGCCGACCACTCGGCCACGGCGCTGCAACCAGATGAATACCTTGTTCATGAGCTTCAGTGAACGTGGCGGGAACCCCTCTACAGCCATGGCAGATCTCCATTTTCGATGTCCTGGATAACGGCTCAGAGTGGCGCGGTCGCTCGCGCAGCAGGCTGAGCACCGCCATCGTCAACGGCGTACAAAGCGCACGGCTAACCATCCAACTCCTCAAAGCCACGACCTCGACTAGTGTCCTCCGCCTGAAATTCGTCGGGTAAGTGGGGACTGTCTGATTAACGGTGGATCGGGCTGGCCTGACATGCCGAGCGGGGCTCGGTGAGGAAGGGTAGATCATGACCGAGACGATGGTAGAGCGCTGGTTCGCCTTCCTCACCGACCAACTCCTACGCCGCGGCGTCCACAAAGCGTCCAAGCGCTGGAGAAAGACGTCCGCGAGTGGATCAACAACTGGAACAAGAACCCAAGACCGTTCGTCTGGAAGAAGACAGCCGAGGAGATCCTCGACTCCCTCGCCCGATATATCGCACGAATTTCAGGCGGAGGGCACTAGTCGCCCTCGACCATACCCGCCGCCCTCGCCCTTGGGCGACCAGGTGAGTCGACGTCCGTTTGGG
>NZ_JBEFTX010000052.1:0-1910 GCF_040195635.1 Actinopolymorpha sp. B11F2 | reverse complement strand
GTGGTGGCGGTGGCCGTGACCGCCGGCTGTGACGTGCTCTCTACCCAGCCCAAGAACTCGGGCGACGGTGGCGGTAGCAGCGGTGGGCCGAAACCGAAGGAGGCACCGATGCTTGCCGAGCTGGTCAAGCAAGGCAAGCTTCCGGAGCTGTCGAAGCGGCTACCGCCGGATCCGGTCGTCGTCCAGCCGCTGGACCGTTTGGGGACGTACGGCGGCCAGTGGCGGTTGACGACCCAGGCGAGCGGCTACGGCACCGGCGCCACCCAGTACCAGCTCTGCGGCTACGAAAACCTCGTGCGTTGGGATCCGACGTTCAAGAAGATCATTGGGAATGTTGCCGACAGCTGGGAGATCGGGGCGGACGGCAAGGAGTACACGTTCAAGCTGCATCCGGGCCTCAAGTGGTCGGACGGGCATCCCTTCACCGCCGATGACGTGGTGTTCGCCGTCGAGGACGTGCTCAACAACACCGAACTCACTCCGGTTCCCGACGCGTACTTCGGCGGAGCGACGGCGGAGAAGATCGACGACTACACCGTCAAGCTCTCCTGGGACAACCCCAAAGGTCTCGTGCTCACGTATATGGCGACCCGATCAGGTTTGGTCTTCACCTCCAATCCGAAGCACTACATGACGCAGTTCCACAAGAAGTACACCCCCGACGTCGAGGCGCTGGCAAAGAGCCAGAAATTCGACGAGTGGATTGCGCTGTACCAGCAAAGGGGCGGTGACTTCAGCTTCGGATCCAACCCCGAGAAGCCATCGATCTATCCATGGTTGCTCAAGACCAACACGAAGACCCAAGTAACGGTTGAGCGCAACCCGTACTACTGGAAGGTGGATCCAGAGGGCAGCCAACTTCCCTACATGGACGGCATGGTGTGGTCGGTGGTCACCGACCCAGAGGTATCGCTGCTGAAGGCGACCAATGGCGAGGTCGACTTTGCCTTCGACGAGCCGGTCAACAAGCCGGTCCTGGCCGATGGCCGGCAGGAGGGAGGCTACCGCTTCTTCGACGCGATTCCAGCGCTGACCAGCCAGGTCGCGGTCTACCTGAACCTGACCCACAAGAACCCGGTGATGCGGGAGATCATCAACAACAAGGACTTCCGCATCGGACTGTCGTACGCGATCAACCGGAAGGACATCATCAACGCGGTGATGCAGCGGCAGGCCGAGCCGTGGCAGATCGCGCCGCGAAAGGAATCGAGTTACTACGACGAACAGATGGCCACCCAGTACCTCGACTACGACGTGGACCAGGCGAATGAGTACCTGGACAAGGCGTACCCCAGGAAGAACGCAGACGGGACTCGGCTCGGCCCTGACGGCAAGCCGATCACTTTTCAGGTCGACGTACGCAGCGACATCACCGTCTGGGTCGACACGATGCAACTTGTCGTCGGCAACTGGAAGGACGTCGGCATCGACGCCAAGGTCAACAGCGTCAGCGCCGAACTGGCCGTGACCCGCGGCGAAGCCAACAGCCATGACGCGGCGGTCTGGCAGGGCGAGGGTGGGCTGGACGCGGTCATCCTGGCCAACCCCTACAACTATCTGCCGACCAACCCGCCGTACTCGTTCTTCGGCGTGCCCTGGTGCACCTGGTACCGCAGCGGCGGCAAGGACGGTGAAGAGCCGCCAAAGGTGATACGAGACCAGCTGGCGATGTACGACCAGCTCAAGGCCGAGCCAGACGTGGACAAGCAGCATCAGCTGATGGCGCAGATTCTCGCCAGCGTCAGAGACGAATTCCACGGCATCGGAATCGCCGCACCCACCACGTCCTACGGCATCGTCTCAACCAGAACCCAGAACTTCCCCAAGGACAACGCCATGTCCCACGGCACCGTGTGGGTCTACATGGACCCCGCCCCAACCAACCCGTGCCAATACTTCATCGAAGAGCA
>NZ_JBEFTX010000051.1:0-1939 GCF_040195635.1 Actinopolymorpha sp. B11F2 | reverse complement strand
AAGGGAGTGTGTCACGAACACGGAGAGGGGTTCGATGTAGGTAGAGCTTCTTGATGTGGTGCTGCGCGGGAGATGAGGGTTGTGGCCCCTCGGTGTCGCCCTGCGGGGGGAGGCATCAAACCGCCCACTGCTGCGTTGGTTGAAGACCGTCGTGGTGAGCGATGTGGGAAAAGGCGTCGTTAAAGGCGTCAGGTAGGGGACAGGAAGACGAGCGTTGTAGCTGTTGACGTGCCGTAATGGACTCGGTTGGCATCGAAACCGGGGTGTTCCCTTGATCCCGGGATGAGCCTGGCGGGTGCCCGCTTATTGGTCAGGTGGTGCCCGGCATGAAGGCGGCGTGAGCCTGTTCTGCTGCTTCCGTGTGGAACGTGAGAAGGCGTGCTCCGACACTGCCGCTGTGTAGGTGGCGATAGGGAGTGTTCCAAGCGGCTGAAACCGCAAGGGATTGAGTACCGTCGCGGGGCGCGCTGGCGGACTGACTCGTAGTAGCTGTGAAGTTCCTGCTTGACGCGGTGGGAGTGGAGCCAAGGGGTCAGGTCATCTGTGGTTTGTTCGTTCGATCAACCAGGTGTCTGGGAGGAGTCGCGTGAGCGAACTGAAGTCGTCAGGCAAGCCGTTTGATATCTCGAAGTGGGAAGTGTGGGAGGCGTGGGAAAGGGTTAAGGCCAATAAGGGGGCGCCGGGAGTGGACGGCTGCTCAGTTGAGGAGTTCGAGGCCGGTCTGAGGAATAATCTGTTCAAGATCTGGAATCGCATGTCCTCGGGCAGCTACTTTCCGCCTCCGGTGCTGGCGGTGGAAATACCGAAGTCGCATGGCGGGGGGACCAGGATCCTCGGGGTGCCCACTGTGGCGGACAGAGTCGCCCAGACGGTGGTGGCCAGGAGGTTGGAGCGGAAGGTCGAGCCGATCTTCCATCCGGACTCCTACGGCTACCGGCCTGGCCGGTCGGCGCTGGACGCGGTGGCTACATGCCGGAGGCGCTGTTGGAAGACCGACTGGGTGATCGATTTGGACATTCAGAAATTCTTCGACAGCGTGCGCTGGGACCTCATGGTCAAGGCGGTGGAGGCCAACACCGACCAGCCGTGGGTGGTGCTGTATGTGAAGCGGTGGCTTGCGGCGCCGCTGCAGCAGACCGACGGAACACTTGCTGAGCGGGAACGTGGTACTCCACAAGGGTCCGCGGTCTCGCCCGTGCTGGCGAATCTGTTCCTGCACTACGCATTCGATGCATGGATGGCCCGGGAGTTCCCGGCCATCACCTTCGAACGCTATGTCGATGACGCGGTGGTGCACTGCGTCAGCGAGAGCCAAGCCCACATGGTGGTGGCGGCGATCGCCGACAGGATGGAGCAGGTCGGGTTGCGGCTGCACCCTGACAAAACCCGGATTGTCTACTGCAAGGACGGGAAACGACGGCGCCCGCACTCGAGCACGTCGTTCACGTTCCTGGGGTTCACGTTCCGGCAGCGCAGGGTGCGGGACAGGAACGGAAGAATGTTTAGCTCGTTTCTGCCCGCGATCAGCAAGGACGCCCTGAAAAGAATTAACGCGGAAGTGCGGTCCTGGCGGCTGCACCGCCGCACCGGCTACACCTTCGCCGACCTCGCGCGGCGGATCAACCCGATCGTGCGAGGCTGGATGCAGTACTACGGGGCGTTCTACCGCTCCGCGCTGTATCCGCTCCTGGCGCGCATCAACGCCTACCTGGTGCGCTGGATCCGCAGAAAGTACAAACGGCTACAGGGCAAGAGGAAAGCCCACGAGTGCCGGCGGGGCATCACGGCACGCTATCCCCGCCTCTTTGCGCACTGGGCATGGGTTCCTTGGGCCCCCCGCATCTGGTGATCAGGATGACAAGAGCCCGGTGAACCGAGAGGTTCACGCCGGGATCTGTGGGAGCCGGGGGGTGAAAATCCCCCCGGCCACCCGACTCCC
>NZ_JBEFTX010000050.1:0-1946 GCF_040195635.1 Actinopolymorpha sp. B11F2 | reverse complement strand
CTAGGAGAAGTACCACTGCTCCGGGTTGGTGTTGGCCGGGCAGGCCCAGATGTGTGACTCCGGGAAGATCTCGGGGATGTTGTGCAGGTTGTTCTTCGCGATGCCGTAGCTCTCCGGGATCCGCACTGTCCCGATAGCGTAGAACTGCTCCTTGGCAATTTGGAGAATCTGCCGGAACAGGTCTTTCTGGCCGGCCTCGTCGGGAGTCTGCACCATCTCCCAGTACAGCTCCATCTGCTTCAACGTCTCCGGCGGCGGCTTCTCACCGTCGGCCCCGCGGGAGTTGAAGTACAGCTGCCACATCGGGGCGTAGTTGGACTCGTTGGTGAAGGGGAACCACCACCGGCACTCGATCATCTCGCACTTGAGGCCGCCGTCGCCGGTCCACACCGTGCAGTCCGCCTCGTTGGCGTCCTTGCGTTCGTAGAACAGCGAACGGTCCTCGTTCTTGACCGCCGTGTCGACGCCGACCGCCTTCCAGAACTGCGCCACCTGCGTCGCACCGTCGACCCAGAACGGAACGAGCGCCGGGCTCGCGACCTCGATCTGGATGAAGAGCCGCTTGCCGTCCGGACGCAGCCGGAAGCCGTCGCCGTCCTTCTCGGTGAGGCCGGCCTTGTCCAGGGACTCGTTGGCGAGCGCGACATCGTACTCGGTGTACTGCTTCCCGAACTCCTCGTCGTAGAACTCCGAGCGGGGGTCCGGCGCCGCCTGGAAGGGCTCACCCTGACGCTGCCAGGTCGCCGTGATCATCTCCGGCCGGTTGATGGCGTGGGAGAGACCGATGCGGAAGTCCTTGTTCTGGAAGATCTTGCGCTTGACCGGATCCTTGTGGGTCAGGTTGAGCGAGATCACCATGTCGTTGATGACGGTGTTCTCGAGGCGTAGGAAGCGGTAGTCGCCCTCCGTGCGGCCCTTGGCGAGCACCGGTTTGTTCGGCAGCGTGTTGATGTGCCGCGTGCTCATCGACAGCTCACCGTTGGTCGCCTTGAGCAGGATCACCTGGGCGTCGGTGTTGAGGTCGTAGACGACCTCGTCGATGTAGGGCAGCTGGCTGCCGTCGGGGTCGGTCTTCCAGTAGTAGGGGTTGCGTTCGAGGGTGACCCGGGTTCCCTTGCCCAGCGGGTTGAGGACCTTCCAGGCGTGCAGCCGTGGCACGTCGGGGTTTGCCCACACGTCGGCCTTCGCGAAGAACAGGTCGGTCCAGGCCGCCATGTCCTCCTGCTCGGCGAGCGCCTCGACGTCCGGGTTGAACTTCTTGTGGAACTGCTCCATGTAGTGCTTCGGCCAGGCGATCAGCTGGGCCTGGTTGCCGAGCTTCTTGTAGAAGAGACCGTTCGGCGCCGGGAAGACGATCTTGACGGTGACGTCGTCGATCTTCTCGAGCTTCGCCGGCTTGCCGTCGCTCGTGAGGACCTCGGGAATCACCGGGGTGAGCTCCTCGTTGAGGATGACCTCATCGAACGCGAACACCAGGTCGTCGGCGGTGAAGGGCTCACCGTCGGACCACTTCATGCCCTCCCGCAGCGTGATGGTGTACTCCATCGCGTCGCTGGAGGGTTCGATCGACTCGGCGACGTTCGGCTCCACCTTGGTGGCGTCGACGTTCCACCGGGCAAGGGGTTCGTGGCCCACGATGCGGCCGAGCCAAGGCGTGTCGGTGGCGTTGAGCAGCACCGTCTGGATCTTCCCGCCGTAGGCGCCCACCTCCTCGACGGGCTGCACGACGAGCGGATTCTTCGGGAGCCGCTCGGCAACTTTCGGCAGCTCCCCGCTCTTGACGAGCTTCGCGAGGCTCGGAGCCTCCTTACCCTTCTTGGCGGCAGCGGGCCCGCCGCCCTTCCCCGAAGGATCAGTCGAGAGAAATGAACAACCCGTGAGCGATGCGGCCGCGAGGGCGCCCCCGCCCCAGAGCAACAGGTCTCGTCGCGTCACGCGCACGTGGT
>NZ_JBEFTX010000049.1:0-2422 GCF_040195635.1 Actinopolymorpha sp. B11F2 | reverse complement strand
GCACGATCAAGCTCGGGTCAGGGGTCGTCGGGTTTCTCTCTCGTCGATCGAGCACCGAAGGCATACCCGGAACCTGGACAAGGGTGCAAGGCCAAGCCGCAAGGGTCTCCGATGTCGAGCCTTGCACCCTTGTCCAGAACCCGGGTAAGGGCTACGCCTGCCCGACCGACGAGAGAGAAACCCTCCCGCCTGGACGCTTCGCGCTGACGCACCATTGTTGTGCCCGATGCACGCCGAACGGTTACCTCGGCGCCTTCGGGCCCGTCATTACCATGACGGAGTTGGCGCAAGGAAGGTAACAACATGGCCGGATCAGGTCCGCACGAAGCACTGGCGGCAGCCTTCGAACAGCAGCGCGAGCGCCTGGTGGCGGTCGCCTACCGGATGCTCGGGTCGCGGCTGGACGCCGAGGACGCGGTGCAGGAGGCCTGGATCCGGCTGGCGCGACAGGACGCGGCCGCGATCGACAACCTGGCCGGCTGGCTGACCACCGTGGTCGGCCGGGTCTGCATCGACGTGCTGCGCTCGCGCAAGACCCGGGCCGAGCTGCCGTACGAAGACCAGCTGCCCGAGCTGGTGGTGACCGTGGACGGCGGAGCGACACCCGAGGACGACGCGATACTCGCCGAGTCGGTCGGGCTGGCACTGCTGGTAGTGCTCGACACCCTCACACCCACCGAGCGGTTGGCGTTCGTACTGCATGACATGTTCGCGGTGCCCTTCGCTGAGATCGGCGAGATCATCGGCCGGTCCGCCGACGCGACCAAGATGCTTGCCAGCCGGGCCCGCCGGAAGGTGCAGGGCACGTCGCTGCCGCAGGAGGAGCCACGGCGGCAGCGCGCAGTGGTCGACGCATTTCTTGCCGCAGCGCGGAGCGGGGACTTCGAAGGGCTCGTACGGCTGCTCGATCCGAAGGTGACCTGGCGCACTTACCACCCGCAGGGCGTGATGACCACGGTCGGGGCGGCCGAGGTGGCCGGTCCGATCCTGCGCGGCATCCGGTCGATGACCTCGGCGCTGGCGGTCCTGGTCAACGGCGAGCCCGGGTTCGTGGCCTGGGGTGCGAAAGGCAAGGTGCTCGGCGTGGTGGCGTGCACCGTGGTCGACGGCCGGATCGTCGAGCTCCTGACCGTGAGCGACCGCAAGCGCCTCGACACCATGGGTCTGCCCGCGCGACCCGAGTAGCGCACGTCGAGCGCAGGTGGTTGTTACGTCTTGGCGGGGTGCTTCGTCGCAGTGGTGCAAGCATCCGAAGACGAAGGAGATCGAGATGGAATCCCGGATCAACCCCATGGTCAACGAGGTCGGGTCGAAGTGGGCCAGGTACATCATCTCGTCGAACAAGGCCATCACCGACTCGGCACTGCCGAAGGCGGTGCAGGAACTGGTGAAGATCCGCGCCAGCCAGATCAACGGCTGCGGCGGCTGCCTCGACATGCACACCAAGGACGCCGCAGCCGCCGGCGAGAGCGTGGTGCGGATCAACCTGGTCGGGGCATGGCGGGAGACAACCGTCTACACCGACGCGGAGCGGGCGGCGCTGGAACTCACCGAGCAGGGCACCCGCCTCGCCGACTCCAGCGGCGTTACCGATGAGGCGTGGGCGAACGCGGCGAAGCACTTCGACGAGGATCAGCTGATGGCCCTGGTGGCCCTGATCTGCACGATCAACGCCTTCAACCGGCTGAACGTGATCACGCGGACGCCCGGCGGCGAGTACCAGCCCGGTCAGTTCGGCTGACGCGGACATTCCCCCTCAGGCTCGCGGGCGGACCAGGGACCCCCGGGTCCGCCCCGCGGCCGCCACCTCCAGACACTCTGCCAAAGAGAGGACTCATGAACATCGCACTATGGATCGTCGCCGGATTACTGGCCGCCGCCTTGCTGGTCAGCAGCGCCAAGCTGTTCGTGCCCAAGGAGAAGATGGCCAGCTTCGGCGCCGCAACCCGATGGGTCGAAGACTTCAGCCCCGGTGCTCTCAAGACCATCGGAGGCCTCGAGTTCCTGGCCGCGGTGGGACTGATCCTGCCCGCCGTACTCGGCATCGCGCCGGTTCTCGTTCCGTTGGCCGCTACAGGTGCGGTGCTGCTGTTTGTTGGCGCGATCATCACGCGCCTCCGTCGTGGCGAGAGAGCAACGGTCGTGGGCGACGTGGTCTATCTCGCCCTGGCCGCTTTCGTGGCGTGGGGCCGCTTCTTCGGCCCCGAGTCCTTCATCGGCTGATGCCCTCGCGTACGGGGTCGGGGCAGTGCCGACGTCAGTCGGTTCGCCGCGTTTGTCGAGCCCAGCGGCTATCGGCTCAGCCGGGCCATTAGCAGGCCATTAGGTCAGGCCAACCAGGGTTATTCCAGGCCACTTCAGCCCCCCGATCACGCGAGGATCGGGCCGTTCGCGCAGGTATATGTACGATTCCCAAGCTGAC
>NZ_JBEFTX010000048.1:0-2798 GCF_040195635.1 Actinopolymorpha sp. B11F2 | reverse complement strand
CGGGTTCGAGCGGTGATCGCAACACCCGATGGGTGAGGGGTGTTGTGGGTGCGGTTCTCTGTGCGGATGGTTCCGGAGGTGCATCAGCGGTTCTGGGAGGCGATGGCGCGGGGTGATTTCATCACCGATGCGGCGGTTGCGGCTGGGACCTACCGTAAGCAGGGCGCCCGGTGGTTGATCGCCGCTGGCGGGGTGCGTCCGCGGCGAGGACGCAACCTGAAGGGTCGGTGTTTGACGTTCGCTGAGCGGGAGGAGATCGCGCTTGCCAGGGCGGCCGGTGAATCGATGCGTTCGATCGCCTACCGGTTGGGTCGTAGCCCGTCCACGATCTGTCGCGAGCTGGCCCGCAACGGCGAGGCTCCGGGGCGGTATCGGGCGACGAGCGCGCATGCGGCGGCTTATGAGCGGGCGTCGCGTCCGAAGCGGTGCAAGCTGGCCACCAACGTGGCGCTGCGGCACAAGGTCGAGCAAGACTTGGAGCGCAAGTACTCGCCGGAACAGATCGCTGGTCGGTTGCGGGCCGAGTTTCCCGATGACTCGGAGATGTGGGTGTCCACCGAGACCATCTACCAGTCGCTGTATGTGCAGTCTCGCGGGGCGCTACGCCGTGAGCTGACCAAGTGCCTGCGCACTGGGCGGGCGCTGCGCGAGCCTGGCCGTAAGGCTGGGCAGCGTAAGAACCGGATCCCGGGCATGGTCAACATCTCCGAACGGCCTGCCGAGGCGGCCGATCGTGCGGTGCCGGGGCATTGGGAGGGTGATTTGATCATTGGCAAGAACAACGCCACTGCGATCGGCACCCTGGTCGAGCGGACCACCGGGTACGTGCTGCTGCTGCACCTGCCCGAGGGGTATAAGCCGGAGCAGGTCGCGCCGGCGTTGGCCGCAAAGATTAAGACCGTTCCTGCGCTGCTGCGTCGTTCGCTGACCTGGGACCAGGGCGCGGAGATGCGGGATTGGAAACAGGTCGCGATCGCAGCCGACATCGAGATTTTCTTCTGTGACCCGTACAAGCCGTGGCAGCGGGGCACCAACGAGAACACCTATTGGTGCAAACTTGGCGGGCCGGGTTCGTTCGACGGGAGGTACTCGGCGGGACCGCCGGGTGACTCGGAGAACACGTGCCGGAAGGCTTTCCGTTGATATGTCCACGGCGGTCTACAGGGCGAGAGCCCTGGCCGGGAGTGACTTGATAGAAGCCTGCTGAGCCGTCAACTCGCAATAGGTCTGTCCCCTGGCCAGGGCCCTCGCGTCTGTCCCGTCATCCGCGGCAGCAGACAAGAGGACAACTTGATGGTGACAGTAGGGATCGACCCGCACAAGCACGTCCACGTCGCAGTGGCGGTCGGCGCAGATGGCAGGCGGGTCAGCCGACCGCTGACCGTCAAGAACGACGCGGCCATGATCGGCGTGCTGCTCAAGTGGATCCGCTCGGTCGCCGACGGCGCTCCGGTCACCTGGGCCATCGAGGACGGCCGCGGTTTCGCCCGCCGGCTGGCCGACGGCCTGCTGCTGGCCGGCCACGAAGTGCTCTGGGTTCCCACCCGGCTGATGGCCGCCCACCGCAAGCTGCATGCCGCTACCGGCTCGAAATCTGATCCCATCGACGCCGCCGCAGTCGCCCATGCCGCCATCGCCACTCCCGGCCTGGAGCGGCACCGCATCGACGTGCAGGTGCGCGAGCTGCGCGTCCTGGTCGACTTGCGGGCCGACCTTGTCAGGCGCCGCACAATGGTGATCAACCAGGTCAAGGCATGCACCCATCTCTGGCTCGATCACACCCCGGGCGACCTCACCCGCGCTCCCGGCCTGGCCTCGGCGACGACACTCCTGCGCGCATCGCAGATGAGCGGGCACGTCCGTCGGGCGCTGGCCGAGATGCTCAGCGAGACAGCCGGTCTCAACCAGCGCATCCGCGACCTCGAGACCACGATCCGGGACCTCGTCAGCCCACTGGCGCCCGCCCTGCTGGAGATCACCGGGATCAGCCATATCTCCGCGGCGGTCCTCCTCGCCGAGATCGGCGACATCACCCGCTTCACAACCTCGGCCAAGCTCGCCCGCTACACCGGATGCGCCCCGATCCCCGTTTACTCCTCCGACAACCAACGCCACCGCCTCCACCGAGGCGGCAACCGACGGTTGAACAGCGTGCTCTACACCGCAGCAATCGTCCAGAAACGTTTCCATCCCGACGCGCACGAACTACTCGCCCGCCACGAACCCACCAAGGGCGCCCGCGGCGCCCGACGCATACTCCAACGCCACCTGATCGACATCATCCACCGCGCCATGACCCAAGACCGAGCGTCCTGGAAGCACCACATCACCCAACACCAGCTGGCTGCTTGACATAGAAGCGTCAACGGCCTGCTACGACAGTACTTTCCCAAGGGGACCGACCTGTCCGTGCACAGCCAGGCCGACCTGGACTGGGTCGCCGCCGAACTGAACGACCGGCCCCGCAAAAGACACGGCTACGCCAAGCCCGACGAACTCATCGGCCCGCTGCTGCAGGCATAACGGGCGGGGGCGGTGGTGCGCCACACCGGGAGTGGCCGCCCGATAGCCAGCCGATCGAAAGGGGGCAAGGGCTCGCAGTCAAGGGTGGGGCGCAGCCCCATCGCGCCAGCGACGCCGCAAGGCGCCCTTGACGGCGAGACCTTCCCCTCATCATCCCCGATCGGGCGGCCACGACCTTCTCCTTCACGCCACTGCGACCCCGCCGTTCCGTTTCCGTTCGCTACGCTCACCCCAACAAGCAGCCGTGTTGCGACCACCGCCAGAATCCGCCGATC
>NZ_JBEFTX010000047.1:0-2909 GCF_040195635.1 Actinopolymorpha sp. B11F2 | reverse complement strand
CAAAGCCCGACGCGCCCCCAACCCAACCACCGAGGAGGTGAACGACAACACCATCCCGGCGCTCAGCGCCTAACCAACCAACGGATCACGCGACACGACCGATACACCACACCAATGGACTTGACCCTTCGCCGCAGCGGCCGACCTGACCAAGCTGGCCGGCTGGATGGCCTACGACGACGAACAGCACGGTATCGCCCAGCGCTACCTGATCCAGGCCCTACGGATGGCCCGCGCCGCCAGCGACCACGCACTCGCCGCCGAGATCCTCGCCGCCATGAGCCACCAGGCCACCTACATCGGACGATCCGGCGAAGCCGTCGACCTCGCCCGCGCAGCCCAGATCGGGGCCCGCAAGGCGGGACTCGCGGTGCTGGAGTCCGAGTGCCACATAGTCGAGGCCCACGGGCACGCCGCCCGACGCGACGCCCTCGCCTGCGCCAGGTCCCTCAGCGCCGCGGAGACGACATTCGGCCGATCCGCACCCACGCCACCCGGCTGGCTGCGCTACTTCGACCAGGCGTACCTGTCGGCGAAGTTCGGACACTGCTTCCGCGACCTCGACGACCCGCGACGCAGCGGCGAGTACGCCGAACAGTCGCTGCGGATGTCGGACGGCTACCAGCGAGGACGAGCATTCAACCTGTGTCTGCTCGCCGCGGCGCGTTCCGCCGAGGACCCACTCGAGGCCGCCCGCCTCGGCGACCAGGCACTCACCATCGCAGGCGGACTCGCCTCCAGGCGCAGCCTCAGCTACCTGCGCGACCTGCGACACCGCCTCACCAGACACGCCCGGATCCCCGAGGTGGCCCACTTCCGGAACCGGATCGCCTTAGCCGCCGCCGTCACGGCGCGAGGGTGAGCGCCCGGTAGATCCCCACCACCGTCGCCGCGCCAAGGATCGCACCGCTGTCGATCATCGCGACCGCCTCGGTCAACGGCACCCACCGGACATCCTCGGCCTCGTTCACATCCGGCACCGTCGCGACGCGGTCCGCGCCACGTGCGAGATAGATCTCCTGTGGCTGGTCAAGCGAGCCAATCGAGGGCTGGAACGTCACCAGGTGTTCCATTGACCTCGGTCGCCAGCCGGTCTCCTCCTCGACCTCCCGAGCCGCCGCTGTCGCCACATCCTCGGCATGATCGACATAACCGCCCGGCAGCTCCCACACCCAACGCTCGACGATGAACCGGTGCCGGAACATCAACAGCACCCGCGGCTGGTCATCCAGCACCAGCGTCATCGCGCACCGCGGCATCCGTGCCACGTACTGGGTGAACCGCACCCCATCCGGCAACTCGACATCCACCGTCGACAACCGGATGTGCCGATTCTCGTCCACGACCCGCTCACCGTGGATCGTCCACCGCGTCTCGCCGGTACCCACGCACGGACACTATCCGACGGTGCCCGCACGTATTGGCGAGCAGGAGACCAGGAAACTTCACCGGGGCACTCTCGTTCTACCTTGGCCGTCGCTTGCGTTCGGCCGAATGAGCCGCTTCGCGGCCAGTATCTGACCGCGAATAGACCTATTGTCCTGCCATGACGACTGCGAATCCACCGGATCAGCTGAGGATCGTCCCGGCCAGCGAGGCAGCCTCGGATGACCTGCAGGCGGTCTTCAGCACGGGCGAAGGCCGGCAGTGTCAGTGCCAGTTCTTCAAGTTGGACAACGAGGAGTGGCGGTTTTCGGTGGGTGTCGAGGAGCGCACCGAGCGCCTGCGTGAGCAGACCAGCTGCGGTGACACGGAGGCCCGGTCGACCTCCGGCATGGTCGCGTACTTGGAAGGTGAGGCGGTCGGCTGGTGTGCCGTTGGGCCTCGTACCGCGTACCCACGGCTACGGAGGATGCGCGTTCCCTGGGCCGGCCGCGACGAGAGCAGGACCGACGACGGCGTTTGGGCTGTGACGTGTTTCGTCGTGCGAAGGGGATATCGCGGCCGCGGTATCGGGTCTGCCCTCGCTCGGGCCAGCATTGACTTCGCCCGCGACCGGGGCGCCCGCGCGGTCGAGGGATATCCGATCGTGACGCAGCCAGGCGAAGAGGTCGGCTCAGCCGCGCTGTATGTAGGTAGCCGGAACCTCTTCGCCACCGCGGGTTTCCGCGAAGTCAGCAGGCCAACCTCACGACGGGCTGTGATGCGCGTCGAATTGACGCCGACAGGCCGGACCCTGATCGCGGCCACTGACAGTGAACCGAAGTGGCCGTTGCCGGCCGCGCCGCGAACGGCCACATGAACACTGACACTGCTAACGGTGGCAGACAACCGCGTTGTTGGCGCTACCCAGACGGTCAGCTTGCCGCAGCTACCGGCGCCACACACGCACGTTCACTGTCTACTTTCAGCGCGCTGGTCGGAATCCTCGATCGCCGCGTTCAACGCGAGAGCCAGCGACCTGGCAGGGACGCGCACCGAGAACGCCGGCTCGTCAAGCACCTTGCCAGCAGGATCGGTTTCGTAGATGTCGAGGTAGGCATCCCCCGCCACGACCTCCATGGCCAGGATGCGCGCCGGCGGCGCCGTGTAGTGCTCCTCGTCCTGGCCCAAGGCCGCGATACGGATCTGTTCGATCATGCTGGCGAGAGTAGCGAGAGGCGCTGACAGCAAGGGCATGCGCCGCACAGCCTGGCCTCACTGTCAGAGGGCGGTTGGGAAGGCTCATGCCGTCCCAACAAGATGAACGGTTCCGGCTGACGTGCGATGGGATCCCTTGGGATCTGGGACACCCATCGGCGGCCGGGGCCAGCGTCGGTGTAGCCGAGCGGCACGTCACGGGCTAAGAGCCTGTTCCTGAACCTGGTTCTCTGGTGTGAGCTTCGTCTCTGTTGATCATGGTGGCCGTGTCTTCGCTGGTAATGGAAGGAACTCCTGGTAGATCGAGCGGTGCTTGAAGTCGCCGATAT
>NZ_JBEFTX010000046.1:0-3481 GCF_040195635.1 Actinopolymorpha sp. B11F2 | reverse complement strand
AGGTTTAGGACGATGGCTGGGGGACCTTGCATTTGATCTTGGGGTTGACGCCGACGTAGTTCAATGGTCCTGCGATGACGGTGATCACCACGTTGCCGGCTTCGGCGCAGCTGGCCTCGGGGTTTTGGAAGTAGTCGCGTTGGATTGCTGCTAGGGCTCCGATGAGGAGCCAGATGACGGCGACGACTGCTGTGATCCGCATGATGAACCTCCAGGTCTGCTCCTGTGTCGAGCTCCCCCGATCGGCGGCCGTCTTCTGGACGCCGTTGGCTGTGCTGGACTATTTCTGGTCGCTGCCAGGCGGCGTTGCTGTGGCTGTGTGGGGACGCCCGGATGGCCTGGTTCCGGCTGCTGGTTGGCCGTTCGGGTCGGCTGGTAAGGCTTCGACGATGGTGTCGATCAGGGTGGGTTGGTCGAGTGTGGGGACGACGCGGTGCACGGTGGACAGCACCATCGCCAGAAGCAGGCAGGTGGCGCCGGCGATGCCGGTGACTCCGGCCAGATAGGCGCCGATGAGCCGTGGTGTGCTGAGCTCGACCGGTGGGGTGAGTTCGGCGTGGTCGACCAGCCCGATGGTCAGGACCGTGGCGGCTAGCAGGATCCCTCCGACCAGGGCGAGCACGGCGACGGTGCGGTGGTGGGGTCGGGCGGGTTTCTGGACTGGTTCGTGTCGTTGGGCAAGGACGAGGAAGTGGCCGCCAACCGAGGCCCAGATTCCGACGATGAGGAGGGCGGCGAGGGCGTCGCTGGGCCGGTGCCAGCCGGCCGACAGTGTGGCGATCCCGGTGAGCGCGGTGTAGGTGGTGCCGATCACAGCGGTCAGGCTGCACAGTCGGGGTGGGACGACCAGGACCGCGGCAACGGTCACCGCCGCGGCGACGGTCATGTGTCCGCTGGGCAGGCTGTTGGGTGCGCCGATGTTGGTGCCGGCGATGCCGAGGTCGGGCCGGTCGATCACGATGTTCTTCAGCACCCGGCTGGTGGCTGTGGCGCCGACGATCAGCAGTGTTGTGACTATGGCCAGCCGGTAGCGGCGGCGGGCGATGGCGATGAACCCGATCGCGATGGTCGCGCCGATCAGTGAGGCTAGCGACACGACATCGAGCAGGGTGTCTACGAGGTCTGCGACCTGGGAACGTCCGATGCTGCCGGCGCGCAGCACGCTGGCGTCGAGCACCTGGCCGTGTGGGGTCCGGATGAAAATCCACCACACCAGCGCCAGACCCACCACCTGGACCAGGGCCAGCACCACCAGCCAGGCCGCCACCACGCCCCGAACAAGACGCCGCATGAGTGAGGTGCCTGGGCCTGTTCGTCTCAGATGCATGGCTTCCTCGGCTTCCGGGTTTGTCGTCGCGGGGACGGTGCGCTGGGCGGTGCTCGGGCTATAGCCGGTCCTCCCCGTCGCCGGCGGCGGTGATGGTGGAGACGGCGCTATCGGTGCTGTCGGCTTCCGTGCCGTCCGGGGCGAGGGGGAGGTCTAGGTGGTAGCGGTCGATGAGGTGTTTGATCAGTGGGGGGACCTTCACGTACAGCAGTTTCCGGCCGTATCGGCGTGCGGTTTTGCCGATGAGGTCGAGGGCGAGCAGGCCGTCCACGTCGGTGTGGATGCAGCCGTTGAGGTCGACATCGATCTCGCCTGCGGTAGGGCCGGCGAGGATTCGTCGGAGGTGTTGATGCAGTGTCGGGGTGGTGTGCCGGGTGATCGGGCCGAAGACACTGACGATGGTTCGACCGTCACGCTGGTCGGTGCGCATCCACAGCGCAGACATTCCGCACACCTGCTTTCCATCACTGCCGACGATCGCCATGTGCTGACCGGATAGCTAGGTCTCGTCTAGTTTCGTCGGCGTGGGCGGCCGAGTTGTGCGCACCAGCGCTTGATCCGACCGAAGACCAGCTGCGCCTTGGCCACAGGCCCGCGGGGCGCCTGCGGCTGGCGCTTGAAACGGCCGAGAAGGTCCTTGGCCGACGCGATGGGGCGGCGCCTGTTCTTCGCCGGCGGCGCGGCCGGTGTCGTCTTGCGGTTCAGGCGACGGCCGATGTTTCGTGCCGCAGCAGTGACACCCTGGATGCGTCGGCGCGGTGTGGCGGGACTGCTCATCGTCAACTCCCTTTTCGTAGGCCAAAGCTGTCGGTGTGTCGCTGCCCGGTGACCCTCGCCCTCAGCGGGTGGTGCGCAGACACACCCGTCTCCTCGAGACATCTCTGAGGAGTAGTGCTGCCTGCCTGACTGATGTGCATGCCCGGGGGCGGGGCCGGGGCGGGGCGACACTGCCTCAGAGCGCCCCGGCCCCGCCGAAGGCCGCCGCCCAGGGGGGTGCGCAGCGGCCGTGCCGAGGGGTGGTGAAGGAGTCAGGAACTCGACAGCACCACCACTGCTAGTCGGTCTGGACCTTGTTCAGTGTGGCGGCTGCCGCCGCGGCACAGCCAGCGGGTGAACACACCCTCGAAGCCGCCTGGACGCGAGAAACTCCATCCAAATCCCCCGCACCTTCGCAGCGGTAGATGGTGGGCATCGCCGCCGCCATGGCCGGCGCCCTCAGCGGCTGTCGGGTCCACCTGTCCCACGCGGACGGGTCGGTTCGCATCAACATCGCCACCACCTCCTCGTCCAGGTTCTCGATGACTCCGAGACTGGCGATCGACGCGCTAGTTGAGTCCTACTGGCTCAACTAGATCTATCTGTCTAGTGCTAGATACTGTGGTTTGTCAAACATCAACGACTGATCTCTCAGGCCGCAACAAAACGCCTCACGCAGGAGAAATCTCCATGTCGGCCCACGAACACCCAGCAGGCAACACCAACGGCGACCCCGCCGACCAGGAAGTCAACCCGCGCGGAGACCAGGGGCTGTATCCGATCTCGGTCGTCACCGATCTGACCGGCATCGACAGCCAACAACTCCGCCGGTGGGAACGCGCCGGGCTGCTCAAACCACCCCGCTCAGCAGGCGGAACCCGCCGCTACAGCAACAACGACCTCGCCCGACTGCGCCACATCTCCCGACTCGCCCACCGCGGACTCAACTTGCCAGGCATCGCCGTCGTCCTCCACCTGGAAGACCAGCTCCAACAACTCCGCAGCGAGAACAACCACCTTCGCGACCAGCTCGACCAAGCCCACCAACGGTGACGCAACCCACCCCAGCGGTCGTCCTCAACCGGACAGTTGCGTTAGCGGAGCGACCCGGACCGGGAACCGACTGGCCAGTAACACGACTGGCCCAGTAACCAACGGGGCAATGTGGCTCCGGTCAGGGAGGTCGATCCGGATGTCGGACACAACGTGGTGGGCACAAGCGGACCTTCCACCCACCGAACACGCACCCAGGGCTGCCCGAAGGATCCTCGAAGAGCTTCTGCACGTCTGGGACCAACCGCACCTCGACGCGCTGGCAGAAGATGCCCGACTTGTCATCAGCGAACTGGTCACCAACGCCGTCCTGCACGGAGGCGACAACCCAAACGCCCTGCACCT
>NZ_JBEFTX010000045.1:0-3988 GCF_040195635.1 Actinopolymorpha sp. B11F2 | reverse complement strand
CATCGCGAGAACTCCTTCAGAAGCACTGTGGAAGGTCTTCCAAAGGATCACGCGATGACCGCCCTACACGTCTACGACACGCCCATCACCGAGCGCCTGCCGTACACCACTTTGCTGGACGCCACTCGGCGAAGAGCTGCCGCCCGGTCCGTCCGGTGTAGGTTCCGTGCAGCAGGGGAGAGACCTCGGTGTCGAGGTAGGCGACGACCGTATGGCGCAGGCGCCCGCCACCAACCCGGTTGTCGAGATCCCGGAACGCCTCGGTCATCGACCGTACGGCGTTGACCTCGGCTTGACCGGATCTGCGGCGGCCGGTGGAGGATGGGTCGTCAGTGCCGGGAAGTGTGAGCCAACGCGTGGAAGCCGCGGCGTAGCCGCCCACCGCGTACGAGACACCGGTCTGAAACGATCGGCGTTCCACGTCGCTCCTCCAAAGTGCGGTGACGGTATCGACCGCCGCGGTCCAGGCCCACGGGAACTCCAGCCCCAGGTCGGCCGGCTGGTCGCCGCCGAATCGCATGCCGGCGTCTGCTGTGGATGTGGTGCGGCCGAGCATTTCGCTGAGCACGTCGACGATCAGATCGGGAGCAGGCGGTCGTGGGTGCTCGCCGGCGAGCCATCGACGGACAGAGTTGTGGTCGTAGCTCAGGCTCAACCCGCACGCGCGAGCGCGCTCGACGACCCGGCGGGCAAGGCCCTTGTGGGTAAGCCCGGCGTCGTCGAGGAGTGCGGCCAACCTGCGGTTTGGCTGCTTCGGGCGGCGTCCCACCGTTGCACCTCCCAAGACTGGCCCAGCGTCGCACGCCGACCTACGGCCGTGCCACATGACAGGGAAACGCGCGCCCCCTGTGCACTCCCTCTCCCCGGCTGCACGCCTTACCTGACTGTGGTCAGCCGCGATGAGCTACCGGCGTGGACAAGGAGCGGATGACCGTCGCGGTCCGCAGGGCGGCACGACATGCCGCGCGGCTTGGTCTCGAACGCCACGCAACTGCTGCCGGCCAGGGCCGGGTCGAGGAGTCAGTGCACGCCGATCAAACCCAGGTTGCTCACGCAATGGTCAGTGGCGTCGGGCGGGCGAGCGGTGAAACGCCCTTTCACGCCCCATGAACCGCGGCGCGGCGACTGGTTGACCGCTTGTCACGCCAGTCGATATCGGTCCTGGTCGCTGCGCCGTACCACGTCAGCAGATGGAGCGCAGGGCACTCATGTGTCGCGAGCAGCCTTACATCGTCGCGGGGAGGAAGCGATGAGGTCGATCGGATGGAAGGCAGCCAGCTTCGTCGTGTTCGTGCTCCTGGGACTGGCATACACGATGGTTCTCGCGCGATGAGTAGTACCCAGAGTTACGGCAGGTGCGTGGAGTGGATCTGGTCTGGTGACCTGGCTGCGATGCACTACACCGACGGTGACCTGCAGACGTTGGCGCGAGTGCTCTCACGCACCTGCCCACGCTGCCAGGCGAGGCCCGGGTCCTACTGCCGCAGAACCAGGTCTGGCCGTGTGATCGACGACCTCGACGGCCAGCACCTGGCCCGTCGAATGTGGCGAGAGCAGTAGACGACATGCATGGGGCGCAGCTCCGCACAGGCACCTACAGCAGTGGCTCTACTGCTGGTCCTGTGCCAGCGCGCGGAGCCTGCCTAGCGCATTGGCGGCAGACTGCCGAAGCTCGTCGGCGTCGAGGGAGTGCACGAGCTCGGCACGCAAGAGCGGGTCTGGTTCGAAGTCATCGGTTTCGGCGAATAGCTTGTCGAGGACACCGAACTCTGCATCTGACCACATCGTGTCATCGCCGAGGTACAGGTCGGAGTACCGCTGCCGGAACTCGGCTGGATCGATGCCCCGTTCGACCAGGGCAGACACCAGCTCAATGTACGGAGAGAGCTTGGCATTCATCGCGCCTCGATCGGTTCGTCCTTGGTTCATCTCTAACCTAGCCTCCCCCGAGATTTCCGGTGCGCAGAAGGTGCTGTATCTGTGTGGGCCGCAATTTCCAACCGCTCCAGAACTGCCCGTTCGCGTCGCGGAATGCGTTCAGGCCGGTACGCGGGTTGAAGAAGTGGGTTGCCGCCTCACCTCGATATCGGCCCTGAATGACAAGCGTGCCCCGGTCGCGAATGTGCGCCTCGCCGCCAGCCTTGTTCCAGTTGCCTTTGACACCGAATTGGGCAGCGTGGCTGAAGGCGTGTTGCAGCTGGCCGACTCGGAATGCCATCGACCGGTCAAGGAACCCACTGAGGAAGCGTCCTGTGGCGTAGCCAGCACGTCCGCGTAGGCCGCCGTGGAGCATGAGCCGGGTGGCGAGGCCGATGCCGATGCGGGCCCAGGTGGCGGCTCCGATGATTCCGGCGCCGAGGAGGAGGGCGGCCGCGACGGCTGCAGCGACTACGAGAGCCTGTTGAGTGGGTGTGAGATCGTTCCACCATCTGGCCAGGTCGCCGAGCAGTCCTGCCAGGAAGATCGCGTTTGCAGGTGGAGTGTCGTGGGCGGTGCTGACCATCTTGGCAACCGCACCCGCGAGCATGAGAGTCGCCGCCCCGCCCAGCAGGGCCACCAACTGGGCCTTGCGGATGGTGAGGTTCCGAAGCAGTTGGCTGTGTCTGCGGGGCCGTCCGGCCGCCCGGTAGTGGCCGATGGCAAGTTCGCGTTGTTGTCTCATCACTGTGGTGGCGGAGACGAAGGCCGCAGGCCCGGCGAGCAATGCCCTACCGCCGAGGCGCAGATCCGCGGTCAGCCCCAGGGATCCGGGCGTGGGCACGGGGCTGGGCGTTGGCGAGGCGTTGACCCTCGCCATGGCCCGGTAGTCGACATAGACACAGGCGACGACCAGGGCGAGGAGGACGATTCGTGTCGGGTGTCCGTTGCCCATGAGGGTATGGAGCCCGACGGCCCAGCCGGGCAGGAAGTGGCCGCCGAGAGCGAAGGAGCTGTTGAAGACCATGTGCTCGAACGTCACCAAACCCCACACGCCGCCGCGCAACGACCGACGCGTCAATGCAAGCGTGACATCGCTGCCAATGTCCGCTGGGGGATCCCTCAGCGGGCTGACTCCGCTCGATGTCACGCGCCCCAGGACTTGACCTCAAGGATGGTTGAGGTCGGAGAGTTGGAGTATGACTGCAACTGACACGGTTGCCGGGCCAACGGCAGCGGACGAGCAAGCGATTCGTGAACTGGTGGAGCGGGCGGACGAGGCGCAGAGTGATACCAGCGTGCTTCCCGGGCTGCATACCTCCGAGGCGGTGATCGTGAACATCGCCGGCCGGCGGTTGTTCGGGCGGGATGCGTTCAGCGCGGCGATGAGTGCCGCGCTGGGGTCTGCGCTCAAGGACGTTCAGACGAGCGTCGAGGTTGTCGACATTCGCGGCCTGACCCCTGACGTTGCTCTCGTCAGCTGCGTCAAGACGGTCCACGACAATCGGCCAGGCGCCGAGGCTGACGTCCCCGCAAGTGGAGCCCTCACGTACGCCGTCGTTAAGACACCGGCGGGGTGGCAGGTGGCGCTCGCCCAGACGACTCCGATTCGGTAGCAAGAAGGATTCCTGCCGAAAGCGAGTGCGGCCTGCGGCTGGCTCGCGACGTGACAACGAGGCTTCAACCGCCGGCCGCGGTAGACACGGCACTTAACCGCGGACAACGGACGTCGCTCGGGCTTCCTCGAGGGAACCTGATCCGAACGTGCCGATGCCGCAGGTCTCGCCGCGGTATAAGTCGATCATGTCCGCGCCGTACGTTGGGGTTACCTGGGCGAGCACGACGCCGACCCTGCGAGTGTCCGCAAGGGATCCCTTGCGGACACCCCGCCAGAGTCGCCGTCGTCGCCCAGGTGTCGACGGTTGACGATCCGCATAAGGACGCGGCCCCGGTCGGAACGCTGCTCCTGTGATGTGTCATCGCGGTGTTCGGGCGCACCGTTCTCCTACCGGACGGCGGTGGACTGGCCCCGAACACCGCTCGTATGGAGCCGCGTCCGAAGCTCGCGCGG
>NZ_JBEFTX010000044.1:0-4511 GCF_040195635.1 Actinopolymorpha sp. B11F2 | reverse complement strand
TGGGCGGTTTGATGCCTCCCCCCGCAGGGCGACACCGAGGGGCCACAACCCTCATCTCCCGCGCAGCACCACATCAAGAAGCTCTACCTACATCGAACCCCTCTCCGTGTTCGTGACACACTCCCTTACGGACACCCGCCAGGGTCGGTCCGGGGAGTGGGTGAGTCGAGCGGACGGGAGCTGTCCTCGCGAGAGGAAGTCGCCTTGCAGGAGGCACGACTGTGGAGATTGACCTTCCAGTCGGCTGAAGGTGCAGACTCGGCGGCGTGGCGACGGAACCATTGCTGACGATCAGCGCGTTTGCACGTGCGGTCGAGCTCGCGCCGAGCACTCTTCGCTACTACGACGAGGCCGGGCTGCTCCCACCGGCCGAGGTAGATCCACGTACCGGCTACCGCTACTACACCCCAGAGCTGGAGCGCCGGGCAAGTCTGATCCGACGCATGCGCAACGTCGGCGTTCCCGTCGAGACGATGCGCACGGCGCTGGCGGGCCCGCCCGAGCGCGCGGCGGCGGTGCTGGCCGGATTCGCCGAACGCGCCGCCCGCAACGCCCAGCAGACACAGGCCGTCATCGACGAGATCGTCTCAGCCCTCCAGGGCCAGGTGCCCATCCAGGACGTCGCGGTGACCGTCGACGGGCCTGAGCTGGCGGCCGGTCTCCGAAAGGTCGCTCGCGCTGCGTCGGATCACGAGCTCGCCTTGCGCGGTGTCCTGCTGGACGTAGATGGCGGTGCGATCACGCCGGTCGCGACCGATCGCTACTGGCTCGCCCACTGGTCCATCCCGGTGGCCGAAGCCCAGACGCCGGACTGTCGGGCGTTCCTGCCGCTCGACGGTCTCGAGGACTTGACGAGCCGACTGGAGCACCACGATGCGGTGACGATCGAGTTCGGCTCGGGAAAGGTCACCATCTGCGACGAGACCGACTCGATGCCGATCCCCACAGCCGACGACCGATTCCCGGCGTACCGCCTGATCGTGCCAGACACGGCGGCTCGCTCCGGCCGGGTCACCTTCGACCGATCAGCCCTGACAGCCCTACTGTCCGCTGGCCCCGGCGACGACGAAACTCCGATCCGTTTCGCCGTAGGAACGGACCGCCTTGGTGTGAGCAGGCTCGGGGACACCGAGAGCACCCGAATCGATGCTGTCACCTCTGGCACCTCGACCACGATGTGGTTCCCGGCCGCGCTGCTCCGCAAGGCCCTGGACACCATGGTCGGTTCGGCGGTGTCGCTCGTGTACTCGACATCGGACCGTGCGGTCCAGCTCATCCCCGTCGAGCAGAACCGCCTCGGTGTCCTGATGATGCCGAGCCGCCCGGAACCGTGACCGGGGCAGTACAGGAGCCCGCTCAGCGACTGTTGCGCGGCGGCTTCGTCTCCTGGCTGGCGGCTGCGACCGTCTCGGCCGTCGGTGACGGCATCCTCTACTTCGCTATCGCGTGGGTCGCATCCGGTCTCGGTGCGCATGTCGTCACGCTCGTCTTGATCGCGGGCCTGCTACCCGAGCTGCTCCTCACACTCCTCGGCGGTGTCGCCGCGGACAGGTGGGGGCTACGGCGCACGATCACCGGCTGCAACCTCGCGATGTGCCTGCTTCTCACGGCGTTCCTGCTGGCGTCCGAGGTCGCCGCGGTGACTGGCGTACTGCTCGGGGCGCTTGCGCTGGCCGACGGCGTGGTCAGCTCGTTCCACCGGCCGGCCAACAACGCGTTTCCCCGGCTGTTCTTCCCCGAGTCGCTGATACCGCGAGCCATGTCGCTGACCGGCTCAGCCATGGAGATCGCACGCATCGCCGGGCCGCCACTGGGCGCGGTCCTGGTGGTCGTGGTCTCGATCAAGGGCGCGATCCTGGCCGATCTCGCGAGCTTTGCTGTCGTCCTCGCCGTACTTGTCGCGGTGCGCCCGCCGCACGAACCCGTGCGACCACCACGTGGTTCCAGCTCCGCAGTGGCAGAGCTCCGCGCGGGTCTGCGGGCCATCCGCAGCGTGCCCGGCGTCGGCGCGATGCTCGGCGCGGTCGGCATCGTCGCGGGCACCGTGATCCCCATGCTCGGCCTGTGCGTGCCGCTCCTGGCGCGCAGCCGCGGCTGGAGTGCCGCCGACGCCGGCCTGATGGAAGCATTCTGGATTGTCGGTGCTCTCGCCATCTCGCTCTTGCGCGCCGCGGGCAAGGTCGGCATCGCCGCGCGGCCAGTGTGGCCCCTGTCGACCGGGCCCGTGCTCGCGAGTTCGGGGATCGTCGTCGCGGTCGTGGCACCGACCCCCGCAATTGCCTTCGCCGGTACCGGACTCATGGGCATCGGCACCGCCATCTTCACCAGCCACCTCTTCCCGCTCTACCTGCTCCAGACCCCCCAAGGCATGCTCGCCCGGTTCCAATCCGTGCTCCTCGTCGCGCAAATGCTCGCCATGCTCGTCGGGAACGCATGGCTCGGCGGGCTCGCATCCCAACTCGGGCCAGGACAGGCAATGCTCGCCGCGGCGTGCGCCTGCACCTGCGCAGGGATCCCCATACTCGCCAGCCGAACCCTGCGCAACGCTCGCATGTAATGGCCACTGCCAGCCCCCGCCGGCGAGCCATAGTGGCGTGTCGAACGAACCCAGCCCGACGCACGTCCCGCCGACGATTGCTGTGCCGGACACGTCGCAGCATGCCGGACCCCATGCCGGTGACCTCGCGCCGCTGCACCGTGTCCGAAAGAGGATCGTCCCCATCCGGACACCTACTGAGCTGAGGCGCGCGACCAAGCGCGTCGGCATGGCACGACTGGGGACAGCGGAGACATACGAAGGCCGTCCCCGCTGTCCCCGTTGTCCCCGCAAGGCGCTGACCAGCGGAAACGTACGTGATCATGGGGGACAGGCGGGGGACAGCACGGCCCCGGCTGTCCCCGAACGGTAGGTACTTACCTACTTTCTCTCTCCTTCTCTGTCCCCGTGTCCTCGTACGCGAGTGGCGGCAAGGGGCTGAAACAAACGGGGGCGGCCCCTGAAATGTTTCAGCCTGCCCCCTGTTCCTGAGCCGGAAGATGGCGCCGAGCGGTAACCAGGTTGGTAACCAAGACGTACGCATAGGTGTGAGATCACGTGAGACATTCGAGTCGCTCGGCAGGGGGCAGCTGACGGGCCGGAGCGTCAGGAGGATACCGATCGGACGCATGAGACGGGCGAAGGGCTGCTCATAACCCAGAGGTCGCGGGTTTGAATCCCGCCCCCGCTACCAGGCAAAACGCCCCCGGAGATCCGATCTCCGGGGGCGTTTTCGTGCCATGGGAGGCCAACGGTCGTCTGCGGCCCTCGTTCGCCGAATTGCCTCTCCAGGCGATCAAGGCGCCGCTTACGCGGCGCACCGCCCCGCCCGCCCTTGCGGGCGGCGCCGGGGCGGGCTGGCTGCGCGGACGACGGGGACGAGTGGTTGCCCTGTCCTCGGCCTCGGCCTCGGCCTCGGTCTACCCGTTGGCCTGGTCGCGTCGCGGTGTTGAGGATGCGTGTACGCCCATCGAGGAGCTGGTGAAGTCCATCGGCTCATCCACGAGACTCACATGGATCATCATCGCCGGGCGGCCCGCTTGCAGGAGTCCTTGTCAGCAAGTCGGGCCACGGGCTCGGCGGAGTATCCGAGAGGAACCGCAGAATCTCCAGCAGCCTTGCCTGCCGTGGAGCTGCCCAGTTCCGAGCCTCGGATGTGGACGGCCCGCCGACCAGCTTTGCCATCGCCAAGGAGAGCTGATACCAGAGTGTGCCAGCTTCGAGCGCCACGCCCGCGCACCACGGGTCGACATCGGAACACGATGGACGAGCGGCCGCACGATATCCGGAAAACATTTCGGAGAGCGCTCTGGTAGGGAAGTCGGCAAAGTCCCGGACGGGATCTCCCCAACGGGCGGACCCCCAGTCGATGATCGCGATGACCTGACCAGTCTTGTCGACCATGAGGTTCGACGGAATGACATCGCAGTGAAGTAACACGGGCTCGGTCTCGGATGGAGGATGAGTCTCCAGCAGACCAAACCAGTCCATCAGCCATCGCCCCTGTGTACCGCCCACCTCCTCAGCCGCCGTCAGCTGATCGACCAACTCCTGGGGCGAGAGCGGGGATGGTTCTGGAACGCCGGGGATCGCGCCGGTGTCCTTCCTTCGCACCTCGTGGATGGCCGCGAGGACCTCACCGAGTGAGGTGTGGGATCGGACGCTCGTGCGTGGGTCATATCCGAACTCGTCCAGCGTCGGTCCGTGCAGTCGCTCCAGAACCAGGTAGGGCACGTCGGCAACTCGACGGCTCGCGTCGTAGCTGACGAGTCGGGCCGTGGGCACGCCGGCGCGTTGCACAAGGGGGATGACGGCAGCTTCCTTCGCCAGTCGGTCCTCGACAGCGCGCTTAGAGCCTGTTCCTGAATCTAGATCCTTCCGTGTGACCTTGATTTCCGATCTTGACTCGATCTGACGAGTTGTCGGCTGAGGAGCCGGATCGCAGCCCATCTGACCATTGATTCGTGGTGTTCGG
>NZ_JBEFTX010000043.1:0-5509 GCF_040195635.1 Actinopolymorpha sp. B11F2 | reverse complement strand
CCTCAGGACGCAAGAAGAGGGCCGCCCTGGTGGGTGGCCCTCTTCTTGTGTGTGGTGTCCGGCGGTGTCCTACTCTCCCACAGGGTGGCCCCTGCAGTACCATCGGCGCTGGAGGGCTTAACTTCCGGGTTCGGTATGGGACCGGGTGTTTCCCCTTCGCTGTGACCGCCGTAACGCTGTGAAACAGTCAACCACTGTGCTGTTGTCACCCCCGGGCCGCCGCTTGTTCCCCTTGTGCTCCCGCCGGGGTTTCCGGGTGGGGTGTGCAGGGGGGTTGTGGTGTGGCCGCGGGGGGTGGTGGTTTGTTGTTTCAGAACCGCATAGTGGACGCGAAACATGTTTGTGTTTGGTGTGTGGCAAGCCCTCGGCCTATTAGTACCAGTCAGCTACACGAGTCTTTAGGTCCTCGCTTCCACCTCTGGCCTATCAACCCAGTCGTCTTCTGGGGGCCTTACCCGGTCGAGCCGGTGGGAGACCTTATCTTGAAGCGTGCTTCCCGCTTAGATGCCTTCAGCGGTTATCACTTCCGAACGTAGCCAACCAGCAGTGCACCTGGCGGTACAACTGGCACACCAGAGGTCCGTCCGTCCCGATCCTCTCGTACTAGGGACAGCCCTTCTCAAGTCTCCTACGCGCGCAGCGGATAGGGACCGAACTGTCTCACGACGTTCTAAACCCAGCTCGCGTACCGCTTTAATGGGCGAACAGCCCAACCCTTGGGACCTGCTCCGGCCCCAGGATGCGACGAGCCGACATCGAGGTGCCAAACCATGCCGTCGATATGGACTCTTGGGCAAGATCAGCCTGTTATCCCCGGGGTACCTTTTATCCGATGAGTCACGGCGCTTCCACATGCCACCGCAAGATCACTAGTCCCAGCTTTCGCTCCTGCTCGACCCGTCAGTCTCACAGTCAAGCTCCCTTGTGCACTTACACTCAACACCTGATTGCCAACCAGGCTGAGGGAACCTTTGGGCGCCTCCGTTACCTTTTAGGAGGCAACCGCCCCAGTTAAACTACCCACCAGGCACTGTCCCTGATCCGGATAACGGACCGAGGTTAGACAGCCAGTACGACCAGAGTGGTATTTCAACGTTGACTCCACCCTAACTGGCGTCAGGGTTTCACAGTCTCCCACCTATCCTACACAAGCCGAACCGACCACCAATACCAAGCTGTAGTAAAGGTCCCGGGGTCTTTCCGTCCTGCTGCGCGTAACGAGCATCTTTACTCGTAATGCAATTTCGCCGGGTCCGTGGTTGAGACAGCGCCCAAGTCGTTACGCCATTCGTGCAGGTCGGAACTTACCCGACAAGGAATTTCGCTACCTTAGGATGGTTATAGTTACCACCGCCGTTTACTGGCGCTTAAATTCTCCGCTTCACCCCCGAAAGGGTTAACGGGTCCTCTTAACGTTCCAGCACCGGGCAGGCGTCAGTCCGTATACATCGTCTTACAACTTCGCACGGACCTGTGTTTTTAGTAAACAGTCGCTTGGGCCTGGTCTCTGCGACCTCCACCGCTTCCCACAGCACGTGTGGTAACGGTTTCGGTCCCCCTTCTCCCGAAGTTACGGGGGCATTTTGCCGAGTTCCTTAACCACGGTTCACCCGATCGCCTCGGTATTCTCTACCTGACCACCTGTGTCGGTTTAGGGTACGGGCGGTTCTGTCACTCACTAGAGGTTTTTCTCGACAGCATGGGATCACTCACTTCGCCTCAATCGGCTCGGCATCAGATCTCAGACATACACAGGACGGATTTACCTACCCTGAGTCCTACATCCTTGCCCGCGGATCAGCCTTTCGGCCTACCATCGCCGCGTAGAGCTACCCTCCTGCGTCACCCCATCGCTTGCCTACTACCGGATCGGGCCACACACACCCCCACACACACCCCGAAAGGCGCGCACAGGTTCGTCTGCTTAGCATCACCGGACTCAGCATGGGCGCAACAAAACCGGTACGGGAATATCAACCCGTTGTCCATCGACTACGCCTGTCGGCCTCGCCTTAGGACCCGACTTACCCAGGGCGGATTAGCCTGGCCCTGGAACCCTTAGTCATTCGGCGGAGGGGTTTCTCACCCCTCTTTCGCTACTCATGCCTGCATTCTCACTCGTGCAGCATCCACGACTCGGTCACCCGGCCGCTTCCCACGCCACACGACGCTCCCCTACCCATCCACACACCCAAACCAACACACCCAAAAAGGCGCACGGCTAGGCACATGCGTGAATGTCACAGCTTCGGCGGTCCGCTTGAGCCCCGCTACATTGTCGGCGCAGAATCACTTGACCAGTGAGCTATTACGCACTCTTTCAAGGATGGCTGCTTCTAAGCCAACCTCCTGGTTGTCTCTGCGACTCCACATCCTTTTCCACTTAGCGAACGCTTAGGGGCCTTAGCTGATGATCTGGGCTGTTTCCCTCTCGACCACGAACCTTATCGCCCGCAGTCTCACTGCCACGCTTCAACCTACTGGCATTCGGAGTTTGGCTGATTTCGGTAAGCTTGTCGGCCCCCTAGACCATCCAGTGCTCTACCTCCAGTAGGAAACACGCAACGCTGCACCTAAATGCATTTCGGGGAGAACCAGCTATCACGGAGTTTGATTGGCCTTTCACCCCTACCCACAGATCATCCCCCGGCTTTTCAACGCCGGTGGGTTCGGGCCTCCACGCAGTCTTACCCACGCTTCACCCTGCCCATGGGTAGATCACCCCGCTTCGGGTCTAGAGCACGCGACTCAACGCCCTATTCAGACTCGCTTTCGCTACGGCTACCCCACAACGGGTTAACCTCGCCACGCACCACTAACTCGCAGGCTCATTCTTCAAAAGGCACGCCATCACCCGAAGGCTCTGACGGATTGTAGGCACCCGGTTTCAGGAACTATTTCACTCCCCTCCCGGGGTACTTTTCACCTTTCCCTCACGGTACTAGTGCACTATCGGTCACCAGAAAGTATTTAGGCTTAGCGGGTGGTCCCGCCAGATTCACACAGGATTTCAGGGGTCCCGTGCTACTTGGGAAACATTCAAGGAAGCCGTCACATTACACCTACAGGGGTATCACCTACTACGCCAGGCCATTCCAGACCCTTCAGCTTCCGCAACGGTTTATCACTTCCCGCCAGGTCAGCAGCCCCAGCAAAAACGCTCCCACAACCCCGCGCAGGCAACACCTGCCAGCTCTCACACCTACACGGTTTAGCCTCATCCGCTTTCGCTCGCCACTACTCACGGAATCACAATTGTTTTCTCTTCCTACGGGTACTGAGATGTTTCACTTCCCCGCGTTCCCTCCAACACCCTATGAATTCAGATGCTGGCGACTGGGCATAACCCCAGCCAGGTTTCCCCATTCGGAAACCCCCGGATCAAAGCTCGGTTGCCAACTCCCCAGGGATTATCGCAGGCTCCAACGTCCTTCATCGGCTTCTGGTACCAAGGCATCCACCGAGTGCCCTAAAAAACTTGCCAAACAACACCAACACAAAAACCCTCAAAAACACAACCCAACAAACAAGCCATGTCCTCAAGAATAAAGATGCTCGCGTCCACTATGCAGTTCTCAAACAACAAACACACCAGAAAAACCAGACACCAACCCCACAAAGAAGCCAGCCACCTGATCTCTCAGGACCCAACAGCGCACCACAACACCCCCACCAACCAGCCCCCACCCCTTCCACACCCACCACCACAACAACAACAACAGCAGCAGGCAGTACCAGAACAGAAACCAACCAGCAAAGGCGCCAAACAGTCGACGTTCCACTAACAAGCAGCAGACCAACCGCCCACAACAGACCCAGAACAACTCCAGACCCACCAGACGACGACCCACCTGCTCCTTAGAAAGGAGGTGATCCAGCCGCACCTTCCGGTACGGCTACCTTGTTACGACTTAGTCCTAATCGCCAGCCCCACCTTCGACCACTCCCTCCCAAAAGGGTTAGGACATGGGCTTCGGGTATTGCCGACTTTCATGACTTGACGGGCGGTGTGTACAAGGCCCGGGAACGTATTCACCGCGGCGTTGCTGATCCGCGATTACTAGCGACTCCAACTTCACGGGGTCGAGTTGCAGACCCCGATCCGAACTGAGGCCGGCTTTTTGGGATTCGCTCCACCTCACGGTCTCGCAACCCTTTGTACCGACCATTGTAGCATGTTTGCAGCCCTGGATATAAGGGGCATGATGACTTGACCTCATCCCCACCTTCCTCCGAGTTGACCCCGGCAGTCTCCTATGAGTTCCCGGCATAACCCGCTGGCAACATAGGACGAGGGTTGCGCTCGTTGCGGGACTTAACCCAACATCTCACGACACGAGCTGACGACAGCCATGCACCACCTGTGCAGGACCCTTACGGACCCCGTATCTCTACGAGATTTCCCTGCATGTCAAACCCAGGTAAGGTTCTTCGCGTCGCCTCGAATTAAGCAACATGCTCCGCCGCTTGTGCGGGCCCCCGTCAATTCCTTTGAGTTTTAGCCTTGCGGCCGTACTCCCCAGGCGGGGCGCTTAATGCGTTAGCTGCGGCACGGAGGACGTGGAAAGTCCCCCACACCTAGCGCCCAACGTTTACGGCGTGGACTACCAGGGTATCTAATCCTGTTCGCTCCCCACGCTTTCGCTCCTCAGCGTCAGGTAAGGCCCAGAGAGCCGCCTTCGCCACCGGTGTTCCATCCGATATCTGCGCATTCCACCGCTACACCGGATATTCCACTCTCCCCTGCCTACCTCTAGCCTGCCCGTATCGAAAGCAGTCCCACAGTTAAGCCGTGGGATTTCACTCTCGACGCAACAAACCGCCTACGAGCCCTTTACGCCCAATAATTCCGGACAACGCTCGCGCCCTACGTGTTACCGCGGCTGCTGGCACGTAGTTGGCCGGCGCTTCTTCTGCACCTACCGTCACTCCCGCTTCGTCGGTGCTGAAAGAGGTTTACAACCCGAAGGCCGTCATCCCTCACGCGGCGTTGCTGCATCAGGCTTCCGCCCATTGTGCAATATTCCCCACTGCTGCCTCCCGTAGGAGTCTGGGCCGTGTCTCAGTCCCAGTGTGGCCGGTCGCCCTCTCAGGCCGGCTACCCGTAAAAGCCTTGGTAGGCCATCACCCCACCAACAAGCTGATAGGCCGCGAGCCCATCCCTGGCCGAAAAAACTTTCCACACCCACCCATGCGGACAGATATGAACATCCAGTATTAGACCCAGTTTCCCAGGCTTATCCCAGAGCCAAAGGCAGGTTACTCACGTGTTACTCACCCGTTCGCCGCTCGAGTACCCCCGAAAGGGCCTTTCCGCTCGACTTGCATGTGTTAAGCACGCCGCCAGCGTTCGTCCTGAGCCAGGATCAAACTCTCCGTCGAAAACCAACAGAAAGCCCAAAACAGGCCCCAAAAAAACACAAACCCACAACACACAAAATGCGCCATGAGCCAAAACAACACAAAACCATCGACTATCGGCACGCTGTTGAGTTCTCAAAGATCAGGC
>NZ_JBEFTX010000042.1:0-7172 GCF_040195635.1 Actinopolymorpha sp. B11F2 | reverse complement strand
TAGGCCTCGCCGCCGCCGTGCCGCAGATCTCCTACGCCGCGGCAATCGGACTCTTCCGCTCCGTCGTAGGCCTCATCCTGCTCGTCCTCGCCAACCAGATCGCACGCCGATTCGCCAGATCCAGCCTCTGGTAAGGCGCCGCGCCACCCGCCCACTCACACCGAGGCCGACTCATCGGAGGATCATCGACCATGAACGCGCAACTCGCTGCTGGTCCGTTCCAGTCAACCATCGAGTCACTCGCCGGGTTCGTGGTACCGGAGTGGTTCCGTGATGCCAAGCTCGGGATCTGGTCGCACTGGGGTCCGCAGTCGGTACCGCGATTCGGCGACTGGTACGCACGGCACATGTACCGGGAGGGCTCGGCCCAGTACCTCTACCACCTGCGCACCTACGGGCATCCCTCACGCTTCGGGTACAAGGATCTCGTCGCACTGTGGAAGGCCGAAAAGTTCGACCCTGAGGCGTTGATGGACCGCTATGTCGCGGCCGGCGCGAAGTACTTCGTCGCCCAGGCGGTGCACCACGACAACTTCCTCAACTACGACTCGGCCCTGCACCGGTGGAACTCCGCCAAGGTCGGCCCGGGCCGCGACATCGTGGCAGGGTGGCGAAACGCCGCCGTCGCACGTGGACTGCGGTTCGGGCTCAGCGAACACCTTGGCGCGTCGTTCAGCTGGTTCGCAACGAACAAGGGCGCGGACGAGAACGGGCCCTACAAGGGCGTGCCGTACGACGGGTCGGACCCGAGCTACGAAGACCTTTACCTACCCAACCTGGAGCACTACAGCAAGAAGCTCGAGCCCGTCCAAAATCCCTGGTACACGCCCAACACCTGGTGGCACCAACGCTGGCTCGACCTCGTCACCGAGATGATCGACAAGTTCCAACCCGATCTGCTCTACAGCGATGGGCCGCTGCCGTTCGAGTCCGACGGGCACGCAGCAGGCGCGCAGGCCGTCGCCCACCTGTACAACACCAGCGCCGCCACTCATGGCGGGGTCAACCAGGCCGTATACACGCAGAAGACACGTGAGGCGAAGCTGGTGCAGATCGGTGTGTTCGACATCGAGCGCAGCCAGGAACCGGACATCCGGCCCGACCCCTGGCAGACCGACACCTGTGTCGGTGGGTGGTTCTACGACGTGCGCGCACGCTACAAGACCGCCGGCCACGTACTGGAAATCCTTGTCGACGTCGTCGCCAAGAACGGCAACCTGCTGCTCAACATCCTGCAACAACCCGACGGCACCATCGACGACGAGTGCAGCTTTCTCCTCGACGAGATGGCCCGCTGGATCGCGATCTGTGGAGAAGGCATCTTCGGCACCAACCCCTTCCGAGTCTTCGGTGAAGGACCCAGCCAGGTCATCATCGACCACTTCAGAGAAGACCAGGTTGACTGGACAGCCCAGGACATCCGGTTCACCCAACGTGACAACACCGTGTACGCCTTCCTCATGCGCTGGCCCACCGACGGTTCAGCCCTGATCCGTACCCTCACCCCAGCCGACAACGTGCACGCGGTCCGCCTACTCGGTCACGGCGACACGTCCTGGGAGCAGACCAACGACGGCCTACGTGTGCGGCTACCCCAAACCGGCCCAGCAGGTGAACTCAACTGCCTGGCGGTCCAGCTGGCCTGAACGCACCCTCGTTTGAACTCAATCTTCCTGTTCAGGCCCAACCGATGAGGTCTCATGCCGCAGATTACTGGTGTCACCGTAGAAGACGTCCGCTTCCCCACGTCGCTCACCGGCGACGGTTCCGACGCGATGAACAAAGACGGAGACTACTCGGCTGCGTATGTGACTCTGCACACCGATGGCATCGACACCGTTGCTGCACCGCTTGCCGGTCACGGCCTGACATTCACCATTGGCCGGGGCAACGACATCGTCGTGGCGGCAGCCCAGCAACAGGCGACGCGTCTCGTCGGTTGGGATGTCGATGTGATGGCTGCGGACATGGGTGCGGTATACCGCTTCCTGACCTCGGACTCACAGTTGCGTTGGCTCGGCCCGGAGAAGGGCGTGATCCACCTCTCGCTGGCCGCCGTGCTGAACGCGTCGTGGGACCTGGTCGCACGCCACGCCGGAAGGCCCCTGTGGCAACTGCTCACCGACATGTCCCCAGAACAGCTCGTCGACATCGCGGACCTGCGCTACCTCTCCGATGTGCTGACCCGTGAGGAGGCAATAGACATCCTCCGGAGCAGGGAAGGCACCAAGGACGACCGGGTCGCCGAACTCGCCCGCACCGGCTATCCCGTCTACACCACGTCCGCGGGCTGGCTGGGTTATGGCGACGACAAGTTGCGCAAGCTGTGCAGCGAGGCGGTCGATGCCGGGTACGAGTACGTCAAGCTCAAAGTCGGCGCGGACCTCAGCGACGACATCCGGCGCTGCTCCATCGCGCGGGAGATCATCGGCCCGGATCGCAAGTTGATGATCGACGCCAACCAGGTCTGGGAAGTCGGCCAGGCTGTCGAATGGGTTCAGGCGCTCGCCCGTTTCGAGCCACTGTGGATCGAGGAGCCCACCGGCCCAGACGACATCCTCGGCCATGCGGCCATCCGCCGCGCGGTAGCGCCGATCGGTGTCGCCACCGGCGAACACTGCCACAACCGGGTCATGTTCAAGCAGTTCTTCCAGGCCGACGCCATCGACTTCTGCCAGCTGGATACTGGGCGCCTGGGCAGCATCAACGAGATCGTCGCGGTCCTGCTCCTCGCTGCGAAGTTCAATGTGCCCGTCTGTCCTCATGCGGGCGGCGTCGGACTGTGCGAGATGGTCCAGCACGTGTCCGTGCTCGACTACGTTGCCGTATCGAGCGACCTCACCAACCGCGTCACCGAGTTCGTCGACCACCTGCACGAGCATTTCACCGACCCGTGTGTGGTGCGCGATGGCGGCGCGGGCATCGGATACGTTCTGCCCTCGAGGCCGGGTTACTCCACTCAGCTCCGCGAGAGCTCCGTCAAGCAATACCGGTTTCCCGACGGGTCATACTGGGCGTCAGCCGCCGCGTCAACTTTGGTGTCCATCGGAGGTGGCGAGTAGCCGAAGCCCGGCACGTGGGGGCCGAACGTGCGGCCCGTCGGTCTGCTGGGTGTTCGGCTGGTGCCCGCGCGTGCTGATCACGTTCTCGTCGACCTGGACGCCTATTCCGGCGGAGTCTCCGAGAACGAGGGCGCCGTGCTCGATCCGCCGGTCAACGGTCACTCCGACCGGCGGCTGAAGGTCCTGCAGTTCGGTCACCAGGTGGTTGGGGATCGAGGTCGCGGCGTGCGTGAGCGCGACGGAGACGTTGCCGATCGGGCTGACCGGGAGGTCATGGGCATGTGCCGTTGCGGCGACTCGCAGGAAGTGGGTCACTCCGCAGGACGCTGATGCCTGGACGATGTCCACCGCTCCCGCCACCAGCAAAGGGCGGAACTGCTCGAGTCCGGTGAGATTCTCCCCTGTGGCGACCGAAGCTCGGATCCCGCGCCCGACTGTCGCCAAGCCGTCGACGTCCCAGCGCCGGACGGGCTCCTCGACCCAGACGAGGTCCAGGGTGCGCTCGAGTTCGCTGATGTGACGAACCGCCTGCTTGCGGTTCCAGGACTCGTTCGCGTCGAGCATCAGGCCTGGCCGTTGGCCGCCCCCGGCCTGGCGCAGTACGTCTTGAACGAGTGTCAGCCGTTGCCGGTCCCGCTCGACGTCGAGGCCGCCTTTGAGCTTTGCCGCGAGAAGCCCGTGGTCGGCGTAGTTCTGGTAGACCGCGACCAACTCGTCATCGTTCAGGCCGATGTCGAGACCCGAAGCATAGGCGGGTACGACACGGTCGCGTCCGCCGAGGAGTCGCCACAGCGGCTCGCCGACGGCCTTCGCCTTGATGTCCCACAGAGCGGTGTCGAATGCGCCAATCGTGGAGAAGACAGCGCCCCCGTGACCTGCTTTGAACGTCCGCCGCAACATCCGGTCGTACAGTGCTGTGACGCTGCGCGGGTCCTCGCCTTCGATCGCAGCGAAAATGGCCTCCACTTGCACATGCGAGCCGAACCCGGTGCCAGTGATTCCCTCGTCGGTCTCCACTTGAATGATCGAAACCGAGGTGATCCCGTCGGTGAAGGTTCCGTTCGCGTCTCCGACGGGCCGCCCCCATTCCTGGACCGTCGTCAGGGTGCGATAGCCGGTGATCTTCATGTCAGCCCTTCATGGATGCGACGGTGACGGCTCGACGATGCGCTGTTGCCTATTCTGGAACAGCCCGAGAGAAGATTCGACGTTGGATCTCCTGGCGGTAGTCCTCGAGGGTGTTGTCGATGTGGTCGGCGGCGGCGTGTGCCGCAGCTTCCGGCTGTCCGTTGCGGATGGCCACGTAGACAGCGGCATGCTCCTCCACCGCCTCCGCGGTATGTCCGCCGAGTGTGCTCTGGAGGCCGATCACATTGGACTGGCTTTGCAGGCGCCGCGCCTCGCGGATCGCGACGGCGAGGAAGAAGTTGTGTGCGGCCGCGGCCACATTGGCGTGGAAGTTGTCGTCGCTGCGTAGCAGCAACTCGCTGTCGCTGGTCTGGTGTGCCGTCCGGTAGTCGTCCACGGCCTGCTCGATTGCTCGCAGCTCGGTCGGGGTGGCTCGTCTCGCGGCGAGCCGGCTCGCCTCCATCTCCAAGGAGCGGCGGAACTCGAAGAGCATGTAGACGTGCTCGAGGTCGGTCGGAAGGAAGAACGGGCTGCCGGAGCCGCCGAGCATTCCGGGATCGTCAGCCACGTACAACCCTCGTCCTTTCTGCGCGCGGACCCGGCCCAGTGCTGAAAGGATCTTGATTGCCTCGCGGACCACCGTACGGCTTGTGCCGAGGCGTTTGGCGAGCTCGTTTTCGGTGGGCATACGGTCACCGGGGTGCAGGTCGAGCGTGGTGATCAGCTCCAGTACCCGCTCCGCGGTCACCTCATAGCCTGGCCGGTACGTCGCTGAAGCCGACGACTCCGTGTGGCGAGGACCTGGCGCGGTGGCCACGTCGGACGTGCGCGCTTCGGGATCGGGGCCAGGCGGCGCGCTCTTTGATGGCACCTCATCGAGCACTCGAATCTCTCCTCGCGCAGTGACCATGCCGCCATGCGGCAGGTTCCGGTCAGTCTGACATCTACTTCTCTTGATGAGTATGACTTATGCTTCACTCCGAACGCGCCCCCACCGCTGGCTAGATCGGGCCAACGTCTGGCTCAGTGCGCGGTGGAGATGCGGCTATGCGGGCAATTCCCCACCATCGCTGGGACGATAGGTAGGCTTATACGGATGGCACATGGAATAGATACTACTGCTTAACGCCCCGACCACGATCGCCGATTCCAGGCGACCGAAAGACGCATCGCGGCAGGAGTTGCGGCCCGACAGCGGCGGGCTGGTTCGCCGGCCGCCCGGCGTCGTAGGCACTCTCGGCACCATCCGCCGAATACGCCCTCCGTCGTCGCCCCCATCTGTCGCTGGACGCGCCGACGACAACGGTCCTGCTACCAGTGAACGGAATCTCAAAGGCTTGGTGATTGGCAATGGCGCTAGGGATGAGACGGCGACCCGCCGCAATGCTGGGGTCCCGCTGGAGTAGACGCGACGTGCTGCGGCTTGGCGGACTGACTGCAGGTGCTGGCATGGCAGGTCATGGGCTGACCGGCTGCAACTCGGGCAGTGGCGGCGGTGATGATGTCGAGTTGCAGTTCATGTACTGGGGCTCGAGTTTCGAACAGAAGGCCGTCAACGCGATGCTCGGGGCAGTTCGAGGGCAAGCACGCCGGCGCCTCGGCGGAGCCGCTCTACACGCCGCAGGAGTACGACACGAAGGTCAATACACTGGTGGCGAGCAATCGGGCACCTGACGTGGCGTACATGCTCGCGCCGATGGCTTACCGTCTGGGGGAGCAGGGCAAGCTGGTAAATCTCTTTCCCTACTTTGACAAGCACCCCGAGCTGGCCGGCCGGCTGCCCGGCACCTACTTCTGGTACGGCAAGGACAAGTCGTTCGGTACGCAGACGGCCAACGAGGTCGCGCTGCTGTGGTACAACAAACCGGTGTTCGACGAGGCGGGCGTCGAACATCCGCCAGCGGAGGCCGCAAGTGCCTGGTCGTGGGACGATCTCGTCGAGGCTGCCTACAAACTCACCTACGATCAGGAGGGTAGGCGACCCGACGAGACGGGGTTCGATCCCAAACAAGTCCGGCAGTTCGGAGTTTCGGCCAGCGTTCAGTTCGTCCAGACCTGGGAGTGCCTGCTGCGCAGCAACGGCGTCGATGTCGTCGACGAGGCGGGCACCAAGTGCCTGCTCGATACGCCGGAAGCCCTAGAGGTACTGCAGAACCTGCAGGATCTGATGTACGAGCACCGGGTGGCGCCGACACCGGTGCAGCTGGGAAACAACGCCCCGACCACCGCTGTGCAGTTGAAGACAAAACGCATCGCGATGGTGTTCGACGGGCAGTGGATACTCCTGGACATGGCCCAGAGCGACGTCGACTTCGGCATCGGAGTATTACCGAGCTACCAGGAGCCGAAGACGACGTCGATGGGTAGCCCGTCGGTCATCTTCACAAGCACCAAGCATCTGGACGAGGCCGTGGAGCTCTACCTGTTCCACAACGATCCGGAGAACGTCGATCTGTACAAGAACGGTCTCTGGATGCCCCTGGAGCGCAAGTACTACACCGATCCCGACGCCATCGCCTCGTGGATCGACAACGACGTCCACCCGCCGGAATACAAGACCGCGGTCGTGGACTACACCCTCAACCACGCCACGACCGCATTCAACCAACGCCTGAAGAACATGGACAACATCAACGAGATGCTGACCCCGGCACTGCAACGCGTGGAGGGCGGGAAGGAGCCCGTCAAGGACACCATGGCATCGGTGGTCCCGAAGATCGACGGACTGCTGCAGGGTTGGAATCCGACCCAGGAGCTCTGAGGTCCCGGTGAGCCTGACGGGAACACAAGCGGAGCGGCCGTCTGGCCGGTGGCCGCTCCAGAGGCGTCGGCTGTCGGGACAGGGGCGGCTGGAACGCCGTTGGGGAGTCATCCTGGCGATGCCGGCGATTCTCGGGTTCGTCATCTTCACGATCGGGCCGATGGTCGCGTCGTTCTTCTTCAGTCTCACTGACTGGACGATCGGTGGGAGTCCGTCGTTCA
>NZ_JBEFTX010000041.1:0-10247 GCF_040195635.1 Actinopolymorpha sp. B11F2 | reverse complement strand
CGGCTCAGCCGGGCCATTAGCAGGCCATTAGGTCAGGCCAACCAGGGTTATTCCAGGCCACTTCAGCCCCCCGATCACGCGAGGATCGGGCCGTTCGCGCAGGTATATGTACGATTCCCAAGCTGACAGTGGGAGTTCGATTCTCCTCACCCGCTCAAGATCTCATGAGACCCGAATGCCCAGGTCAGAGGCTTGTAGGGCCTCTCCGGCGTCGTCGACTGCAGCCCTCAGGTCCCACTAAAAGCCGTCCGCGTGCTAGATGAGAGTGCCTCCCGCATCGAGTCGTGGCCCATCCGCTCCATCAGGTCACGAAGGCTGGCTCGACTGGCCGCCGCGAAGTGGTTTCCGGTGTGGCGAAGGTCGTGGAAGTGGAGGCCTGGCGTCCCGAGGTTGGCTACCACCTCGGGCCACTTCACGAGCTTGTTGAAGTTCCCGCGCCAGATCACCCGGCCGTTCTCGCCCGTGAACACGAAGGCGCGGTGACTTGGGCCCACGTAGCGCTCCAGATGCTCCAAGATCAACGGCACGACCACATGCGGGATTGAGAGGGTACGACGGCCGGCGCGCGACTTCGGTGGTCCCAGCGTCAGGCCTTTGCCGCGCCGCTCGGTCACTGCCGCCGGATGCGCACGAGCGCGCGCTCGACCACAACATCATCTGGGCCCCCACCGGGTTTCGGATGCACGACGATCTCCAAGTCCTGACGTTGCAGCGCGGCTACCTCACCCCACCGGAGACTGGCGAATGTCGCCAGCAAGACCATCGCCCGGAACCGACGCGGCATTGCGGACGAGAGCGCAAACACCTGCTCGATCGTGAGCACCGGACGTTCATTGGGATTCTCCGCGTCTGCCCCACGGAAGCGGCAGGGGTTCCGCGGAAGGATCTCGTCCTCCTTCACGGCTGTCATCAGCACTGCGCGCAGAAGCCGGTACGTCTTTGCCGGGATCCCCCCATCAGTACCCCGCGATACCGCATGGTTGGTCCTTCTTTGCCTGGCGATCAACTCGCCGTTACCGGTCGTCGAATCACGCGCGCAGATACTCACGGCATGCGAAAACTTCTATTCACCAGCGGCGTGATCGCCGCCGGCCTCTGCGCCGGCCTGCTCACGTCGACCACCGCGACCGCGCAGGCGGACGACGGCGACGGCGTGACGTTCGCCCTGATCGGCGACACCCCGTACGGCGACGCCCAGCGGGCCGAATTCCCAGGGCTGGTCAGGGCCATCAACACCGACCCCGGCGTGACCTTCACGCTGCATGCCGGAGACGTCAAGAACGGGTCGTCCACGTGTGACGACGCGCGATTCGCCGACCTAGCCGGACAGTTCGGAACCTTCGCGGATCCGTTCGTACTGACCCCCGGCGACAACGAGTGGACCGACTGCCATCGCACCGCGGCCGGCGGCTACCTGCCCACCGAACGCTTGGACGCGGTTCGCCGGGTGTTCTTCCCAGAGGCCGGCCGTACCCTCGGTGCGCACTCGATGCCCGTAAAGTCCCAGGCCTCCGACCCCCGGCACCAGCCCTACCGCGAGAACGTGCTGTTCACGCGCGGCCACGTCGTCTTCGCGACGGTACATGTCGTCGGCAGCGAAAACGACCTGGCGCCGTGGGCGGAACTGCCGGGCGGAGACCGGCCGGACCTGCGGCTGGCCGAGTTCGAGGCGCGAAAGGCCGCGGCGCTCGACTGGATCGATGCCGCGTTCGCCCGCGCCGACCGCGACCACGCGGCCGGTGTGCTGCTCATGATGCAGGCCGAGCCCACTGCCACCCCCGGCTTCGCCGAGATACGCGAACGTATCGCCGACAGGTCCCGCGCGTACGGCAAGCCGGTCCTGCTCGTGCACGGTGACGAGCACGCCTTCGAGCAGGAACCGGCCTACGCGGGAGTGCCCAATCTGACCCGGCTGGAGACCTTCGGCGACACCGCGAGCCGATGGTTGCGGGTCACCGTCGACCCGGACACGCGCGAGGTCTTCTCATGGCGGCCGCAGACGGTGCCCACCACGTGAGCATTCTCGACACCGGCGGGCATCGGCGCCCCCCGGCCGGATAGCCCTGCCCTCCGGACCGGATGCGCAACGACCGGCGCCGGTCCGGAGGCAAGCTCTTCAGGCACCATTCGCGAGGACTGGACCCAGCCCTCCAAGGTCCAGACGCCTACCGCGACGTCGGGCTCAGGATGGCCGAAGCCAGTCAGTGTCAAGCATGTGATGGCACACGAGTGTCAAGAATCAGGTGGCACAGGACACGTGCGTGCAGCTCTTGCCGTGACTCAGGTGATCCTTGACGGATCTGTCTCGGCTGATGCTTGACAGTTGGCCTAGAGAACCTAGGTGACCGTCCGCGGTCGGTCGTGCTCGATGTTACGGGCGGCGGCGTCGCGGCGAGGATGCGCGGGCGTGGGTCGTTCGACGGGCGACGAACGCCTTGGCGAAGAGTGGTTCGGATCAGGTCGGGTCGGTCTCCGGGCCGGGCTGGGCCGGACAGTTCAGCTCGACGACGCGGGCGAGTTGGCGGACGTCTCCTGCCTTCGCCGTGGTGATGGCTGGATCGTGATCCGCGAAGCCCGAGGATCGTACGACCTTTGCTCCGTCTGCTACTGACGACGGAATGGAGGACGATGATACCGCCTCCATCAAGGTAGGTGCCCGGTGCTTACCGGCCGTCGTCCACCCGGATGATGATGTCGCCGGGTTGGCAGTCCAGCTCGCGACACACTGCGTCCAACGTGGACAGGCGTAGTGCCTTTGCCTTGCCGGTCTTGAGGATCGAGAGGTTGGGCACCGTGATTCCGACGCGGTCCGCAAGTTCGGTCAAGGTCATCTTGCGCTCAAGCAGCATGTGGTCGAGGCGGATCTCGATGGCCATCAGACCGTAAGTTTCTGCTCTTCGGCGAGGTCAGCGCCGTGGCGGAAGAGTTCGGCGAGCAGGACGAGCAGCAGCCCGAAGGCAATCACCGTCCAGCTCGGCCCGCCGGGCTCCATCGATCCCAAGGAGAGGTGGGGCCAAGGGCCGATCACGGTATAGGAGTAGTCGTTCGCCTTAGGGCTGAAGAAGAGCCACAGGAAGGGTTCGATGAACTCCCACCCGACGATCGTCCAGCCGATGACGCGCAGGCGACGGACCATGTGGCCGGTGAACTCGTGGCCACGCGTGGCCGCACGCAGCATTAGCCAAAGCTGAGCGAGCAGGAAAGCCAGAACTAGCAGTGCCAGCACCTGCATGCCGTACAGGGATGCCATCAGCGGGTTCCAGCCGGGTTCGGCATCCAGGAAAAGTCGACCGGAGAGTTCCGCGTTGACCAGCCGCACGTCGCCTTGGAGCCACACGGGGCCGTCCAGGTGCTGCTCTCCTTGGTGGAGCACGATGTTGTAGCAGCCCGTCGCCGGGTCGCGCAGGTTTACCTGGTCGCACACCTCGCCGTACTGCATCACCTCCCATGACGGCTGGAACTCCAAGTGCAGCGACAGGCCAGGCACGGGAGCCTCGACCCGGTAGGTGTAGTCGCCCCATCCGGCTAGCCCGATGATCCCGAAGGTCGCCACCAGCAACGCCGCCAGAGTCGTCCCCACCCACGCGACCAGGGCAACTCCACTAGCGATCCTGAAGACCTTCTGTCGTCGCATGATCCCGCCAGCGTTGTCGAGACTCGATAGTCCTATATCGAGATGCATGATGGAGATATCGTTTTACGATGTCAACAGTCCTTAGACGAGCTATCGCCTCCGACATCCAACCGTTGCTCGACAACCAACAACGCAACAGCGCAATCCCAGGCCTCTCTCATCGGCAACGCCCCGTCAGTGAGCTTGTGACCGCTGCTGCGGCCGCTCCGCCATGATGCTGCGGACCGGCAGGGCGGAGGTGCGGCGAATCATGCGGACTTCACCGTCGTCGAGTTCGATGGCCAAGGTGGTCTCGGAGACGGCGATCGCGACGGTGCGGTGTTTGAAGACGCGGCCGATAGCGATTTTCTGGTCGCAGACCATGACGATCCCGGTGTTGGAGGCCCGGCGTTGCACCCGGATCGCGAGCAGCTGCGCTCTCGACTGGCTCAGTGGAGCATGCTGATCGATGGTCGAATCAACCTGGGAATCGAGGCAGACGGCCGTCTCGTCGGCGAGATCCAGACTTTCCGACGGGCGGACCGTGAACGATGTGCGACGGACCCCTGCGTCCAGGTCGGCATCTCCGTCTATGGCGCCGCCGACCGCGGTCGAGGCCTGGGAACGGAGGCGGTGCGGCTCTTCGTGGACTGGCTCTTTCAACAAGGTGTCGGGCGAGTCGAGGGCAGCACGACATCCCAGAACGAGGCCATGCGTGGGGTCTTCGAGCGCGTTGGGTTCGCCCGCGTAGACGATGGCCAGCGCTCCGTGTCGGAGAAACTTCTCTACCGACTCACACGCTCCGTGTGACAACGCCGTGCCAAGCTGTCACATGGCGGGCTCGAAGAGGGCCGCCCTGGGTCGTGCCCCCGTCGTGCTCCCGAACGGCCCTCATCAGCCGTCAACAACCCACACTTGCGAGGAGCAGTCCACGTCAGGGAAGCCGGATTCGAGGGGTGACCTGCGCTCGAAAAACCACTCGTAATACGCCGCTCCTTGCTAACGCGGTTGCTAAACACGAGGTCTGGACGGACCTCGACTTGGGCGGACGATCCGGCTTCTGTGCGTCCGCGTGGCAGACGTCTCTGGACGCCGGCAGAAGGTCCGGATGGAGTTTAGATCTGAGGTCGCGTGCCTTCCGCGTGCCCCGCCGTCCGGGCTGCGCTCCGGCGGTCAGTCTGGCTGGTTGCCAGGACGGAGGGAGCCTGGTCGACGGCAGGTTCTGTCCCCGCTCAGTGCACGACCTTGAGCCCGGCGACGCAGCCGATGATGCCGACCAGCAACAGAACCTTGATCAATGACACTGCTTCGGCCCCGGTGACCATGGCATAAGCGACGGTCAGGGTGGCGCCGATTCCCACCCATATGGCGTAGGAGGTACCGACTGGCAGCTCCCGCATGGCGTAGCCGAGTCCAGCCATACTGGCCGCTAGCGCAACGAAAAAGGTTATCGACGGGGCGAGGCGTGTGAATCCATGCGATTTACTCAAAGCTGTGGCCCACATGGCTTCCAGTACGCCGGACAGGACTAAGACGAGCCAGGACATGGCAGTTCTCCTTGGCACCGTCTTGTCGCACACCGGGTACGGCACCGCTCGTCCGGGGGCCACCTCACGGCCCTGGGTCGAGGCTTTCAAAGCTTCGCCCGAAACACAAGCCGGCCCGAGGATGCCGGACCGGTCGGTCGGTGGGTGGGTGGGTGCTGATCTGCCGCGGTCGACATCGGTCAGGCGGAAGGCATCGTCGGGCCATCCCCGGGCCATTACGGCGGGCGAACGACGGTCACTCCAGGCCGCTCCAGGACACCGCTCCTCGCTTACAGACACCTCTGCCAGGACTGTTTCCACATCTTCCAAGCTGTTTCTAGGTGCACGCTTGTGGCCGAGGAGGCGGCAGCGGTGGCGGCGTTCGAGGCAACCGCCGCCATCGCGGGCACGTGCTACGAAGTAGAGACTTCGGCGCTGGCTTCCGGCGCGCGTGCCTGCGCGCAAGCTCTGGTACTCGACGGCAGCCCATGCCTACTGCAGGCGGGTCGGGATCAGCTCGTGGGAGGGAATGTGGTGTCGATTCGAGGGTAACGACCCGGAGTGACATGGCTCCGTGAGTGGTCGCCTACGTAGTTCGCCAAGCCTGATCCCGCTGTCATCCGGCATACGCTCGCCCGGCTCGACTGCGACGCTAACCAAGCTGTGATGGTCGGCGACAACCTTACTCGCGACACACTGAGCTCGTTGGACGAGCGACCACTCTCTGGCGGTCGTGTGCCAGGTGACGCTTGACCACGCGGCAGGAGCCTGCCTCTCCATCGGCTCAGGGTCGCACGCTCGAGCCCGCGATGCGCACTCGTCCAAATCTGGCCGACGACTGGATCGGGTCCTGAGCAAGGCGAGCTGGGAGGATCAGCGCATGCGCTCAGTGACTGTCCGAGCCGATGACCAGACCTGCCTACACGTTGGCGTTACGGGAAACGGTCCTGACGTCGTGGTCTTGTCAGGTGGCCCGGGTTGCGTCCACTACCTCGAGCAGGACGACATCGCACCGCGCGGAATGCGGGCCTGGTATCCCGAACCACGCGGCGTGGGGCGCTCCGCCGGCGGCCCGCACACCCTCGACCAGGCAGTCGCCGACCTCGAAGCAGTCAGACGAGCGGCGGGGATCGATAGCTGGGTGGTGCTCGGCCACTCCTGGGGCGCGGACCTGGCAGTCCGCTACGCCTTGGACCACCCCTCACGTGTCCGCTCGGTCGTCGGCGTAGCTGGTCACGGCCTTCACAAGGACCGCAGCTGGTCCCAAACCTACGAGTCCTTGAAACACACCCAACCCAAGATCGACATCGACTGGAACCCTACGGTCCACCAAGCACTGAGCGAGTCATTCCTGGAGTGGATCCACGAGACCGACCTGCTCCGACGCCTCGCTGATTGCCGGGTCCCGATGACGATCGTCGCCGCCGAGCACGACATCCGCCCATCGTGGCCGCTGCGTCAGCTCGCAGCCCTGGTCCAGCGAGGCGTCTTCGTCGTGGCCCCCGACGTTCCGCACGACATGTGGTCGACCGACCCGGACGTCTGGGTCAACGTCGTAACGAAGGCTTGCCGCAACCACGGCTAACCAGCGCCTACGAAGGGTGCAGCTTGCCGGACAAGTAACATCCTGATCGGCCGCCATCCGACCGGAGCCGCCAACGGCGAACCGTGTCAACCATCAACCGAGACACAACTGTCAAGCATCAGGTGGCACAGCACACCAGGCGTCAGATCTTGCGTCAGCTCTTGTGATGGCCTCCGCGATGTGCCGGTCAGCATCACGTGTGATGTGCTGGTAGATCGGGCTGCCCGCATGATGTCGTGCCCCGTCCGGGCCATCAGGTCCCGCAGGGTCGCCCCAGTCGTTTGCGCGGCCAGTACGTTCCCGGTGTGGCGAAGATCGTGGAAGTGCAGCCCTGGCAGGCTGAGGTCGGCAACGGTCTTGATCCACTGCACGACCTTGCTGAAGTTGCTCCGGCGCACCGGTTGCCCCTTGAGTTCGGTGGATGCGCCGGGGACCACGATCGGCGCGGTAGGTCAGGGCCAGGTCAACGCTTCTGAGTACCCGGCCAACATCTCGGCCCAACGCCTCCTGCGGCGAGTAACGTTCGGCCGTGGCGGCCACATGGTCCACAGCGTTCCGCCGGCGGACGTGAGGCGCGGGCAGGAGGCTGGCGTGGGATCGATGGGCAAGCCGTTGCGTGCGGCATACTCACGGTGGCGGCCATGGGCAGAGACAGTGGCTGAGTTGCTGATGGGGCTCTTGGGCGCTTGGGCTCTACTTGCCGGAACGATCAACCTGATCAGCGATGGTGACGTACGAGAGCCGGCCGTATGGCTGATGCTGCTCTACGGGTTTGCTCTCTTGGCCTGCGCGGTGTGCCTGACGTTGTTCCGCCTTGCCGGGCGAGTGATGGCTGTCATCGGGCTTGTATTGGCGAGCTTCTGGGGCATTCTCGACACCTTGCTCTTCGCCCCCGATCGCGCCCTGCTTCCCCAACCATTTCCACTCGTGGTGCTCGCTTGGCTCGGGTACGCATGGCTTCATCCACCAGCTGATAGACCACCCCGCCGCGCACGGGCGGCAGTGTTCGCAGTTTGGCCGTGGTGGTCGCCCCCACCCGAGGTCAGCGGCGACTCTACTTCGGGAGCCGAAGATCGCCAGCGTGGTGTTGTCAGACCGGATGCTGACCTAGCGCCCGGCAAGGATCCCAGCCGATAGCACCCAGCGCGTGTCGCACATCACCCGACGCCGGCTCTTGCCTTCTGCGGGGTGATCTGCGACGGATTTGCGCGACCTGATGTGCGACATGAGGTCTAGGAAGTTGAAGTGGCCGTCCGTGGCGGCCTGGACTTGATCGTAGTGACGGGCTTGGTGTTGGTGCGAGTTCGCCTGCCCGCAGGAACCCAACGTTCTGCAGCCGGGCCCGCCACCGGAGGCAAGCATGCCTGTCATCGACGCAGCACAATGGGCAGCACCACCACCGAGCGGAGGACACGAGATGGCCACCCCCTTCCACGGCGACCGCCTCAAGGCGCTGCGCACCGAGGTGGGCAGGTCCCAGGCCGAGCTCGCCGAACGGATCGACTCCGACGCTCGGCAGGTCTCCCGCTACGAGAACAACAAGGTCGCTCCCGGCCTCGAGGCCGTCCTCCGCATCGCCCTGACCTTCAACGTCCGCGTCGACTACCTGCTCATCGACGACGCCCAGCGACGACCCCTCAACGCCACCAGCAGCCACGTCGACACCCGCCTCGCCGACCTCGACCAGCTCACCGACGACGAACGCGCCACCATCACCAACGTCATCGACGCGCTGGTGACCGAGAGCAAACTCCGCGCCATTACTAGCGGAGTCGGTTGAGCCCGCATCGTGGACCGCACAATGACTGTTGGAGCCGTGGACGTCCATTACGACGACATGGGTGGGGCGAAGGTGGCGCTGGTCGTTTGCGCTGAGCCTTCCTTCTCAACCGTGAAGTCCGAGCACGTGGCCGACATCTCCCGGACAGTGCCATACGAGTCGGGGGCGCTATTCAAGCGGGAACTTCCGTGCATCCAGGCGGTGCTGGCCCTCGGTCCACCCCTTGAGCTCCTCGTCATCGACGGTTACGCCACCCTTGATCCGCAGGGGCGACCAGGGCTCGGAGCGCATGCCGCAGAAGCACTCGACCTTCCCGTTATCGGCGTCGCCAAGAGTCCATTTCACACCGCAACGCACGCAGTCAAGGTCATCCGCGGCGTCGCTACGCGGCCGCTCTATGTCACAGCCGCTGGCGGCCTCGAGATCGTCGATGCCGCGCGGATCGTGGCGGCGATGGCCGGATCGAATCGGATCCCGACCGCGTTGGCGAGAGTGGACCGTCTCGCACGCGGCCGGGATCGGCCGGCCGTCGACCGAGAAGCCCGCTGACCGCTATCGATGCCCGCGACGCCTTCGCGTGAACATCACCGGGCCGCCGTCGCCACCCGGATCATCTCGACGCGGCCCGGTGCGACAACCTCGATCACCTCAAGCACGTTGTCCCGCATTCAACCATCATGCGTGAGCGCCCAGCTCGCAAGAAGCCACAACGATCGACTTGCCTGCCTCTACGGATAGGAACGGACCCTGCCCAAACCCGGGTGAGGGCAACGCCTGTCCGACCGATGGAAGAGAAGCCCTCAGATCTTCCGGAGCCGCAGAATAGTGATCACTCGTAGCCTGTTGCCCCATAAATACTTCGCAGACGAGGCTCCATGTCGGTTGCGACGGTGGTGGTTCGTCACGGGCCCTGTAGCCGAGTTCGAATGCGTCGAGATATGCCGCAAGAGCCCCCAGGTAGTCCTCCAGGGTATGGTTCTCCCACTCACGGGGTGCGCGGCGCAAGTCGGTCAGCATCAATCGCACGACCCTCGTGCTGGGTTTGTGCCGCGCCGACTATCTCATCGGGCACGTCAGCAAAACGGCCCGTCTCCCACATTCCTGTCACGCGGGTATGCTGCACCAGCCAACGACGGGTGTCGCTGGCAGGGCCTTGTGGTGAAGCGAGGCGATCGGGGAACCCGATAGGGGCCAACGACGAGAGCGGTGACGCTACGGACTCAATCTGAGCGTCAAGTGGTTTGACCCGAGTGACATGGAGGCATCGCAGCAACGCCTTTCCATCCGACTCACCCCAACAGCCGTTAGCAGGCTGTGAGACGCTCCTCGCCGCTGGTAGATCCTCCGGGAGGGTTACGAGTATGGAAGACCGTTCGCCGCGGATTCTCGCCATTGAGTGGGGCAGGATCGACGTCGAGGGAGTCGGCGAAGTGAAGGACGCGAAGCTCTTCCCAGGCGGGGGCCGGGCGTGGGACTGGACCGAGACCGGCACCAGACATCGCCCCGGGATCCAGGTCCTCGACGCGGAAGAACTGCTCGCCGCCGGCGCGACCACAGTCGTGCTGAGCAGAGGGATGGACCTCGTGCTTCAAGTGCCGTCTACGACAGTCTCGGAGCTAGTGCCTCGTCAAGCAACGTTGGGTAGGTAATCGGGCTGGCGGATCTTGGAGCCGATGGCGAACTTTGTCTTCGGGTGGGCTCGCTGGTTGGTCCATCGGATGTATCGGGCGATCGCGGTCTCTT
>NZ_JBEFTX010000040.1:0-13947 GCF_040195635.1 Actinopolymorpha sp. B11F2 | reverse complement strand
CTGGACCTTGCATCCGGCCAGATGTTCTTCCGGTTCCGCGACCGCAAACGGTGGACCGAGTTCCTCGGCTTCTTAAAGCAGCTACGCAGGCGGTTCCCGTCCGGGAAGCTGTACCTGATCGTGGACAGCCGAGTTCACTCACGTGCGGTACTTCACCCTCGACGGCAGCGACTACCCCAGCCACACCGCCCAAGAGACCGCGATCGCCCGATACATCCGATGGACCAACCAGCGAGCCCACCCGAAGACAAAGTTCGCCATCGGCTCCAAGATCCGCCAGCCCGATTACCTACCCAACGTTGCTTGACGAGGCACTAGGTCGCCGCTGGTCCTGCGGGCACGAAGGTGGCCTTGAGCATCGCCGCCAGATGGGTGCCGTAGGCCTTGCGCGACCATCGCCTGTCGACGGTCAACCGCTCGGTCACGTCCCATGACATCAGGGTCCACAGCATGTCGGCGGCCGTCTTCGGTGTCCACGGGGCGGCCAGTTGGTGTTCCGCATCGAGCCAATCAGCGAGTCGTCGGCAGCTGGTGAGCCAGTTACGCATGGTGAGCTGCCACAGTGCAGCGGCGTCCTCGTCGGTGCTCCGGGCACGCTCGATGGCCCGGCTGATCGCCAGGATCCGGGGGTGCGACCTGGCGATGTGGTGCGCCCACTCCTCCAGTGCGCTGACGGCGTCCTCGCGGTTCCAGACCTTCGCCAACGAGACGGACAGGTCTTCGGACTCGCCAAGACGCCGGTAGAGCGCAGTCAGCAGCTCCGAGCGGGACGGGAAGTGGAGGTAGAGGGCGCGGGGGGAGACCCCGGCCCGCCTGGCCACCGCGTCCAACGTCATCACGTCGAACCCGTCCTCCTCGATCAGCGTCCTTGCGGCCTCGAGCAGGGCCTCGCGTGTGCGTCGACTCCGCGCGTTCTGCGGCACGCCGATCGATGGCGCCATGACTTCTCCAGACGTTTCTACAGTAGATATGCACTTCGGACTTGATTCTACTGCATAGCCGCTGTAGTTTCAGAAGTGCAGTCGTAATGTAGTTAACGTAGAGGTCCTGAGCACCTCCCAGACGCAGGTGGACCTCCTCTCGACCCGGTTGTGTCTCCGCTGAAACCACTTGAAGGGTGACGATGAACCACGAGCTTCAATGGCTGATGCAGGCCAAAATGGATGAACGGCGCCGCGAAGCGGACCGCGCGCGCCTCAGCCGCGTAGCGCGGGAGAGTCGTGGACCGGGGTGGTGGCGCCGCCTCGGCCGCCGTGCGGGCCTCGTATGGATCGCCAGACGCAGTAGTGGTCCTGCCGCACGGGCGGCAGCAGGCAGTCGTAGAACGCCGCTCGCGGTGCGCTCAGAGGGCTGCGGAGATGTCTAGCCGGGCTGCCGCACCGCCGGCCGCGCCAACCCATGACAACCGTTGGTGGCTCGTGGTCGCGGTCGGTCTGGCGGTCTTCATGGCGATGCTCGACATGACCATCGTGGGTATCGCGCTTCCCAACATCGGGGCCGAGTTCGGTGCCTCCCCCGACGCCCTTGCCTGGGCGCTACTGGGGTACCTCCTGCCGCTCGTCGGCCTGACGCTGCCGGCCGGCCGCTGGCTAGACCGAGTGGGGAAGCGTTCGGCACTGGTCGCCTCCACCGGCGGATTCGTCCTTGCCAGTGTCGCCGCCGGACTGTCTCCGAACATCGGCTGGCTGGTGGGCGCCCGCGTCGTGCAGGGCTGCTGCGCCGCGGTGCTTTTCGCGCTGGGCCCCGCGATAGCCGCGGCGGCTGTGCGCCCGGAGGCGCGCGGCCGCGCGTTCAGCCTGGTGGCTACCGTCGGGCCGTTGGGTGGAGTCACCGGTCCGGCGCTCGGTGGACTACTGGTCGACGGTCTCGGCTGGCCGTGGACGTTCTACATCAACCTGCCGGTGGGCCTGGCCGTGATTGGTATCGGCCTGGCGCAGCTCCCCGCAGAGGGAGTCCTGCGCTGGCCGGAGCGCGGTCTCATCGCCGAGGCAGCGCTCCTGAGTGTCGCGGCGCTGACGCTCCTGGGCGGGATGTCCCTAGGGGCCAGCCGGGGAGTCGGCTGGCTGCTGCTCACGGTGGTGGCGATCCCGCCGGCCTGTGCTTGGCAACGCTCGACCGGGGGCCGCCACGTGCGCCGGCTGCTGCAGCTACCTGGGGTGTGGCATCCGCACGCCGCGCTGCTGACCCAGGCGACCTCTGCTGGCGTCGTGGTATTCCTCATCCCGTTCTATCTGCAGGGCACGCTCGATCTCTCCGCGACCACGACCGGGCTGACGATCCTGGCCTTCCCGCTGGCGGCACTGCTCTTTGGTCCCGCCGGCGGAGTACTCGCCGACTGCTGGAGTGCGCGCGGCACGGCGCTGATCGGTGTCTCGCTCTTCGCCCTCGGCATCGTGGCGACCGTGCCGCTTAGCCCCGCTTGGACGGTCGCGGACCTGGCTTGGCGGCTCGCGCTCATCGGCGCCGGCGCGGGACTGTTCAGCGGCCCGAACCAGGCCGTCGCGATGTCAGCAGCTCCTCGAATGCTCCATGCCACCACCGGGGCGACCACCAGCCTGGCCCGACAGCTCGGCTTTTCTCTCGGGCCGGCGTTGGCCACCACCGCATGGGCGGTGGCCGGCTACTCCACATTCGGCATGCGCACAGCGATGGCGGTGGCCACGGGAGCCGGGTGCATTGCGCTCCTCACCCTCGCCCGAGGGGCCTGGAGCCCACGGCCAGCAAAGCTCACACACGCACACTTTTAAAGAATGAAGGGAAACGCATCATGCGAAACCACGTCAACGTAGCAGTGATCTACTACAGCGCGACCGGCACCGTTTACGCCCTGGCGCAGGCGGCCGCCGAGGGCGCCGAAAAGGCCGGGGCCGAAACGCGGCTGCGCCGAGTCGCCGAACTCGCCCCCGCACATGCAGTGGCCAGCAATCCGGACTGGCAGGCACACCAGGAGCGAACCGCCGACATCGCCGAGGCCACCCTCGAGGATCTGGAGTGGGCTGACGCGGTGCTCTTCGGGACACCAACCCGCTACGGCACCATGGCCAGCCAGCTCAAGCAGTTCATCGACACCACCGGACCGCTGTGGCAACAGGGCAAGCTCGCCGACAAGGTGTACGGCGCGTTCACCGCCACAGGAACTCAGCACGGCGGTCAAGAGAGCACCCTGCTGTCCCTGGCCAACGTGTTCTACCACTGGGGCGGCATCCTGGTCCCGCCTGGCTACACCGACCCCGTTCAGTTCCAGGTCGGCAACCCCTACGGCGCCTCATTCGTCGCCGACCAAAGGCAGCTCCCCGACTCCGACCACCTCGGGGCCGCCAGCTTCCAAGCACGGCGCGCCGTCGATGTCGCCGGCCATCTCATGGAGGGCCGCCGAAGCGCTCTGGCGGCGCAGGAGGCGGGGAGATGACCAGCTTGCGCAACTCATTCGACAAGGGCACCGGCGGCTGCTGTCCGAGGAGGGAGCGGCGCGGGCTGTCGACAACCCGAACATCAGCCGAAGCGAGTTCGTCCTGCCTCCGCGCGGGCCGAAAGCCACAACCAGTACCCGCTACCTGAGACCAAGGAGCATGCGATGCACGTGATGATCCGCCGGTACCAGATGACCGGCACCATGGAGGACCTGATCAAGAGGGTCGACGCCCTATTCGCACGGCAACTCTCCGGCGCCGACCGGTCGACAACCTCCGCACCAGTCCAGGTGCCCAGCGGGATCTTGGGCTACCAGGCCGTACAGACCGGCGAAGACACCTTGCTCACCATCACCACCTTTTCCTCCGAGCGTCATCTCCAGAAAGCGCAGGAAGGCGCCGCGGCGATCCGCGCCAGCCTGACCGACTTCCTAGTGGAGGAGATCGAGACCTTCGCCGGTGAGGTCAAGATCAACCGGATCAACGAGCAGTTGCTGACCCCGGTGGGCCCGCACGATGACGACACGTAGCCACCCTGTACTAACGGGCGACCCGCCCGGACATCTGTTCTTCCCCGCACCAGAGGAAGAACAAGCCATCACCTGGCATGTCTTTCACCGTCGCGCCGAGCTACTCCTGGCCGTGGCGGATCGACTCACGCCCGGCGGGTCCGCAAGGAAGAACCTGAGGAGTCTCCATGAACAACCTGTACTTAGGCATCACGCTTCTGGCGATCGGCGCCAACGGCTTCTCGGGCATCGCCGCCCTCCTGCATTTCAAGCCGATCGTCCCCGGCATGGTCAAGGCGGGAGTGCCGCAGTCCTGGCTCACCTTCCCTATCGGCACTTTGAAGACGGCCGGCGCGCTCGGCCTCCTGATTGGCCTGATCGGCGTGCCCATGGTTGGGTCGGCCGCGGCTGTCGGGCTGATCTTGTTCTTCGTCTGCGCGGTCTACACCCACCTGCTCGCCAACGACTACTCCCCGCAGTTCGGGCTTGCGATCGGGTTCCTGCTGGTCGCGATCGCCGCCCTGCTCGTCGACCTCCCAGTCTGACGGCCGGTGGGGTGGCCTGCCGCCTGGAGCCATTGCCAGGTGTCGGCCACCGTTTCGTGGACCGGCCGAACGTCGACCCCTCGGCGTGAGCGGCAGAGACGTCCCCCATGGAAGCCTGCCATCTCACCCGAGGCGGCACCCAGATCGGCAAGTCGATCCAGCCCGAGACCCTGGCAGCCTCGACGGACTCCGGGGGGATGTCTTCTGTCACCAGGCACAGCCTGCCAGGTCCGATTCGCCGCCGCCCTCACCGTACTTCGGCACTCACCCCGACCCGCCGACCAGGCACCAGTTCGGCCCTCGGACCCGACGACGTCGTTGCAGACTCAACGGCTGCCCTTACGGAGAAGACCGTCCACACATGCGGCTGTTGTGTGTACGTTTTCCTCCGTTCCGTGACTTTGGCTCTGGCGGACGCGGCGGGTGCAAGGTGCGTTTGAGGGTGTTGCGCAGCACCTCTGCGGGCGCCTCCTCGCGCCTGAGCGTGGACATGGAGTCCAGCGGCGGGCCGCCCGCGGTCGCCGGGGCCGCAAGCTGGCCGTGCATAGTCCACGAATCGCGCAGGCCGTTCGGGTCAGACGCTCATCGTCCATCCTCCATCCTCCAGTGGGGACGATCCAAGCTGCCGTGCCGGCGGCGGTCCGGGAGACGCGACGCCTCAGAGCCGCGCGCGACCGTTCGTCGTGGCATGGTTCGTGGCATGAACTGCCGTCGACCGGTGTCGAACGGTGGGGCTGGTGGGCGAGTCGGTGGGGGTGAAGTTGCTGGTGGAGGGCTTGTTGGGTGTTGGCGGCAGTTCTCGTAATGCGTAGGTCGTGGGTTCGATTCCCACAGGCGGCTCCCACGTTTCGCCAGGTCAGGCAGTACAAGGCGGCGGGGAAAGGAATCGAGCGGTCCCGTATGTCCGAGTGGGCGGTGCGAGATTGTGCGTCGCTCATCGGCTACTCGATGTGCTGCACATGACTGGCGTCTTTGGGGCCGACGGCACCTGCCCGTGGACTTCTGCCGATGTCTCGATCGGGAGCTCCGCTGGTCGTGTCTACTTCCTCGACCAAGACGAATTCGCGTTGCACCTCGACCAATGCCGCGAGTGTCTTCCTGCTCCCTTTGGGTGTGAGACGAACACGTCGTGGCCGCGTGCCCGGCCAGCGTCGATGACCCCGGCGCGACGTCCGTTCGGCGTCGTCGTGGGGTCCGGTCCTCACGCCTCGGTTTCCGCCTCTGCGAGTGTGAGGGGGCTGATCTCCTCCCGCAGCCGGCTCAGCCGCGTGTAGGCGGTGTCCCGGAAGGATGCGACGCGGTCCGCCTGCTCCTCCTCGAACCGGAAGAAGCCCTGCCGCGACTTCAGGCCGTAGCGACCCTCGTCGACCATTTTGTCGAGGAGATCCGGGGTCCCGATCCGCTCTCCGTAGGCACGCTCCATCGTGGCGAAGCCGTCGCGGTAGACGTCCAGGCCCGCGATGTCGGCGATCGCGAACGGCCCGAAGAACGGGAGCCGGAAGCCGAAGGAGTTCCTGACGACCTCGTCGATCTCCGACACACCGGCCACGCCCTCATCGAGGACCCGGATGGCCTCGCGCAGCAGCGCGTACTGCAGCCGGTTCGCGACGAAGCCCGGCGAGTCGGCCACCACGGTCGGCACCTTGCCGAGAAGCTGCATCAGGTCCTCCGCAGCGGCGACCGTGTCCGGGTCGGTTCCATCCGTGGCGATGAGCTCCACGCAAGGGACGAAGGGCGCCGGATTCATCCAGTGAACTCCAAGGAACCGCTCGACCCCGGTCACGCTGGCAGCCAGCTTCCCGATCGGGATGGCCGAGGTGTTGGTGCCGATGAGCGCTTTGGCCGGCGCATGCTCGCAGATCTGGCGCAGTACGGGGTCCTTGACGGCAATCCGCTCCGGCACCGCCTCCGCGACGTACACTGCTCCGGCAACCGCGTCGGCCAACGACGTCGCCGCGCGCAGGTTGTCCCGGACCGCCTCGTCGGCCCCGGCGGGGAACAGACCCTCGGCGACGTACCTGTCGGCGTCGGCGTGCAGTGCCGCGACGAGCTCGGCAGTCCGCTTCGGCGAGGCGTCTGCGACGGCGGTCGGGAAGCCGTGGGCGGCGAACGTCTGGGCGATGCCTCCGCCCATGTAGCCGCCGCCGACCACGGCGACGGGCGCACCTGCTGGGATCATCACGTCCTCGCTCTCGTACCGCCGTCAGAAGCCAACCGCGTCGCGGCCCTTGAGCTGCAGGAGCTGGCGCGCCTCGTCGGGCGTCGCGATCTCGAGGTTGAGCGCCTCGAGGATGGCCCGGATCCGCTCGACCTGCGCCGCGTTGCTCTCGGCGAGCTGGCCGGGGCCGATCCACAGCGAGTCCTCCAGGCCGACCCGGACGTGCGACCCCATCGCGGCGCCAATGGTGGCCAGCCTCATCTGGTTGCGGCCCGCGCCCAGGATCGACCACTGGTAGTCGTCGCCGAAGAGCCGGTCGGCCGTGCGGTGCACGTGCATCAGGTCCTCCGGGTCCGCCCCGATGCCCCCGAGTAGGCCGAACACCGACTGTACGAAGAGCGGGCCCTTGGCGAGCCCGCGGTCGCGGAAGTGCGTCAGGTTGTAGAGGTGCGAGATGTCGTAGCACTCGAACTCGAAGCGGGTGCCGTTGTCGCTGCCGCGGGTGAGGATGGCCTCGATGTCGGCGAAGGTGTTCTTGAATACCAGGTCGCGGCTCTTCTCGAGGCCCTCGCGCTCCCACTCGAACTCGAACTCGGTGAAGCGGTCGAGCATCGGGTAGAGACCGAAGTTCATCGAGCCCATGTTGAGCGAGGCCAGCTCGGGCTTGAATTCCATCGCCGGGCGCATCCGCTCAGCGACGGTCATGTGCGGCGAGCCGCCCGTCGTCAGGTTGACCACCGCGTCGGTGTTGCGCTTGAGCGACTCCAGGATCGGCACGAAGTGCTCCGGATCCTGGGAGGGACGGCCGTCTCGGGGGTCGCGGGCGTGCAGGTGGACCACTGCGGCGCCGGCCTCGGCGGCACCGATGGCGGCCTCGGCGATCTCCTGCGGCGAGACCGGGAGGTACTTCGACATCGAGGGTGTATGGATCGCTCCGGTGACGGCGCTGGTGATGATGACCTTGTGCTTCCGCGGGTTCATCTCGGACACGTCCTGTTCTCCAATGCGTTCTTGGGCGCCGGAGCGTACACCCACGCTCGAGGGGTCAGCGAGGGATAGAACGCGTTCGCCATACCCTGAACCCGAGTCGTTCGTACGCCTGCCTGCTCCATACCCACTCAGCGATCACACGGCGATAACCAGCAGCCCTGAGCATCCGACACGCAGCCCCGATCGCGGCAGTTGCAATACCACGTCCACGGTGGCGCCCAGCAATGACGAGCGCTGCCAGTGCTGCATCAGCCCTCGACTCTCGTGCCTCCGGTTCGTACTCCAACAGCACTGCACCCACCAGCTGATCCCTCTCGTAGATGCCGCACACAACAGTCCCTACCGCCGGCGACTCGTAGTACTGGAGAAAGTTCCCATGCTCCGAAGAGACCAGGGCCAGTACCGCTGCGCGGCTGCCTGGTCCGACCTCCAGCAGCTCGACCTCGGGACCACCAGGAACAACGTGGTCGTCAACCCTCAGGATCATGTCGGTTACCTCAGGCACGCTCCAAACCTAGGCCTCCGCGCGGTGACAAGCCATCCAACAGTGGGAAGTCACCGCGTCCGCTCCCGACCAGTCTCCGGCCTCCACACCACGCGTCGACGTGCTTTGGCGTCGTCGCTGCGCGACCTTCGACCGTTGACCCGCTCCGCTTCGGCCTACAGTCTGATGCGAGGAGGACGGTGGGAGTGGTTGACGAGTGGCCTACCGGCCACCCAGCCCGACCAGGACGGTATAGGACACTGGGTCGCCGGTACGCGGTGCGATCCTGGCCTCCCGTGAACATGTCAGCGCAGGCGAGGTCCTCGGTTGACGGAGGTGGTGGCGACGACTGCCGATGCGTGGAAGCCGGCTCGGTTCGCAACGAAGGAGTTGTCGAGGCGGACGTTCGTCGACTTCGAAGCGTTCCACAACAGCGTCCATAGCTGCGGTTGCATGCTTTATCCGCGCGGCCGCCACCTCTCGCCGGCGGCGGTCACAGCGGAGAAACGGGCGGAGCTTCTCGGCACACCAGACCGTTCCAAGAAGAAGTTTCCGCACCACGAATGGCAGATGGCGCGGAACCTTGCCGAGATGAAGGAGTTGGTCTGGGCCGGGAAGGCACACGGAATCCTGGTGTACGCGGACAAGGAGCCGGTCGGCTGGTGCCAGTACGGACGCGCCGAAGAGCTGCCGATCGAACAGAACGAAAAGACGCCGCCGAACAGGATCGCACGGGATCCCACGTCCGCGTGGCGCATCACCTGCCTCACCACACGCCGGGATTTCCGGGGGCAAGGGGTGGCGACCAGGGCGTTGACTGCGGCTGTGGAGGCGATCCGGAAGAAGGGCGGCGGCTGGATCGAGGCAACGCCGGTCGCGTACCCATATTCCAATCGTGAATGGCGCAAGATCAAACGGACCTACGGCGTCCGCTCCGAGGAGATGAAGGAGTACCTGAAGACCTGGCCGGAGATGCGCATCCCGGGCGTCGGCACCGTCAAGGCCTCGCTCACTACAAGCCAGACAGCCGACCACCGTGGTGTGATGGCCATGTTCGAGAGGCTCGGGTTCAAACCGACGCAGCGCGATGGGCACGGCAGCTCGCCGAACTGGTGGAGTCCCTACGACCTGGTGGTCATGCGCCTGAAGGTCTGACCGGGTGCGCACGAAGTACCCACTCGTACTGCGTCGCGCGACCTGACCCAGCAGCATCTCCGCTGCGGGGAGCAGTGGAATCCGCCTGCCGTGAATTGCTTCACATGCAATTCAGCCCCTCGTGAGGCTGGCCTTGCGAGATTCGCCGGATGGTCGACGTCTCCCGGTCACCGGATGCCCGCGGCCCGGGACCCTCAGCAGGAGTCAGCACCGAACGATGCGGATGGACCGGCCGCATAGTGAGGGGGAAGACGCCGAACTGTTGTGCGTCAACTTTCTGGCAGATGTTGATCTTGCCTTGGGCTAGCAGCGGTGATCATCTGCGGGCGGAGATCAGGTAGCGCTCGTCAGTGATCTCTCGGCCCCAGTAGATGCGCTCAGGCATGTGTGTGAGCGTCATGGTCGAGACACGTTCTTCGAGTAGCTCGCTCAGGAACGTTGCGTGTATGCCACCTCCTGCGTTGATGCCTTCGATGAGGACCAGGTGGCCGCTGGGGGTGAGGAGTTGTATCCAGTGGTCGAGGGCGTCGGCTGGGTCTGGCATTGCCCAGAGGACGTGGCGGGCGAGGACGACATCGAACTGTCCCGGCGGCAATTGGGGCTTGGAGGCGTCTCCGACGACGAAGTCCACGTCGATGCCGCGGTTCGTGGCCTTGTCGCGTGCACGGTCGACCATTGCTGGAGACAGGTCGAGCCCGGTCACTCGGTGGCCAAGTGCGGCGAGTAGAACGGCAAGGGTCCCCGTGCCCGATCCGAGGTCAGCGATTCTGGTCGGGTTGGATCCGATGACCTTGACGAGGAGTTCCTGCCACGCCCTGCGAATGTGGGGGTCGAGGAGGCCGTGATCTCGTTCGTCATCGTAGGTGGGCGCCTGCTGATCCCAGAGTTGGCGTGTTTCGTCGAGGGTCATGCGAGTTCCTTCCGTGGCGTGGGTGCTTGGGTCGAGTCTGGGGAGATCGCCGCTGCGGCCTGCCTGCGCAGAAACGTTGTGACTGTCGTCTAAGCTGACGACAGTCACAACACTATTTCTGGGAGGGTGACTGGTCAAGTGCTGTTCGACAGTCACATCGCGACGCTGCTCGGGGTCGCCGTCGATCTGGTCAATGTGTTGACCGATGGCTCTGCGGGCGGTCGGTCATACACGGCGCCGGAGCGAGAAGGGCGCCCGCGTGTCATCGCAGACATCCTGCAGGCGGAAAGCAGGTGGCCCGTAGGGCGCGCGGTCACCCAGGAAGAGGCCGACTATCTGGCCGAGACCGCTGGAGCGATGCGGGCCATCTTCGACGCCGTCAATCGGGGCGAGATCGGACACGCGGCGAGCGTGCTGAATCGTCTCCTGATGTCAACCGGTGCGCGCCCACAGCTGGATCAACTGGACCGCGAACCGTGGCAGGTCCATTTCCACGGCTCGGAAGACTCCTTGGCGATCGGCTGGAGTGCCGGTTGCGCTACAGCACTTGCCTTTGCGGTCGGCAGCGACTTGGCGGGAAGGCTCGGCGTCTGCAACGCCGACCTCTGCGACCGCGTCTACATCGACAGCTCGCGCAACGCCGCCCGCCGCTTCTGCTCCACCGCGTGTCAGAACCGTACGAAGGCAGCAGCGTTCCGGGCGCGACACGCAGGCCGCAGATAACTTGAGCAACCCACGAGATTCGCTACCTACGACGTTCACCGAAGCCCGATGTCTCAGCGCTGCGGTCGTCGAGACACGCCTGTCGGGGCGTCGGCGCGTAGAGGTCTTCGTACGTGATGTCGCCGAAGGCACGGTGCAGACACCGTAAGCGACTTTCGCAGAGTGGTCAGCCACACGGACCGACGGTGCCAGACCGTGGCGCTCATAGGATGCCGGAGTGCTCACCATTACCTACCTTGTCGGACCGCCAGCCAGTGGGAAACTCACCATCGGGCTGGAGCTGTCAGCCATGACCGGAGCAGCCCTGATCGACAACCATCTCATCAATGACCCAATCTTCCTGGCGTACGGTGCCGACGGGCGTACTCCGCTGCCTGAGTGGATTTGGGATCTTGTTGCACAGGTCCGCGAAGCGACAATGACGGCAGTGTCGCGAGCCACCAAGACGACGAGCCACATCTTTACCAACTACTTGAGCGACGATCCGTCCGAGGGGCAAGTGGAGGCGGGCACGGTCATCGGCTACGTCGGGGCCACGGGCAACACCACCGGGCCACACCTCCACCTGGAGGTCAGACGCGGCGGTGAGGGGCTCGACGCGACGATCGACCCCGCCGGCTGGCTGGCGAGCAAGGGCCTGCGGCCCTGACGTGACGACGAAGTGCCGGGGCGGCTTGAGCGACCTCACCGCCCTCGGCCAGCACGCAGTCCGCCTGGTCCCATCAGTTCTGAGTTTGGAGATACTTCGCGACTCTCGCGCTCAGCTCGTCGATGGAGGACACACTCCACTGGGAGAGGGGATCCTCACCGCCCTCCTCCGCCAACGGCGAAAGCATTTCGTTGTTGTATTCGAAGATCATTCCTTGTGCGTCCGGGCTGGTCAGGTTCGCCCCCATCGGTAAACCACGACCTTCGTTTTCAGTCGGATAATCGTTTTCTTCCGCGTGAGTCGTATTGTGAAGGAAGAGCAATGTCCGGGTGCCCTCGGGTATCGCGTCCCTCCACTGCTCCAAGGAAACGGACGGGTTACCGTCGGCATCGTATGAGCCCTGCGGGATCTCAACATTGACCCGGCCATCATGGATATCACCGGGATCTCCGGCCCTGAGCGTTTCACTGACCCGTACCCGCAGCACCAAATAGGGCTGTACACGTGTCGAACCCTCCGGAGGACTGTAATCGCGGCCCTGCTCAATTTCCTCGACCGCGCCGACGACAATCACCTCTGGATCATTCTGTTCGATCAACTCTTCCGGCGAGTCGGCGGGCACCATGTCGAAGCTCCCGAGCGCATACCCGAGAACTGAAAGCTTCGGGCCATGGGCGGGTTCAACCTCCCGAACGTCCACCGAGCTACACCCGACAAGAAACAGAAGCCCCAGCATCGCCACGACATGCTTAACTTGCATAGCGATATCCTTCCTCGCACGAGGGTCTACTAGAGCCAACCAGCCCGGGTTTAGCTGAGTTAGCGACTAGCTGGCTATCCATGCCCGAACCACCACTCAATGTGATCGCCGTAGTAGGTACCCATATGGTGTGATTCGTAAGTCCTGGTCCACTCGAATCCGCTGACGAACACACCGTTTCTCATGCAGTCATGACCACTTAGGCCCGAGGGCACAGGGCCGTCACTGGAGTAGTGAACCAGGCCAGCGCGTGGCCGAGCTCGTGGCAGGCGGTTTTGCGATACTGCCTTTCTTCTTCATCCGTTAACGATTTAATCTTGTCAGAATCGATCGTTTATCCAGAATTGATTGCACTGGTTGTAGGTATTTCGATCCTCGCAGACCGTCCGCCCCATCGCGCCGCCATAAGCGGCGAGGCTCTCCTTTCTCCATCGTTTATCGACATCGGCACTGCAGGCGCCGGCATTATATGCGTCGACATACGCCGACTAAAGTTCCAGGTTTACTTCTGCATTCACTACCTCGATGTACAACGGGCCGCCGGGAGACATATCACTCTCCATGCAGTAGTGAAAATAGTCGCCGCGATCAGGTGGACCTCCATAGGGTTCGACGTACCAATTCCATCGACTGTCAGCTGAAGCAGGAGCCACTCCGAAGCTGGCTACAGCGACCAGGAGTACAAGAACTCCGAGCCAAATTCTTCTTCGGCCCATGAATTCGTAGGGAAGAGCTGGGCGAGCTTGACAACGCCAGAACTGCGATAGCACTTGGATACCATAGAGACGCCCCCACCATTGGCACTGAAGGGCGTTCAATGTCCGCCCATCAGTCGAAATTCATTCTGACGGCACTGCCAACCAGGCGACCAAAGGTTAGCCTAATAGGCAACTTAACGCTAGCGTCGGCACGTTAGAAGCGGTCCAAGATCGGTCACCTGAAACTTTCCATTGGGAAGCCCATTGCCGCACAACCGCGGGGACCGCAGCTCATTATCGGACGGGCGGAAGCCGGCCCACACGCCGAAGACGCCGCAGGCGTCCTTGGGTCGGTGGTCGTCGGGATCGAGGTGGCGGGGGCGGGCCCCGGAGAGCGGAGCTGTTTGGGGGCTGATAGCACCACTGTAGAAGAGCGATCCATCGCCACGCACCGGCACGTCGTCGAGTCTAATCAGACCCCCCGCAGTGGCCCACGTCGCGGTCTCGGCGAAACGCCGGTGGACCGCGCGCCGCCGCCGTCCGCCGGGACACAGTTCCGCCGGGACACCATCTGCCGGGCCGCCGCCTGTCGGGACAGCGCGGGCGGATCATAGGGGGTGGTGGCGTTTTTGACTCTCCCAGTTCCATGATCGATCATGCGTCAACCATGGCGGTCATGTGCGTGAAGTGGCACCACTTCTGACGCGTGCTCCGGTCGGATGGCCGTCGTGCCGTAGCCGCGGCGATGGCCGCACGGACAGGCGCAACCTTGAGTCGGGGCCACCCTCGGTACGCGCAAGTGCCCACAGCACGGATGAGGAAGCGACTTAGCCCGGATCCACCGATGAGGTCGGCCGGATGAGCGTGCCGTTGAGCGCGAATGCCCTTGCGTGGTGGGAAGATCGGACTTGCTGAAGGTCGATCTGAGCCATCACGAAGGGCATCCGCAAGGTGCA
>NZ_JBEFTX010000039.1:0-14233 GCF_040195635.1 Actinopolymorpha sp. B11F2 | reverse complement strand
ACCTTGGGAGACTTACGCGACCAAGCCGGCAGGATCGCAGAGGAGAACCGCTTCCGCACCCCAGTGTCGGGACCGAGGCGCTTGTCGTTGACCCGCGGGGCACGCACCGTGATGGCTCCAGCGGCGGTGGTCACCTCCCGCTCGACGTGATAGCCGTTACGGACCACCAGCCGGTGACCGTTCTCGTCGAGCTCACCGCTGCGGGCCTCGATGTAGGCGGCAACCTCAGCCTGCAACGCCGCCGCCAGCATCCGCCTCGCACCGTCCTGCACGACCTCATCCAGCAACGACCCGCCGACCGAGCCGCCCGCGTTGGACCCTTCATCGTCGTGGACTACCAGGTGAAACACCCCCCAGATCATGGACAACAGGGGCAGCCAGTCATGCCTGAACCAGTGGCCTGCCGCCCCAACCTGGAGCCACGGAGAAGGAACGGGGGTGATCATCACGCGGCACGCTCCGGACCGTTCCAGCCCGAACGCATCGGGTGTTCGAGTCAGCGCCTCAGCCGTCCGCTGCCGCGCGTACGGATGCGGCTCACCAGGCGAACCCGTCCGGGCTCCCTGAAGGCCTGTCTCGCTCAGCTGGTGATGAGCACAGAGCCGTACATCGCCGGCACGGTCAGGGTCAGTTCATCGTCGGTCGGAGTGACCGACTGCCCGGTCATTGCGTCGGTGTATGGCTTGTCGCCATAACCCCGCGGCAGTTCGACGGTGACCTGCTGTGTCGTCGTCGAATTGTTGAAGGCAGTAATCGCCCGGGTCCCCCCGTGTTTCCGGGTGAGGACGATGACCTTGTCGTCGAGGTGGACCGGTGCGTCGATGGAGCCTCGCCGGAGTACCGCGTGCTGGTTGCGCAGGCTGATCAGCTGCTGGACATCGGTCAGCATCACCGTGTCGGGGTCGCCGCCCTCGTCCGCCCAGGGATAGGTGGCCCGGTTGAACGGGTCGGTACCGCCGGTGACGCCGACCTCGTCGCCGTAGAACACCGCGGGCGATCCGGGGAAGGTCATCTGGAACAGCACGGCGAGCCGATAGCGCTGTTTAGCCTCGGCGATCTGTTCCGGGCTGCTGGTCTCGGTGTACCCCAACTGGTACAGCGTTCGCGCCGAGTCGTGGGTGGACAGCAGATTCATCAGAGCGTAGAAGGCCTGCGGCGGGTACGACTCGCGGATCATTTCGATGCTCTGGTAGGTCTCCGCGGCGCTGCGGCCGTCGGCATAGTCGATCACCGCGTTGCGGAAGATGTAGTTCATCGTGGAGTCGAAGGTGTCTCCGAGGAAGTACTTAGAGGCGTCGAACCAAGTCTCGGCCAGGGTGAGTGCGTCGGGACGGTGTGACTTCACCGAGCTCCGCCACTCCCGCCAGAACTGGTCGCTAACCCACGGGGTCACATCCATCCGCCAGCCGTCCGTCCCTCGATCGAGCCACGTCTTCATCACCGAGTCGGGCTCGCGGAAGGCGAAGTCGGAGAAGCTGTCGGACTCGGTCAGCTCGGGCAGCGTCGAGATACCCACCCAGCCGGCGTACTGGTCGTCCGGGTCGGTGGCGTCGGGGACGAACGTGTACCAGTCGGCCCACGGCGAGTCGGGCTGGATCGTCTCGTTCTCAAACGCTCCGTTGCCGGGGTAGTTGGCGTACCGGTCGAAATACACCGAATCGCTGCCGGTGTGGTTCAGCGAGGTGTCCAGGATGACTCTGATTCCGTGCGCCTCGGCCTGTTCGGTCAGCCTGGTCAGGTCGGCGTTGCTGCCGAGGTTGTCGTCGATGTTCAGATAGTCGGCGGTGTCGTACTTGTGGTTGCTGCCGGCCTCGAAGATGGGATTGATGTAGAGCGTGTTGACCCCGAGCGTCTCCATATAGCCGAGCTTGTCGATGATGCCGGCGAGGTCGCCGCCGAAGAAGTCGTTGTTGAACTGATCGTCGTCTCCTGTCGAACCGTCCGCGTCGCCGGGGACGTACGGGGTGTCGAGCCAGTCGGAATGGACCTCGACCGGGCCATCAAGGTAGGTGTCGGTGCCCACCTCGGGGTCGTTGGCGGGATCGCCGTTCCGGAACCGCTCCGGGAAGATGTAGTAGTAGATGGCGTCCTTCGCCCAACCCGGCACGCGATAGTCGCGGCTGTACACCGTCTGCCGATACGGCCGAACCCGCGTGGGGTCGTCGGACAGGAATGCGATCTCCCCGAGGCCGAACGAGCCGCGCTCAGTGGTCCAGTAAATGGGATCGTTGTTGTTCTGATAGACGTACTCGACTCCGTTGATGGAGAGCTCGAAGTGGTAGCCGTAGACGTTCTCCTGACCGAACCGGTACGCAGCACTCCACCGGTCGACCTCACCGTCACGGGTTCGCTCCATCGGCACCCGGACCGGGTCGAGGTATTCGATGACGTCCTGATTCCCCTCCAGCCGCCGGGTCTGCACGACGAGAGTCGCCGAGGCCACACCCGGCGGGGCCTCGAACGCAAAACGCGCGTTCGTACCCGCCGGAACTGCGCCGTACGGTGCCTTGAAGTCGCGATCGCGAGAGTCGTACCTCACCTGCCGCGCCACGGTGTCGGTCACCGGAACAGGTATCCCGGGATTGACCCAGGTCTGTTCGGTGATGGTGAGGGTGGGCTGCAGGTCCTCGCCCTCGAAACTCACCCGCAGCGTGTGCGGCCCGGTGAAGTCGAAGCGAAGGTCGGCGACTGATCCGATCTCGGCATCGGAGGACAGCGGCATCGGCTCATTGAGGTTGACGCCGCCGCCGCTGTCATCGGCCGCGCCAAGGTGGGTCTCCGGCGATCCAATGGGGTCGAGGATGGTGAACTCGTGCGTGCCCTGGAGATCAACATTGAGGTAGTAGCCGTCGCAGCTGTACAGGAAGTAGTCGGCGGCCTCCGGACTGAAGTCGTTGAAGTCGCCGCTGAGGCCGAGCAGCGCATCTCCCAGCGGGTTCTGCGGACAGGCGGTAATCGTCAGCGTTGGGGTCGTGATCGACTGGGAGACGTCCAGCACGACGGTCTGGGTGCCGCCGAACGCGTACGTCAGGTTGGCCCCCCGGAGCGCAAGCTCAAGTGGGACACCGGTCTCAACCTGGCTTCCCGCCGCTCCGCCGCCGAAGTCCGCGTCGGCGGACCAGTCAGCGTCGGCGACCTTGAAATCACTGGTCCCGCTGAGGTTGACGGTCAGTTCGAAGCGGTTGCAGTTGTACGCGAACTGGTACGCGGGGTCAGCGGACCAGCCATTGAACCCGCCCTTGAGATAGATGGGCCGGTCCCCGAACGGGTTCTCCACACACCCGTTGTCGGCGGCCGATGGACTCGCCGTACCGGAGATCATCGCGATCGAACCGAACAACATCGCCAGCGCGGCACACACCGCAACCAGCACCATGCGTCTGGACGTGCGCATACACAGCCTCCTTGCCATGTGCGCCCGGCTTACGACGCCGCAAGCCGTGGTGCCCGACCGGATCAATTCGTGCAGGAACGTTCCGACCCCAAGAATGCTCAAAGGGACGCGAGGAGCGCCGTTGGACGCCGGAGCCAGACCGAGGATCAGCACCATGGCCGAAACGGACCACCGCACTGAGTCTTCTCATGACGACCTTCCCTGCCGGAGGGAAGCCCAGAGGGCTCGCCGGGTCTCGCACGGCTACGTCGTACGTAAACGATTACGCCACAGCATCGGGTACCTTCCAAGCCGTGTCAACCCTTGTATCGATGGCAAACTGGCAGATGAGGTGTCGTCACGAATTTGCTGGCCAGGGCCAAGGATCCAAGTGGACGTAACATTACGTTGAGGGTACGGTGCGGAGCATGCCCGGTCGTCCAGCCGTCAACATGAAGGACCTGGCGCGGGAGGCCGGCGTTTCGGTCGCCTCGGTGTCACGGGCATTGAGCGATGCCCCCGGCGTGTCCAGCTCGACCAGGCGCCGCATCAAGGAGCTGGCCGCCAGCATGTCGTATACGGTGTCGCCGGATGCTTCACGCCTTAAGCGAGGATCTAGGAACCGGGTTGCGGTCGTCGTGCGAGACATTGCGCATTGGGCCTACTCCTCGATGCTGCAGGGCATCATGGGAAGCCTTCGAAACGCAGACCTCGATGTCCTGCTGTACCAGGTACGTACAGAGCAGGAGCGTCGGCGATTCTTCGAACAGTTACCAGCCAGACGGCAGGTCGACGCTGTCATTGTGATCGCCTTTCCTATCAGCGACGAGGAAAGACAATGCCTCGAGCTGATGGATGCGGCCGTGGTGATCGCTGGAGGCAGGCTCGGCGACTACCCAAGTGTGCACATCGATGATGTGGCTGCGGCCCAGCAAGCGACCAACCATCTCATCCTCGCGGGGCACGAACGGATTGGCATGATCAACGCCGGAGGCGACTGGTCATTGCCCTACTCGCAACCCGCCGATCGTTTGCACGGCTTCACCACGGCAATGGAGGCCGCCGGACTCTCGGTCATCCCCGAGCTCATCGTCGAGGCCCCCTGGGGCCGCACCGGCGGCGCCGAAGGCATGAATCGGTTGCTCAGCATCGCACCACCCCCCACCGCTGTCTTCGCGTTCTCCGATGAGGTTGCCATCGGCGCCCTGCGCAGCCTGCGACGAGCCGCTGTGACCGTGCCCTCCGGCATGTCCGTGGTCGGGATCGACGACCATCCCATGGCCGAGCTCAGCGACCTGACGACCGTCCATCAGGCGGCAGAGGGACAAGGCGCCAGGGCCGGCCAACTCTTGCTGGACATCCTCGGCGACAACGCCGCTCCAGGTACCCAGATAACGACGCCCACCCACCTCGTCGTGCGTGGCACTACCGCACCACCCCGCCCGAAGCGGCCCCAGCCGGCCGACGATTCACCGCGCCACATCTACGCGTCAACTGAAATCGACAGGAAGTGGGGCTAGCGGTCGAAGCTGCCGTTAGTTACTTCGACCTGAAAAAGTCGGTATGTTGATCATGGTGTGGCGGTGGTCTGGACGAGAGGATGGCCTCGACCCCTTGGGCTAGTGCCTCATCAAGGAACGTTGGCGTTGTAATGGCAGGCTGTGCCTGGAGGTGAGTGATGGCACGTCGGCCTGAGGTGTTCGTTCGGGAGTTGGAGCCGCAGGAGGCTGAGCGGCTGGTACAGATCACGCGGTGACGAGGGATCGGATCCGGTTGCGGCGGGCGGGGATCGTGCTGGCGTCGTTGCAAGGTAGGTCGGCGTCGGAGGCGGCAGCGATGTTCGCGGCGTCGCCGGCCGTCATTACAGCTGTCTATTGGACGTACACCGCGACCATCGCTAGCGGCTGCCTCGGCAGCGATGGGCCGCGCCGGTTGCCGCCGCAGAATCCGCACAATCCGCAGAACCCCCGGTACGGCAACGTCAGCGCAGGTCAGACCGCCTGCTCAGCCGTCTCACAGACCGGCCGCAGAATGCCGCAGAACCGCCGCAGAAAGAGCACTGTGTGGCCGTGTGCCCAGGCGTGGACGGGCGAGCTGACGGATTCTGCGGCGGTTCTGCGGAATTCTGCGGCGCCGAGGTGATCCTTGCCGCCAACCCACCTGACCTGGGAGAACCCCGCCCCGTCGACGATTCTGCGGATTGTGCGGATTCTGCGGCCGCAACTACGCCCCGACCCGCGCGGCCGACAAGGGTGACCTTCCCCACGGATCTCGGCCGCCCACGTCTGGTGTCGGTAGCCTCATGACCCAGCGTCAGCAGCCGAGGAGACGTCATGCGGGTGGTCGAGCATTGGCGCGAGAAGCAGAACGCGCGGATGTACGACGGGTTCGCGCGTAGGTTCCCGATGTATCGGTTGACGAGCGCGGACCTGGTGCGCTGCGCGGGCCTGCAACCAGACAGCGAGGTGCTGGACCTCGCCTGCGGAACCGGTGTGACGACCGAAGCGATCCTGGCTGAGCTGGGACCCACCGGGCGCGTGACCGCCGTCGACGCCTCGGCCGCGATGCTCCAGATCGCTGCCGAACGAGTACAGGACCCACGCGTGACCTGGCTCGAAGCACCCGCCGAACACGTCGCCACCGCGGTGAACGCCGGGTTCAGTCATGTCGTGTGCAACTCGGCGATCTGGCAGATGCAGGTGCCGGAAGTCGCCGCCGCCATCTCAGCCTTGTTGGCGCCGCACGGACGGTTCGCCTGCAGTGTCGGGACCAACCGGCAGCCGGACGGTTCGTCGGCACACCCGCCACGGAAGCCGTCGCTGCACGACCTGATGCGGGCGTACGCGGTGATCGACCACAACTTCGTCTTTCAGCCATCCAGCCGAGCGCGCCGCCTCATGAACGACGACGGTATCCGCGACCAGCTGGAGGCAGGCGGCCTGAACGTCGTGCGGACCGAGTACCTCGAGTACGCCTTCGACCCCGACCAGACCTACGCCTGGTCGCAGATTCCGATCTTCACCGCACATTTCACCGGCCTGTCCTACGAGCAACGGATGGACGCCCTCGACAAGGCATGGACGCGGCTCGATCCACACGCCCAGCCCCCGTCCCGATGGGCGATCCTGGTCGCCGAGCCTCGACCGTGAAACGCTGAAGGACCAAGCTGGCGAGTTCCGCGGGCTCGGCACTCGGTGACCGTCGCTGGCGTGGTCGTCGCTGGGACAAGAGAGCGCTACCACGGCAGCTCACCTCGCCCGGGCTCGTTCGTCACGGACTATGGTCGACCGAGCCTGCTGGCGAAGGACCGAAGCTCTGCATGGATCGGGCCCGACGACGGAACCCTCTGCCCCCACCAGCCGTCCCCGGACTCTCCCTCGGCAAATGCGGTGAGGATGTTGTCATCATCGTGTTCGGTGAACGATCTGAGCAGCTCGTCGAATCGCTCCACGACCTGAACCGTGCTCCCCCGCTGATCGTCATCCAACTGGTCGAGCCCGGCGGCAACCGTGTCACGAATGATCAGCGCGCCACATAGTCATGGGCAGTCCACACGTCATCGCTGTCGTCAGGACTCAACTCCCTCTTAGTGGAGGTCCGCGTAATGTGGCTGGCCCGACCCGCGACGAGGTTGAGCACCGACCGCGAGCGACCATGGCCGATATCCACCATGACCTTCTCCAACGCGGCCAGCTGGCTCTGATCAAGCTGATCTGAGATGCCGTAGCGATCCATTCACTCAACCACCGGTGCAGTCGGACGGTCGCACCGTCGGACGTGTCGGCACGTGTAGCTCCACTTCCTCGGCCGGGCCGCCGGGGTCCAGGGTCGCTTGTCTCACTGTGTGATCTCGATGTTGTAGTCGAAGTCAGGGTTCAGTGGAACTCCAAGGATCTGGCTCACGCGAGCACGGAGCTCGTCCGAGACCTGGTAGTCGTAGAGCATGTCGGGATCATCGTCGTAGAGCTCGAACAAGGGCTTGAGTTCGACGATCTTCTCCTCAGGAAACTCCTGCTCAGACACGAAGAACTCGTCTGACCTCCGGTAGGCGGCAAGCACCCGTCTCACGAGACCTCCAGGGTCGCATGCGCCGTAGATCGTGGAGTCGCCTTCATGATCAGGTCACTTTCCTTGCGGCTTGCGGCTTGGGTCAGCGGGGCCGACCTGCTTCCCTGTGTCTACGTTGAAGTCGCCCTGGTGCCTGTTGCCGCGGTCGTACTTCTCGACTGTGCCGTGTCGGCGGTCGAACTCGTAGATGTTGCCCTGGCTATCCTTCCAGGTTCTACGCGGTCCCTTGCTCCGGATGGGCTGGGCGTCTGGGAATGCATTCAGCCTCCTTGGCGGAACGTGGTAATGCTGGCCGGGTGGGAGTTGGCCCTGTCGCTGCGGGCTAGCGCCGCCAGTCGACGATCCCGCCGTCGAACTGCCGCCGTTGGCCTCGGACAGCATCGCACCGGCCAAGGCGCCGATTCCGGCGATCCGGGCCGCCTGCGCGAGGGTCAGTCCCGATGCTGCAGCGGCTGTGGCGATGGCTCTGCCGCCGACGATGCCGAACGCGAGGCCGGGTCCGCCCAGGCCCCCGATCAGAGACAGCAGTGCCAGGGCGGTGAGCGCGATTCCCAGCGCCAGCGCCGCGCCCTGGAGGGCGTCCAAGAGAAATACGTTCGACATCAGCGGACCCGCTGGCTGGCGACCCGTCGCCGCGCCGGAGAGGAGCGCGACTCCGGTGATGGTGGCGCCCGCGGCCAGAATGACCTGAAGCCGAGTTACGGCAACGACCTCGCCAGCAGGGTGGCCCGCCAGCTGGCGGGCCACCCGTAGTGAGAGCCAGAGCCGGTACGCCAGCCACGCCGTGCCCCCAACACCGAAGACGACAAGCACGATGAACCCGGCCGTGGTAGTGAACGCGTCCTGCATCCAAGCCGTCGCGGGAAACCCGCCCACCACCAGATACAGCAGTCCAGGCATGGCCAGGACACATGGCACCACGATCGACAGAGCGGCGCTCAGCGTGGTGCATCAGTGTCATTTGTTCGGCCGGCGCCTGACCATGGCGGCAACGAGCTGGGGTTACAGCCATGTGGGGCCTGGAACCCGGTTGTTTGTCGCGCTGACCCACTGCGAGGCTACGTCGGTATGACCGCAGCGCCCACGTTCAGCAGAGCTTGGTTCGATCTCCAGTCGAACTGGGTCGGTCGGGTCGTTGAGCTCACTGGCATAGACCGGGTTGCGGCGTGGCAGGACTGGACCGCCGTGACGAATCTGGAGATGCCGGGGGTATGGCAGGTGGTACGCGACGCTGTGATCAGCGGCAATGCCGCCGCGGTCGCACACCGGGAGTGGTTGGCGACGCTGACAGCACGTCGGACCGCCTTGCAGCCCGGTTGTTTCTGGTACGAGCTCGAAGAGGACAACCGCCAGGTGCGTCTGCACTTCGCCAACCGAGAGGGGCGCGGGGTCCTGAGCCCTGGCCGGCAGGCAGCTCGTCGAGCAGAACTGGCCGCCACCCTCGCCGATGCCCAGAGCGCCGCTCCGGAGGCTGAACGACTCCGTGGCGGTTCGTGGCTGTACCACCTTCCTGGCTACCGCGCGCTCTTCCCGCGCAGCTTCCTGGACCGAGCAATCGAGGGCGAGCCACGAAACGACGTCGGACGGATGGCATTGTGGGGCCAATTCGTGCGAGGCGACGGCACTCTCTATCAGCCGAGAGCCAACCAATTCATTCGGGTATACATGGAAGCGTCCAGCGTGGACGGGCTACTAGCCGCGTTTCCGCTGCGAACACTCGATGTCGTAGGCCCGCTCCGCGATGTTACGGACTGGCTCACGCCTGACTGATCTGGCGGTCCAGACCGTGCCGTGCCGGCCCGTCCTACCGGTCCTGAGCCCGGTGGCCAGCACTCAAGCCCGCAACCGCGGCACTATGGAGTGCTGATCAGGCACCCGTACCGTGGTTCGCGTGGATGAGATCAGCGGTGCGCAGCGGGACATCCTCGGTGCGACGACAACCGGACAGGTAGCCGATTGGGTTGCCCGCCACGTGCGCGACCACATTGGCTCGGGAGTCGACGCGGTTCTGTTCACCGGCGGTGACATCGGCGCGGTCTTCGGTCTGCGCCTCAGCGACGGCCGCGATGTCGTGCTCAAGGCATTCCGTCCGGGCGCGAATGTACAACGGCTGCAAGCCGTCGTACGGGCGCAGAATACGCTCGCGGCAGCGGGCTTTGGCTGCGCCCGCGTCTTCGACGGGCCGTCGTCCACCGGCGATGTGCTCGCGCTTGTCGAGGAACGGCTCGCCTGCGCCTCGACAGGCAGTCCGCACGACCAGGCGGCGAGAGTGGCGATGGCGGCGGCGCTCGCTGGGCAGATCGATGCGCTGCGCGACATGGACGGCGCTGCCCTCGTGCCGGGACGCCCGGCATGGGCGGACTGGAGTGTCGGCACGTGGCCGGCGCCGCACCATCCGGCGTTCGACTTCTCCACACCGGTGCCGGGCATGGAATGGGTGGAGGAGACCGCCGACGCGGCCGCCATGGTCCTGCGCGCCGCTGACCACAGTCGGCCGGTGATCGGACACAGCGACTGGGTGTGGCAGAACGTCTGTGTCGTCGATGGCGCGTTCGTCGCCGGCTACGACTGGGACAGCCTCGTCTACGCCCCGGAGCCGGCGGTCGTCGGCCTGTGCGCTGGCGCGTTCACACAAGGCACTCCAGTCCCCCCGGACGCCCCGACAGCGGCAGAGGTCGCGGCGTTCCTCGACGACTACGAGCGCTTCCGGCCGTTCTCCCGAGCAGAGCGGCGCACGGCCGATGCAGCCGCGACCTGGGTGCGCTGCTACAACGCACGCTGCCAACTCGACAACCTCCACCGTCGCAGTCTCGACCCACCCCCCGGATCGTTTGTGGAGACGCTGCGAGGGGCGGGACTCGGTGGTAAGACCGATGATGTCGCCGACAGCAGGTAGCAGTAGGGGCAGGACGCGTTAGGCACCACCTCCACCGAATGTTCACATCGCGTCGTCCACTGGGGAAGGACAAGGGCTGGCTCCGCTCATCTGCGCGACGCACGCGACCTGGCCGTGCCGGAAGCCAGCTAGCCCGTTCGGGCCCAGGTCGGAAGCAGTCGCGCGGTGAAGCATGACTCGCAAAGCCGGCAGGCTACAGAGAGGAATCCCATGGCCGAGGACTCCGAGCGGCAGTACGCCGACTACCCGCGGAGCGACCGCCCCAAGCGCGACTGGATCGGACCGCTCCGGCGGGCCTGGGCGTTGACCAGCTACGTCCCACCCTCGCGCCAGACGTCGCTGCACCCGAACATCTACGGCAACCGCAGATGAGACGCCTCTTGCGCCTGTTGACCGGCGCGGCGACGGCGCGCCGCATCTGGGCCCAGCACTGCTACGACATGAAGGCGCCCCACAGGTTCGCCGGCTGCCCAGCGTGCGAGATGGCGAAGGCCCTCGGCTTTACCCGGCGTTGAGTGCCATCATCTCCATCTCGTGGCCGGGCGGCCCTTGGGGCGACCATGCCGCCGGGTGCCTGAGGGACCTGACTCCCCTCGATACTCGTGGAAACTTCGCCGCGTATTTGCCGCAGACCACCGCTGCAAGCCGGATACGGCCGGACGTCGCCGGACTGACCCCCACACCCGTGATCACGCATCGTTGCAGGTCAGCGGCCGTTTTCGAGCCTGGCGGAGGGCGTGGGATTCGAACCCACGTGGCGAGGGGTTACCTCACCTAGCGGTTTTCAAGATCAGTAAGAACTACGGCTCCGACCTGCGGATTCTCACCGAAGGAAGGCTCGGGCCCCGCGTACTCCCCGCGATCGCGCCAAAAGGATGGTTGGTCGAGGACACAATGTGCAGCACATGTGACGCTGAACGGGAGGGAAGCGGTGGGGACCGGGGCAACGGAGGGCCCAACGGGCGCTGAGCCTCGAGGCGACGCTGCGGGATGCCGCCGACCGGCTTCGTAGTCGGGTCGATGCGGCCGGGCACAAGCATGTCGTCTTCGGGATGATCTTCCTCAAATTCGTCTCGGACGTCTTCGCGACCAGATGCTGTGCGCCGTTCACCGGTCAGGTACATCAGGTACATCTTTGACGGCAGCAAGATCATGTTCCGAACGGAGAACGGTGCCAAGCTGCGGGCCGCAGATCAGCACCAGCTTGTCACCTTCGAAATCGACCAGATCGACCTGCCCGGCGGATACGCCTGGGCCGTGACAGCCAGTGGCCAGGCGGATGTCGTGACCGATCAGGCCGAGCTCGCGCACGTCATGAACGCGCTGCCAGCGCCTTGGGCCTCTGATGGCGGTTCAGCCGTCGTGTCAGTCCATGTCGACGTCGTGCAAGACTGCGGGTGACTCGGGACAGCTGAACCACGCTCAGGGTGAGCGCGCAGACCTTCCAGCCTGGCACGCAGGCGCCGCCACTGCCACGATGCCTGGTGACCTTGGTGTCCACCTGAGCCCCGCTGCAGCCTGTCGATCCATCCGGCCCACGATCTCGTCGTTAATGAGGGTCAACGTATCCAGTCGAACGGCGCGGCAGCTCCTGCCCGGTTCGTCGGCTCCTCCAGCACGTGGTCCCCCATCAGCCATCCTCTGTTTTCGCGGCCAACCACATCTCGTGCACCAGCTGGCTCGCCGCACGCCCAGCCGCAGTCAGGTCGACGATGTGTGGACCGACGTGGAGCAACGATCGGGCCGGATCGTTGACGACGTGTTCGAAGTCGATCCGGTACTGCTGGGCGAGCTGCTCGTCCGGCACGCGGCTGTCCCGCTGCCTGATCGCTGGCTGCTGCTGGTCGCCCACGCCACCGCTGTAGTCGTCGAAGTGCTCGATCACGTCTCGGGCCTCCTTCGCACCGGGAAGCCGGGTCTCGAACTCGTCGAGTGCCGCGCGCAGCTGATCCCTCGCCTTGGCGGTGACGAGGTGCCGTAGGGCCATGTCGGCGGCCCGTCGCACGTTGCGAAGCGCGAGCACCAGCAGGTACGCGTCAGGGACCTCACTGTGGCGACCGCATCCTTCAACGACACGTGTCGACTGCAAGCGGACAGTACCGGCCCATAGCCAGGCCTGGGAAAGACCCCACATTCACGCCGTGATCGATCAGCCTCCATTCCTCGTCTGCCTCGATGGCGTGTAGCGGCCGTGAGACTACGTTCAGCTGTCTAAGAAATTTGGGTTGCTGACGCTAGACATCCTCACTGGCGTTGCTACTATTTCTCGGGTTGAGAGTGGAGAGCAGTCAGGACGCAGAGAAAGGGAGGGGTTCGTACACCGTTGGGTCGTCCGCTGCTGGCTGTGGTTTCGGCCGCGCGGTCATCGTAGGTCTTACCGAAGAGAGGTGGTCTCCGGTCACACTTACGCGATCCTCGCACCTGTCCCCGCTTAGATGCGGCTAGTGCGATACGAAGATCCGACGTTGTCGTCGGTAGATGGTGTTTCTGACCCACAACCCGAAGGGCCCCGGCGTTCGCGCCGGGGCCCTCGACATGGGAGGTGATATGGACCAAGGCCCCACCGACATGTTCGACGACGAGGACTACCCCGCCTACACCATGGGCCGTGCCGCGGAGATCCTCGGCACCTCACAGGACTTTCTTCGGCGACTGGGCGAGGTAAAGCTGGTCGACCCACAGCGCTCAGCTGGAGGGCACCGCCGCTACTCCCGTCGCCAGCTCCGTCTGGCGGCCAGGGCCCGCCAGCTAGTCGATCAAGGCATCGCGCTCGAGGCAGCCTGCCGGATCATCCTCCTCGAAGACCAACTCGAGGAAGCCCGAGGTCAGAACAAGAAACACCAACAAGGTTGACCCGCCCACACGTAAGCCTGCTCGCCTGGACCGGGCCGTGGTGCCCTGGCTGTCAGCGCTCTTCGAAAAGTGTGCGAGCAGACCCTCGAGGAGCTGAGGCGCAGCATGACCAACCCTGGCCGGCGAGCACTGGCGCTGGATGGTGTGGTGAACCTGGCGATGCCGACGGAAGAGTTCTCAAGCTTCTGATGATCACGAGTCTGATCGAGGCGTCCGGGGTCTTCGGCACCGTCGGACGAGATCTTGCTGAAATGTTTGGGCCGCCTGGGTGTGGATGGGGGCGACCAATCCCCAGGCGGCCCAAGGGCCAGACCTTGCCCGAGGAGAGCCCGATCTGTCCCCGCCGGCAACCGACCGGGAGGGGCGCGGGCACGGTCTGGCAGTAAGGCCCTCGTCTTCCTTACCGGCCACCAAGTCTGGCTGATGCATCCCAAACTCGGTGCCCCGGTGAGTTGGGTCCGGATCGCCGCTGGTGCCAGCCGGGTTCGTTGCGGCGACCCGGATCCCAGAACTCGCCTACACAGCTATTTGTCCGGATATGTGCTTGCCTAAACCTTTGCGTGTGGTTGCTGGCCGGATCTTGTCATCCGGGGTCGCCCGATGCCGCCCCGCAGGTTCGAAGCAACCCAGCCCGTGGCCGGCGCCGGTCAGCGGATCGGGGCTCTGTCCGTTACCGGGTTCGAGTGGCGGCTCGCGGATGAGGTGACGGTCCGCAGCATCCGATTCATTGCTGTCGTTGTGGTCGCTGGGGTTGTGCTGACCTAGTTCTACCCAGACTCGTTTTCCGCCGGTGCCGTCGGGTTCGATTCCCCAGCGGGTGGTGAGTTGCTCGATGATGGCGAGTCCGCGGCCGTGTTCGGCGTGGCTGGTCAGTTCTTGTACCACTGGGGGGTTGAGCGAGCCATCGGTGATGGCGAGGTGCAGGGCGTTTGGGTTGTCGCCTCCGTGCAGGACGGCGTTGGTGACCAGTTCGCTGATGACAAGTCGGGCATCTTCTGCCAGCGCGTCGAGGTGCGGTTGGTCCCAGACGTGCAGAAGCTCTT
>NZ_JBEFTX010000038.1:0-16252 GCF_040195635.1 Actinopolymorpha sp. B11F2 | reverse complement strand
AAACCAACAGAAAGCCCAAAACAGGCCCCAAAAAAACACAAACCCACAACACACAAAATGCGCCATGAGCCAAAACAACACAAAACCATCGACTATCGGCACGCTGTTGAGTTCTCAAAGATCAGGCACTCCAAGCCGCGGAACCCTCGGGTTCGCCGCCTGGGTGACTAGGGTTGTGGACTCCATCGCACCGACGAGTCGATGTGGTGGAACCCGATCCCCACCGTGGCCATCAGTAGGGCGCACGAAGCACCCTGCAGATCGCATCTGGTGGGATCCTCACCTGGCCGGCCGCCTTTCAGCGTCCCGCTCCTCGGCGAGGACCTTGAAGCTACCGTTTCGCTGGCAACCCGGTCAAATCGGGAGGCCCGTGGATCCGGCCCCTGTCCGCCGACCAGACCAGGGCGCGCAGAACGCGCCGGTCTGAGTAGGTTTCGAAGGATTCCTCGCGGGTTCGGCCGCCCGATGGGCGTCCCGCACTTCCCTGCGAGGCGAATAGGAACCTTACGTACGCAGCGATCCAGAGTCAAGTCCAGGTCGTCCCGTGGACCAGGAAGGATCGGAGCAAGTCACGCCCCAGGTCTCCCTGAGCCACGGGACCCCGGTCCCACGACTGCCGATTGCTGCCACTAGCGGGCCTGGCGCTTCGCCTCCTACGGCCGGATCATGTGGTCCGGATCACCTCGACGCCGGCCACGTTGCGTCGCCCGCGACGAAGCACCAGCCACCGCCCGTGAAGGAGATCCGTGCCGGTCGGCACCACGTCGACGTCCTCGATCCGGACGTTGTTGAGGTAGGCGCCACCCTCGCTGATCGTGCGGCGCGCCGCACCGCGGCTCTGCGCCAGACCGGACTCGGCCAGCAGATCGACCACAGCCGGGAGTGTCTCGCCCGTTTCGACACGGATGTTCGGTGCCTCCCGCAGTGCCGCGTCGAGGGTGCGTTCGTCGACGTCCGCGAGTTCGCCACGGCCGAAGAGTGCCTGGGAAGCGGCGACCACCCGGGCGCACTCGTCCGCGCCGTGCACCAGCGTCGTCAGTTCCTCGGCCAGTGCGCGTTGCCCTTCCCGCGCGGCGGGCCGCTCAGCGGTCGCCTTCTCCAGTTCCTCGATCTCCTCACGCGACCTGAAGCTCATGAACCTCAGGTGACTGCTGACATCAGCGTCCTCGATGTTGATCCAGAACTGGTAGAAGGCGTACGGCGACATCATCGACGGCGACAACCAGATCGCGTTGCCTTCGGACTTGCCGTACTTCGTTCCGTCTGCCTTTGTGAGCAGCGGCGTCGCGAGGGCGTGGACGGTCGCCCCTTCGGAGCGCCGGAGCAGGTCGACACCCGCGGTGATGTTGCCCCACTGGTCGCTGCCGCCGTACTGCAGCGTGCAGCCGTACCGCAGGAACAGCTCGCGGTAGTCCAGAGCCTGCAGGATCTGGTAGCTGAACTCGGTGTAACTGATCCCGATATCGCGTTCCATCCGAGCCCTGACCGCCTCCTTGGCCAGCATCCGGTTGATTCGGAAGTGCTTGCCGACGTCGCGAAGGAAGTCGATCGCCCTCAGCTCCGCCGTCCAGTCGAGGTTGTTGACCAGCCGGGCGGCGTGGGGGCCTTCGAAGGCCAGGATCGGCTCGATCTGACGCTTGATCTCCTCGACCCAACTGGCGACCACCTCGGGCGGATGCAGCGTCCGCTCGGCGTCCGGCTTCGGATCGCCGATCAGGCCGGTGCAGCCACCGACCAGCGCCAGCGGATCGTGGCCGGCGAGTTGCAGGCGGCGCATCGTGATGAGCTGCACGAGGTGACCGTGGTGCAGGCTGGGCGCGGTCGGGTCGAAACCGCAGTAATAGGTGACCGGTCCCGACTGGAGTGCCTCCCGGAGCGCGGCTTCGTCGGTCGACTCAGCGACCAGGCCACGCCAGTGCAACTCGTCGAGAATGTCTTCGGTCACCGTTGTTCCTTCCGTGATTTCATGAGCGTCCGGCCGGTTGGCCGGAAGGTCCGCCTCCAAGAGTGCCCGAGGGGTCGGGCGCTTGTGAAACCGATTCGCCGGTACGACGGCGTTTGGGGGTGTGTGGCCGGTAGACCGAGACGGTCGGCTCCCCCACCGTGTGGAACCGCCAGGGACGCTCGGCGGCGCCGGCGAGGCCGACCCGCGGCCCACGGCGGATGCGCGACCGCGGGATCCGTGGCGCCTGCCGGATCCGCAGCGCAGATGTGGGGTCACAGATGTCCAGGCCGTTGCAGGCCTTGTCGACGCCGAGTGCCTGGGCCAACCGGGCCGGTCCGCGGGCGAGATCGCGCGCCGACCGCGCCGCGGATCGCCGGCTCCGGGCCAGATCCTCCCCCTCGACCACCTCGCCGGCGCGGAGGAGCACCGCGGAGGGGGTACCGTCCGGGCCGCAGACGAGGTTCATGCACCAGTGCATGCCGTAGGTGAAGTAGACGTAGACGTGTCCAGGCGGGCCGAACATCACGGTGTTGCGCGCGGTCTGGCCGCGATAGGCGTGCGATCCGGGGTCGTTGTGACCGTCGTACGCCTCGACCTCGGTGAGACGGACCGCGACCAAGCCCTCGTCGGTCTGGTGCTCGATGATCTGGTTGAGCAGCATGGGAGCTGCCTGGAGCACGGGCCGGTCGAAGAGGCCACGCAGATCGTCGGTCATGCCGGCGACTGTCCGGCCCAGCCCACGCCTGCCGCCACCCGCTCCCTCAGGTCGGCGAGCTGCTCGCGGACCCGGGCGGGCGCCGTGCCACCAGTGGCCGACCGGGCGTCAAGGGCGCCTTGCACGGTCAGGACGGTACGCACCTCAGGGGTGAGATGACGCGAGATACCGGCGAGGTCCTCGTCGCTGAGATCGGTGAGGTCGATGCCGCGCTTCTCACACTCCTGAACGCACGCGCCGGCGATCTCGTGCGCGTCCCGGAACGCGACGCCCTGTCGTACCAGCCACTCGGCAATGTCCGTGGCGAGCGCGAACCCGAGGGGTGCGGCGGCGGCCATGTGTTCGGCGTCGAATCTCGAGGTCGCCACCATGCCAGTCATCGCGGGCAGCACGAGGAGGAGTTGCTCGACCGCGTCGAAGACCGGCTCCTTGTCCTCCTGCAGGTCCCGGTTGTACGCGAATGGCAGGCCCTTGAGGGTCGCGAGCAGGCCCGTGAGGTGGCCGATGAGACGGCCCGACTTGCCGCGGACGAGTTCGGCGATGTCGGGGTTCTTCTTCTGCGGCATGATCGACGACCCTGTGGCGAACGCGTCGTCGAGCCGGACCCAGCCGAACTCCGTGGACGCCCACAGGCAGTACTCCTCGCCGAGCCGGGACAGGTGCACGCCCAGCATCGCCGTACAGAAGAGGAACTCGGCCACGAAGTCCCGGTCGGACACGGCATCGAGGGAGTTCTCGGCGGCGCGGGTGAAGCCCAGCTCGGCGGCCACCGCCTCGGGATCCAGCGGCAGAGAGGACCCTGCGAGCGCACCGGAGCCGAGCGGTGAGACCGCGGTGCGGGTGTCCCAGTCGCGGAGACGGTCGACGTCGCGGGCGAGCGCATGGACGTGCTTGGCGAGCTCGTGGCCGAACGACACCGGCTGGGCATGCTGGAGGTGGGTGAACCCGGGCGCGGGGGTGGCCGCATGGTGCTCGGCCTGGTCGAGCAGGGCCCGCTGGAGGTCGCCGATCGCGGCCGCGAGGTGACGTGCCTGGTCGCGGAGGTAGAGCCGGAAGTCGGTCGCCACCTGGTCGTTGCGGCTGCGGCCGGCGCGGAGCTTGCCGCCGAGAGGGCCCAGCCGGGCGACGAGCTCGCGTTCGACCGCCGTGTGGACGTCCTCGTCGTCGGGCTGGGGCAGGAGATCACCCCGGCGTACGGCGGTGTCGAGCTCGTCGAGGGCGACGGTCACCCTGTCGAGCTCGACGGCGGTGAGCAGGCCCGCGCGGTGCAGCACGCGGGCGTGTGCTCCGGTCTGGCGGATGTCGTACGGCGCGAGTCGCCAGTCGAACTGCACCGACCGCGACAGGGCGGCCAGTGCCTCCGCGGGCCCGCCGGTGAAGCGGCCGCCCCACAGTCTCGTGGCCTGGGCGTCGGATACCGGCTGACCCGGTGGCTGTTCGTTGCTCACACTCGTCCCTTAGCTCCCGGACCTGAGAGTAGCTCCCGGACTGAAAGTAGCTCCCGGACTGAAATCGCCAGTCCTCCATGATCATGAAGGGAAAGGGGCGTATGGACCCCGAAAACCTTCATGATCACGATCATGATCACCGGAGAGGTCTCCTCCCGCGGACCACCGTCGTCAGCGCCGCGCGGGGGTAAGGCCCCTCCGTTTCTGTCGGTCGTTCCGTCAGGGGTGGGCCTGGTCGCGCTTGGCGGCGATCTTGCTCGGGAGTCCCCACAGCTCGACGAAGCCCCGCGCGAGCGACTGGTCGAACGCGTCGCCCTCGTCGTAGGTCGCGAGGTTGAAGTCGTAGAGCGAGGACTCCGAACGCCGGCCGTTGACCACCGCGCGGCCGCCGTGCAGCACCATCCGGACCTCGCCCGAGACGTACGTCTGCGAGTCGACGACGAAGGCATCCAGCGCCTGCTTGAGCGGCGAGAACCACAGACCGTCGTAGACCAACTCGGTCCAGCGCTGCTCGACCTGCCGCTTGAACCGGGCGAGATCCCGCTCGACGGTGACGTTCTCCAGTTCCTGGTGTGCGGCGATGAGTGCGATCGCGCCGGGCGCTTCGTACACCTCCCGGCTCTTGATCCCGACCAGCCGGTCCTCCACCATGTCGAGCCGGCCGACCCCCTGGGCACCTGCCCGGGCGTTGAGCTGCTGGATCGCCTGGAGCGGTGTCACCGGTATGCCGTCGATCGCCACCGGCCGTCCCGCCACGAACGACACCACGACCTCATCCGGCTCCCGTGCCAACGACGGGTCCTGGGTGTAGTCGTAGACCTCCTCGGTGGGCGCGTTCCACAGGTCCTCGAGGAAGCCCGTCTCGACCGCGCGACCCCAGACGTTCTGGTCGATGGAGAACGGCGACTTCTTCGAGACGTCGATCGGCAGGCCGTGCTGCTCGGCGTAGGAGATCGCCTGCTCCCGCGTCCATGCGAAGTCGCGGACCGGGGCGAGCACCTTCAGGTCCGGCGCCAGCGCGCCCACGCCCACCTCGAACCGCACCTGGTCGTTGCCCTTTCCGGTGCAGCCGTGTGCGACGACGGATGCGCCGTGATCCTTCGCGGCAGCGACGAGGTGCCGCACGATGAGGGGACGTGACAGGGCCGACACCAGCGGGTAGCGATCCATGTAGAGGGCGTTGGCCGCCAACGCCGGCATGCAGAACTCCTCGGCGTACTCGTCCTTCGCGTCGACGACGACCGCCTCGACCGCGCCGCATTCCAGCGCCCGCTTGCGTACGGTCTCGAGATCTTCGCCGCCCTGGCCGACGTCGATCGCGCATGCGACCACCTCGGCACCGGTCTGGTCGGCGATCCATCCAATCGCCACGGAGGTGTCGAGGCCTCCGGAGTAGGCGAGAACTACCCGCTCGGTCATGGTGTTACTCCTTCGAAGCTTTCTCAGGTCCAGTAGGGGTCGGCGGTCGCCCGCCGGGGCGGTGCTGGCGGGCCAGCACGAGCAGCTGGTCGGCGATGGCGTCACCGCCCGCCGGATCTCGCGCGACGACGAGCACGGTGTCGTCGCCGGCAATCGTGCCGAGGATGTCGGCGATCTCCGCGTGGTCGAGCGCGGACGCGAAGAACTGCGCGGCACCCGGCGGCGTCCGCAGCACCACCAGGTTGGCCGACGCCACTGCCGACACCAGCAGCTCACCACAGACCCGGGCGAGCCGGCTCTCCGCTGCCGCCGGCGCGTCCGGTGCCGCCCGCGGGGTCCGGTCGCCGCCTTCACCCGGCAGGGCGTAGACGAGGGCGCCGGCGGGGCTGCGGACGCGGACCGCGCCGAGGTCGTCGAGGTCTCGGGACAGGGTGGCCTGCGTCACCGCGATCCCCGCCTCGGCAAGCCGCTCGACGAGTTCGGACTGCGAACGCACGGCCGAGCGGGACAGGACCTCGACGATGTACTGCTGGCGGGCCGTCTTCGTCGCCGGCCACTTCGGCGTCAGCTGCTGCTCCCCGGTCATCGTCGTCGCCCTCCCGACGCGCGCGACGACGGATCCAGCAGGAACGTGAGCAGCGCCTTCTGTGCGTGCAGGCGGTTCTCCGCCTCGTCCCAGACCACGCTCCGCGGGCCGTCGATCACGCTGGCGGCGATCTCCTTGCCCCGGTACGCCGGCAGGCAGTGCAGCACGATCGCGTCCGGTGCCGCGTGGGCCATCGCGTCCTCGGTGACGGCGTACGGCACGAACGGCGCGCTGCGGTCGTCGGCCTCGTCCTCCTGGCCCATCGAGACCCACGTGTCGGTCGCCACGACGTCGGTGCCCTCCAGTGCCTTGCGCGGGTCGTGCAGGACCGCGACGGAACCGCCGGTCTCGCGGGCGATCGCCGCCGCCCGATCGAGGATGCCGGGATCAGGTTGGTAGGCGTCCGGGGTGCCGATGCGGACGTGCATGCCCGCGACCGCACCGCCCAGGAGGTACGAATGCGCCATGTTGTTCGCACCGTCGCCGAGGTAGGTCAGGCGAAGGCCCGCCAGCCGGCCCTTCTGCTCACGGATCGTCTGCAGGTCGGCGAGCACCTGGCACGGGTGGAAGTCGTCGGTGAGCGCATTGACCACGGGCACGCCGGCATGCGCCGCCATCTCCTCGATCCGATCCTGGCCGTACGTCCGCCACACGACCGCCGCGACCTGCCGACCGAGCACGCGCGCGGTGTCGGCGATCGACTCGCGTACGCCCACCTGTGCCAGGCGGGCGTCGACGACCATCGGATGGCCGCCGAGTTCGGCGACACCTACCGTGAACGACGTCTGAGTACGCAGGGTCGGCTTGTCGAAGAGGATCGCGACCGCCTGCGGTCCCGCCAGCGGACGCGCCGCGAACCGGTCCTTCTTCATCGCGTCGGCGAGATCGAGGACCCGGGTCTGTTCTTCGGGGGACAGGTCGTCGTCGCGCAGGAAGTGCCGCACCATCTACGCCTCCCTCTCCAGGCCGGCGTCGAGGATCGCCGGGAACGCGTCAAGGAGAGCTTGCACCTCGGTGATGGTGACGACGAGCGGCGGGGCCAGGCGTACGGCGTCCGGCTGGACGGCGTTGACCAGGAATCCCGCGTCCTGCGCGGCCGCCTGCACCGCGGCGGCCCTCGGCTGGGTGAGGACGGCGGCGAGCCACAGACCACGACCGCGGACGCCTCCCAGCAAGGGATGGCTGAGCGTGGCGATGCCGTCAGCGAGCTCTCCACCGATCGTCGCGGCGTTCCCGAGCAGGTCGTCCCGCTCGATCGTCTCGAGGACCGCGAGCGCGGCCGCACACGCGACCGGGTTACCGCCGAACGTCGAGCCGTGCTCACTCTTGTCGAAGGTCGTGCCGAACTCACCCACGCCAATGCACGCCCCGATCGGCAGCCCGCCGCCGAGACCCTTGGCGAGCGTAAGGACGTCGGGCCGCACGTCGTCGCGGGCATGGGCGAACCACCAGCCGGTACGCCCGATGCCGCTCTGGATCTCGTCGAGGACGAACACCGCACCCGTCGCGTCACAGATCTCCCGGGCCGCCGCGAGGTACCCGTCCGGCGCCGGGACCACCCCGCCCTCCCCCAACGCCGGCTCCAGGAACAGCCCCGCGCACTCGTCGGTGACCGCCTCCTTCAGCGCCGCGGCATCGCCGTACGGCACGAACCGCACATCGACACCGAACGGTGCGAAAGGCTCGCGGATGGCCGCCTTGCCGGTGAGTGCGAGGGCGCCCATCGTCCTGCCGTGGAAGCCGTCCAGCGCGGCGACGACGAACCCTCGACCGGTGCCGGCGGCGTGCCGGCGGACGAGCTTGAACGCCGCTTCGTTGGCTTCGGTCCCGCTGTTGGTGAAGAAGACGCGCCCCTCGTGCCCCAGCAGTGCGAGCAGCTTCTCGGCAAGCAGGACCTCCGGCTGGTGCAGGAAGAGGTTGGACGTGTGCGCGATGGTCGCCACCTGCCGCGACACAGCCTCGACGAGGGCAGGATGGGCGTGTCCCAGGGACGACACGGCGATGCCGGCGATGAAGTCGAGGTACCGCTTGCCGTCGACGTCCCACACCGCGCACCCCTCGCCGCGCGCCAGCGCCACCGGGGGACGACCGTAGGTCGGCATCAGGGCCGCTTCGAACCGGTCGGCCCATGCGTCGTACTGCGGCGCGAGACTCACGTCTCCTCCTTCGTCGTCGGCACGACCATCGTGCCGATCCCCTCGTTGGTGAACACTTCCAACAGCAGCGAATGCGCCACCCTGCCGTCGATCACGTGCGCCTGGGGCACGCCACCCTGAACCGCCCGGAGGCACGCCTCCATCTTCGGGACCATGCCCGACGCCAGGGTGGGCAGGAGATCGGTCAGCTCGTCGGCGTCGAGCTCGCTGATCACCTCGCCATTCGTACCGCCGGCCGACCAGTCGCGGTAGAGACCCTCGACGTCGGTGAGGACGACGAGCTTCCGGGCGCCCAACGCGACCGCGAGAGCGCCGGCGGCCGTGTCGGCGTTGACGTTGTGGACCAGGCCATCGATGTCGGGCGCCACGCTGGAGACCACCGGAATGCGGCCCGCGTCGATCAGATCCCGCACCGCCTCGGGCCGCACCGAGACGACGTCACCGACCAGACCGATGTCGACCTCCTCGCCGTCGACGGTCGCCATCCGTCGTTCGGCGGTGAAGAGGCCCGCGTCCTCTCCCGACAGCCCCACCGCGAACGGGCCGTGGGAGTTGACCAGTCCGACGAGTTCCCGGCCGACCTGGCCGACGAGCACCATCCGGACGACTTCCATCGCCTCCGGCGTGGTGACCCGCAGCCCGCCGCGGAACTCGCTGGTGATGTCGAGCCGGCCGAGCATCTCGCTGATCTGCGGACCGCCGCCGTGGACGACGACGGGACGCAGGCCGGCATAACGCAGGAAGACGATGTCCTCCGCGAAAGCTCGCTTGAGCGTGTCGTCGGTCATCGCGTTGCCGCCGTACTTGATGACGACGATCGAGCCGTGGAACTCCTCCAACCAGGGCAACGCCTCGATCAGTGTTCCGGCCTTCGTCTGCGCCTCGGTCTGGTCGCGCTTCTTCACCGTGCTCATAGGCTCTTCAAGAGGTTCATGATCTCGTCCGGCCGCCCGTTCTCAGGTGGTGTCCAGGTGGTGTTCAGGTGGAGTACGCCGAGTTCTCGTGGACGTACGCATGAGTCAGATCGTTGGTCCAGATGGTGGCGGACTCGCTGCCTGCCTTGAGATCGACGCTCACCTTCACCTGACGGGCAGACAGGTCCACCAGGTCGCGGGACTCGCCGATGCCGCCGTCGCGGCAGACCCACACGCCATTGAACGCCACGTCGAGGGTCGCCGGGTCGAACGCCGCGTCCGTCGTACCCACGGCGGCGAGAATCCTGCCCCAGTTGGGGTCCTTGCCGAAGACCGCGCACTTGAACAGGTTGTTCCGCGCGATCGACCGGCCGACCTCGAGCGCATCGGCCTCACTGGCGGCGTTCACCACCTCGATCGCGATGTCGTGCTCGGCGCCCTCCGCGTCACTGATGAGCTGTTGGGCGAGGTCGTGGCAGACCTCGCCCACCGCGGTGGCGAACTCGTCGTACGCGGGCGTGACCCCAGCGGCGCCGCTCGCCATCAACAGGACAGTGTCGTTGGTCGACATGCAGCCGTCGGAGTCGAGCCGGTCGAAGGTCGCGGCCGTCGCCTCGCGCAAGGCGCGGTTGACAGTCGCCGCATCGACGTCGGCATCGGTGGTGAGCACCACAAGCATCGTGGCGAGCGACGGTGCCAGCATCCCCGCACCCTTCGCCATGCCGCCCACGCTCCAGCCGGTCCCCGCATACATCGCCTGCTTCGATCGCGTGTCGGTCGTCATGATCGCCGTGGCGGCGTCATCACCACCGTCAACCGCAAGTTGCGCGGCGGCGTCGGCGATGCCGGCGAGCAGCTTCTCCCGCTGCAACTGCTCGCCGATGAGGCCCGTCGAGCAGACGGCGACATCGATCGCGCCGATGCCCAGCTTGGCGGCGACGAGCTCCGCCGACGCATGGGTGTTCTGGAAACCCTCGGTGCCGGTGTAGCAGTTGGCGCCACCGGAGTTGATGACGACGGCACGGACCTGCCCGTCCTTGCAGGCCTGCTCGCTCCACAACACGGGATTCGCCTTACAGCGGTTGGCCGTGAAGACCGCCGCGGCGGCGAAACTTGGCCCGTCGTTGACGACGAGGGCGATGTCGGGCTTGCCGCTCGGCTTCAGTCCGGCCGTCACGCCGGTGGCGCGGAATCCCTGGGGCGTCGTGACGCTCATGGTGCCAGTCCGATCGTGGTGAGGCCTGTCGTCTCCGGCAGGCCGAGAGCGAGGTTCATGCACTGGACGCCACCACCGGCGGTGCCCTTGGTCAGGTTGTCGATCGCGGCGACCGCGACGAGCCGCCCGGCACGTTCGTCGACGGTGACCTGCGCATGCACGGCATTGGCGCCGAGGGTCGCCGCCGTCGTGGGCCAGGACCCCTCCGGCAGCAGGTGGAGGAACGGCTCGCCTGCCCACGCTTCGGCGTACGCCTCCCGCGCCCGGGCGGTGTCAATCTCACCTTGCACCTTGGCCGTGCACGTCGCGAGGATCCCGCGCGGCATGGGCACCAGGACCGGCGTGAACGACACCGAGACCTTCTGGTCAGGTCCCGCCGCCGGGCGCAGGTTCTGCTCGATCTCGGGCGTGTGCCGGTGCGTGCCGCCAACGGAGTACGCCGAGGTGGAACCCATGACCTCGCTCCCGAGCAGGTGCGGCTTCGGCGTACGACCGGCACCGGACGTGCCCGACGCCGCCACGATCACCACGTCCTCCGGTCGGACGAGTCCGGCAGCCACCGCCGGGTACAACGCGAGGCTCGACACGGTTGGATAGCACCCCGGGACCGCGATCCGCCGTGCCGTACGCAGCTTCTCGCGCTGGCCGGGCAACTCAGGCAGGCCGTAGGGCCAGGTCCCCGCGTGCTTCCCGCCGTACCACCGCTCCCAGTCGGCCGCGTCGGCCAGCCGGAAGTCGGCACCGCAGTCGATCACCAGCGTGTCGTCGGGAAGGCTCGCCGCCACCGCGCCGGACTGCCCGTGCGGCAACGCCAGGAACACGACGTCATGTCCTGCAAGCTGCCCGGTCGTGGTCTCGCCGAGCACCTCATCGGCGAGCCCCACCAGGTGGGGATGATGCTGGCCGAGGCGGGTGCCGGCACTCGCGGCCGCCGTCAGCGCCCCGATCTCGATCTCGGGATGTCCGAGGAGGAGGCGTAACACCTCGCCACCGGCATACCCGCTCGCGCCGGCGACCGCCACCGTGAAACCCATGCGCTCGACTCCTCGATCCCGCTCCACCACGACCAGTGCATGAGTATGCCGTACAGCGCAATCTCATGCAACCGGCCCGTTGGGCGCGGTCGGAGTCAGCGCCGGGTGCCCGCGGCCCCGGCGAGGGTGAGGCTCTCGGAGTAGTGGCAGGCGGCGACGTGGCCGTCGCCTGTTGTCCGCAGCTCGGGGATCTCGGAGTTGCAGCGTTCGGGGTGGACGTGGGGGCAGCGGGTGTGGAACAGGCACCCGGGCGGTGGGTTCGAGGGGTCGGGAAGGTCGTCGGGAAGGGCGTGCTCGTGCCGGCCACGCCGCTTCTGCGGGTCGGGCAGGGGTACGGCGTTGAGGAGCGCCTCGGTGTAGGGGTGGTCCGGCTTGGAGTACAGCGCTGATGTCTCGGCGGTCTCGACGATCTTGCCGAGGTACATCACCGTGACTCGGTCACACAGGTGCTCGATGACCGAGAGGTCGTGGGAGATGAACAGGTAGGTCAGGTTGAACTCGTCCTGTAGGTCCGCGAGCAGGTTGAGGATCTGCGCCCGCACCGACACATCCAGCGCCGAGACCGCCTCGTCGCAGATCACCAGCCGGGGCTCGGTGATCAGGGCACGGGCGATGTTGATCCGCTGCCGCTCACCACCGGAGAACGCGTGCGGGTAGCGGTGCATGTACTCCGGCCGCAGGCCCACCCGGCGCAGCATCTCCGCCACTCGGTCCTGGATCGCCGACCCCGTGGCCAGTTCGTTCGTCTTCAACGGCTCGCCGACAAGCTGCAGCAGCGTCATCCGCGGGTTGAGGGAGGAGAAGGGGTCCTGGAAGACGACCCGGATCTCCCGGCGGTACGCCTTGAGCTCCCGCGTGCTCAGCCCGGCCAGGTCAACGGTCTGACCGGAGGATGTCTGGTAGTTGATCTGCCCACCGGTCGGGGTGAGCACCCTCGCCAGGCAGCGCCCCACGGTCGTCTTGCCACAGCCGGACTCCCCCACCAGACCGAGCGTTTCGCCCGGCTGGATGGTGAGGTCGACGCCGTCGACCGCGCGGATCGCCCCCGCAGAACGGCCGAACATCCCGCGCTTGATCGGGAAGTGCATGGCCAGGTCGCGAATGTCGACCAGCGCCTTGGTCTGGGCACTTGCCGCCTCAGCCAACCGCCGCGACCGGGTGGTGGTCGACGACGCGGCGTGGGCGCCCCCACCGCCGTCACCACCGTGGGCGGCCGTCTTGGCAGCGGCGACCTTCGGCGCCTCGGACTCCTTGAGCTGGCCGTCCGGTTCGTACAGGTGACACTGCGCGATCTGGCCGGAAGCGAACCGGATCAACGGCGGATCGGTCGTCTCACACAGCCCGGCGATCGCGTGCTCGCACCGGGTGTGGAACGGGCACCCGGACGGACGGTTCTGCGGGTGCGGGACCATCCCACGAATGGTGGCGAGCCGCTGCCGGTCCGAGGTGCCCCGCATCGTCGGGATCGACCGCAGCAACGCCTGGGTGTACGGATGCTTTGGCGCTTCGAAGATCTCCGTCACGGTGCCGTGCTCGGCGACCTTGCCGAGGTACATCACCGTCACCTCGTCGGCGATCTCGGCGACCACTCCCAGGTCGTGGGTGATGAACACCATCGCCATGCCGGTCTGGTCCTGCAGATCACCCAGCAGGTCGAGGATCCGCGCCTGCGTCGTCACGTCCAGCGCCGTCGTGGGCTCGTCCGCGATCAGCAGGGCCGGGTCGCACGACAACGCCACCGCGATCATCACCCGCTGGCACATACCGCCCGACAGCTGGAACGGGAAGGCGTCCACCCGCCGCTCCGGCTGCGGGATACCCACCCGGCGCAGCTGGCTGATCGCCCGCTCACGGGCCTCGGCCTTCGGCAGGTCCTCGTGCAGCAGGATCGCCTCGATGAGCTGGTCGCCGACCGTGTACATCGGCGACAGGGACGCCATCGGCTCCTGGAAGACCATCCCGATCTCGGCACCGCGGACCCGCCTGATGTCCTCGCCGCGGGTGTCCAGCGCCGCCAGATCGGACCACTCCGCGGTGACGTCCGGACGCCAGTTGATGGTGCCGTTGACGATCTGGCCCGGGCGCTCGACCAACTGCAGGATCGACCGGGCCGTCACCGACTTGCCGCACCCGGACTCCCCGACCACGCAGAGCGTCTTGCCCCGCGGGACCGCCAGGTCCACCCCGTCGACGGCGCGTACGACACCTTCACTCGTGTGGAAGTGCGTCTTCAGATCCGTGATCTGCAGCAGCGGCTCCTCGCCGTTGCCGGTGGAGGCACCCGGTGAGGTGGCAATCGTCCCGGTCGCGGCGGGCGTGGGGCTCCCGCCTTCGACGATCTCCCGGGTCTCGCGGGTCTGGCTCATCACGTCTCCTCGCGTGCGGCTGAGGCTCTGGCCGGCCCAAACTGCATCGGCCGCGGGTTGGCGCTCGGGCTTGCGGCGGTGCCGCTAGTGCTTGTACGGGTCGGCCGCATCGCGGAGTCCGTCACCCAGGAAGTTCAACGCAAGGACGGTGACCACGACGAGGCAACCGGGCAACAACAGCCACGGCGCAGTCGCCACCGCGCGGATGTTCTGCGCCTGCTGGAGCAGGACGCCCCAGCTCACGACCGGCTCCTGCAGACCCAGACCGAGGAACGACAGCGACGTCTCGGCCAGGATCATCCCGGGGATCGACAGGGTGAGGGAGGCGATCAGGTAGCTGGAGAACGACGGAAGCATGTGACGGAAGATGATCCGCGGCTGGCTCGCGCCGTCGACCTGGGCAGCCGTCACGAAGTCCTCCTCTCGCAGCGACAGGAACCGGCTTCGCACCACCCGTGCGAGGTGCGTCCACGCGATCATCGACAGGATCACCGTGACCGCGAAGTATCTCTTCAACGGCCCCCACCCAGGTGGTACCGCGGCCGCCAGACCGAGCCACAACGGCAACGTCGGGATCGACATGAAGAACTCCACCCCGCGCTGGATGACCGTGTCGACGACGCCGCCGAAGAACCCCGACACCCCGCCCAACACGATGCCCAGGACGAACGCCACACCGACACCGACCAGGCCGATCGACATCGAGACCCGCGCCCCGTGAATGATCCGCGACAACAGGTCGTGACCGTTACGGTCCGCGCCCAACAGGTACATCGGCGTGTTCTTGGTCTCGACCGACGGCCCGATCAGATGCCGGTCGCCGGGAATCAGCCCGAAGAGCTTGTACTCCTCGCCCTTGGCGAAGAAGCTCACCGGGATCTTCTTCGACTCATCCGTCGTCCAGGTCAGCTCGAGCGTCTCCGGATCCTGGGAGGACTTGTAGCCGTAGACATACAACCCGACGTCACCCCCGTCGAGCACGTGCAGCTTCTGCGGCGGTGCGTACGCATAGTCAGGGTTGTAGTGGCTGCTGGAGTACGGCGCCAGGAACTCCGCGAAGATCGCCAACAGGTAGATCACCGCGGTGACGACCATGCCCACCATCGCCAGGCGGTGCCGCTTGAAGCCCCACCACACCAGCTTCCACTGTGGCGCAACCGCGACCGCGGCCTCGTCAGCGGTCGTGACGGCACCGGATGACTGCGGGTCCAGTTGTTGCCCAGGTGCCACTATCTGCGTCATGGTCTGCTCCCACCAGTCGGGTCGCCCGTCGCCACCACGTCAACTCTCACCGGTACCTCAACCGAACCCGCGGATCCAGCCAGGCCAGCGCGATGTCGGAGATCAGCGTGCCGATCACGGTCAGCACACTCACGATCAGGATCACCGAGCCCGCGAGATACATGTCCTGGCTCTTCAGCGAGTCCAGCAGCAACGGCCCGGTCGTCGGCAGGGACAGCACCTGCGCCACGATGACCTCACCGGACACCAGTCCCGGCAACACCCAACCGACCGTCGAGACGAACGGGTTCAGTGCCACCCGAAGCGGATACTTGATCGTCAACCGCCGCTCGGGCATCCCACGTGCCCGGGCGGCGATGACGTACGGCTTGTGCAACTCATCCAGCAGGTTGGCCCGCAGGACCCGGATCAGGCCCGCCGTGCCCGCCATGCCCAACACCACCACCGGCACCCACAAGTGAGACAACAGGTCGATCAGCTTGCCGAGGTTCCACGGCTCGTCCTGCCACTCCGGTGAGAACAACCCACCGACACTCTGGCCGAAGTAGTTCAGCCCGATCCACATCAGCACCAGCGCGATCAGGAACTCCGGGATCGCGAGCCCCAGGAAGCCCAGCGTCGTCGCCGCGTAGTCACCGGCGGAGTACTGCCGCACGGCGGAGTAGACGCCGATCGGGAACGCGACGACCCAGGTGAACAGCAGCGTCGTCACAGCCAGAACGATCGTCAACGGAAGCCGCTCCGCCAGCAGCGACGACACCGGCTTGTTCCACGCGAACGACGTACCGAAGTCACCATGGAACAAGATGTTCGTGATCCACTTCAGGTACTGAACGAACACCGGATCGTCCAGCCCGTACCGCGCCGACAGCTGCGCCAGCTGGGCCTGGTCCACCGTGTCGCCCTGCGCCTGCAACTGCGACACCAACGTCGTCAGGTAATCGCCAGGCGGCAGCTGGATGATCACGAACGCCACGACCGAGATGGCGAACAACACGGGCACCATCAACAGGACCCGGCGCCCAATATAGGTCAACACAACTGCCGCCCTCCTGCTACGCAGCGAAGCCTTGCGGACATGCCCCTAGGAGAAGTACCACTGCTCCGGGTTGGTGTTGGCCGGGCAGGCCCAGATGTGTGACTCCGGGAAGATCTCGGGGATGTTGTGCAGGTTGTTCTTCGCGATGCCGTAGCTCTCCGGGATCCGCACT
>NZ_JBEFTX010000037.1:0-16630 GCF_040195635.1 Actinopolymorpha sp. B11F2 | reverse complement strand
CCGCGTGACCTGCACCAGCCGCTGAGCCTCCTCAGGCTCCAACTCCCGAACGAATACCTCAGGCTGACGTGCCATGACTCACCTCCAGGCACAGCCTCCCAGGCGCAGCCCAAGCCAGCACGAGCGGGCACGATTACAACGCCAACGTTGCTTGATGCGGCACTAGAGGCACGCGGCGTTACGGTCCATGTGTTGGAGACGCGGGAGGCCGTAGCGCTGTACAACGAACTGGCGACGACGACGCCAGTCGGGGGACTCTTCCACTCGACGTGTTGAATTCGGGACAGGGTTGGCCGCGGTGTCTGGTCCAGCCCAGGGTGCAGCGTGCCGACCAGCACCCGATGTGACATTTCGGCCCTGCGGGAGGTCGAGCCGGGACACTAACGGGCTATTAGCCGAGGACAACGAGGAGTACTCCAGGCCGCTCCAGCCTCTCGCTCGCGCCGGAGATCGGCTCCTCGGCGCGGGATGTGTACGATTCCCAAGCTGTTTCTAGGTCCCTTTCGGGGCGCCGCGGATGCGGAAAATGGGTGTGGGTCGCCCCCGCCGATGTCGGATTTCCATGGTGCGGGTGAGGCCGTCAAGCTGTTTGACGCTGGGAGTCACGTCGAGGGCTGCGTACTGTTGCTACGACCACGAGGATCCGACTCCTCCCCGCGTTCGACGGTGCTGGCGTCGATACTCTTGGAGTGAGCCAGTTGGGCCGCACGTGACGGCCAACTTACGAACCGGAGACGTCGAAGTCCTTCGCCCAATGCCCTTCGACGAGTTCGACGAGCTGCACGGTGAGTCCTCCTGCTCCTTCGCTGTAGGTGCAATTCTCCCCGTCAGCCAGCACCTGGTCGACGACCCGCCGAGCGCGACCGAGCAGCTCACGATCAGGTTGCCTGCCCGTACGGATCAGATGCTCAAGTACCGGTCCGGCCGTCGATGCGTTCGCGGAGCATGTCCGCGTGCCCGTTGTGCCGGTCGTACTCCGAACACATGTGGCACAGGATCCAGCGCAGAGACATCGGGCCGAAGCGCGGGTGAGCAAAGGTCTCGTCGAGACTCCTGCCGCACATCGCGTCGCGAGACAGGTGCCACTCGTTGACCAGCAGGTTGTACGTTGCCTCGGCCTGTCGGGGATCCACGTCCTCGAAGTCAGCGTCCGGCTTGCCAGGACGATTGTAGATCCCCGGAACGTCCTGGCCGGCGAACCGTTGGCGGAACCAGGACCGCTCCACCTCGGTAACGTGCCGGATCAGCCCGAGCAGCGACAGCGTCGACGGCGGGACTGCCTGCAGCGCCAGTTGCTCCGCAGTCAGACCGCCGCATTTGTGGAGCAGCGTGTACCTTCCCCACTCCAGAAAGCCCTCCAGGGTCGAACGCTCATCCCCGGTGAACGGCTCGTCCACCCGCTCTACCTCTGGCGCGATCCAACTCATCCGGCAAATGTACGGATCAGCATCGTTCAGGACCAGCCGAGCGCGGACGGGCAGGTCGCGGTCGAGCTGCCTGCCTCTGCGGATAAGGGGGTCATGGCGAGGCCGAGCTTGTCTTCTCCCGGCTGAAGAGCTGGAAGATCCTGCGAAACGGTCGGCTGCGCGGCAGTGGCGTGAGCCTCAGCTGTCCCCGTTCAGTACGTGCCACCGTCTGACGGCCATGCCTGTGACCGCCTGCATTCCAAGGCCCTCATAGTACGGGCGCAGCGTTTCATCGCAGGTCAGGTCGACCGAGTACAGATGCTCGGCCGCGGCAAGCACGCGTCGCAGTAGTTCACTGCCGATGCCCTTGCCCTGGTAATCGGGAAGGACCTCCAGCCACGGGATGAAGGCCGTGAGCACACCGTCGCTGATCATGTTGACGAAGCCGACGACGTGATGCGATCCAGCCTCACGTGCGATCACGACCCGATAGCTGCCACGCAGGACGGCGAGGTGCTGGGCGGGCGTCGGCGACGAAGGCCATCCCACGAAGAAGCCACAGAGATCCTTCTCCGCGAGGATCGAGATGTCGGTGCTGTAGAGGATCACTGGCGCATCCTGACAGAGAGGGGTCAGGCGACCCGAGTCGGCATGACCTTTCGTCGCGGATACCTCGCCAATGGCGACGATGACAGCATTGAAGGGGTCTGCCGCCAACGACCCGGCTGGCCATTCTCGGGGTGGAAGACCGACCTCTACGACGCCTGACGGGCGGGTGTCGCGCATCAGGTGGCACAGGACCCGGACGCCGGGCTGCGTTGCTGCATTGACCTCTTATGGATCAAAGGCGCCGCTGACGGGGCGTTCGCGATGTACCTCCACCTCATCGAAGACCTCAGTTGTGCGGGAGAGGGGTCCGCCGATGTACCCACGCACTCCGCTTCAACGGGGCGGTTGTGACGTGGACATGACGATGCTCAGGATCTGATCGGCGATGGCCTCCGGCGGTTGGCTGTCGGTTTCGATCACGGTCATATCGCCCCGGGCACGGAATTGCCGGTTCAGGTCGATGAGCGAGTCCCGTTCGCGCTGCGAGCCCATCCACGTCCGCTGGCGATGTCGTCTCTCCAACTCGGCGTCGGAGCACACGAGCGCCACATAGGTGATCGGGCCGAGGAAGTGTCGCAAGGCTTGGTGCTCCCATTGGTGGGGCATGGAGCCGCATGAGAACGCACCACGCGAAATGGCATGGGAACTGTCGTTCCTTCACCGATCCAGGCCTACGGTCGGACGTGATGGGCGGTAGTCGCCATGACTCCTTAGGTGCCCGGGAGCTTGTACCAACGGCCGTCCGCAGGTCGGCTTTTGGTGGCGACTTCGCAGCTGCCCGCGACGGTGCACCGGACGATCCCCGCCTCTCCCTGGCCGTAGGAAGCGAGGAGGAAGTGTTCCTCGTCCTCCCAGGCCATGTTTCCGTTGGAGAGCCTGATGGTGAGAAGCGGCTTTCCCGTCTGGGCGTCGGCGATCGTGTAGTGGGGCACGGTCTGTCCTTCGCCCATGATTTCGATCACCGCATAGCGGCCATTGGGCGAGAATCCGCGGATGCTTACGTGGCTGCCGAGCTCGGTCGGGCAGACGCGCCACCGCTCGCGGTTGCCGTTGCTGGTGTCGATGGTGGCGGCACAGTACAGCTGCTCGGACTGGCGTTCCTGGGCGACTTTGGGTACCAGGCCGACGAGGCTGGCACGGTCGGTCGTGTCCGCTCCGTAGAAGCCTTGCCACAGGGTGAGCTGCCCGGTCTTGGGATCCCATTCCTGTGCCACTGCGGGCTCGGATGGCCAGGAGCCTGAGCTGAGCATGACTTGCTCACCGAGAAAGCCCACCGTGCGGCCGCCCTTTCCGACGTCGATCGAATGCAGGACTCTGCCGGTGCGCGCGTCGGCGACGTTCACGGTGCCGTCCGGGGTCGCCCAGGCGATCCGCCTGCGTTCGTTTGATACGACGGCTCTGCCTCGAGCGGTCAGTTTCTGCGTGCCGTCAAGCCCGACGAGTTGTAGGTGCACCTGATTGTTGTCGTAGCTGGTGACTACGTAACCACTGTCCACGACGTCGAAGGATGTCCAGTCCGGGAGGTCGACTGGTGTGGTGGTCGCCCCGTTGTGGATCTTGCCGTCGGCGTACCAGGGGACCTTCGGGTCCTCGCCACGGGGGAGCCCGGCGAAGTCCTCTTCCCTGAGGCTCTTGGGGGCATGCGGCGCTACGACAGGTCCGGCGGTCGGTGCCGGTGAAACGCCGACCGTCGGTGTGGCGATCGGCGAGGGAGCGGAGGTTGCCGTCCGTCCTGGCGTCTGTGCGGGCGTCGGTGTCACAGTCGCGGGGTCCACCCGGGTGTGGTCGCCGGGCGGGGTGAGGAGATTCAGGCCGACCGGCAGAGCGAGGGCGACGGCGGCCACACTGGCGACGACCCCGGTGGCGCGTCGGCGGGTACGGATGCGGCGGGCGCGGCGGATGGCGTCCGCGGCTGGGTCGTGGTGGGTCCTGGCGTAGGTCGCGAGTCGGGTCAGTCCGGCGCGGACGTCGTTGGCCGTGAGGTCCTGGTCGTGCTGGTGCTCGTTCACCGGACGTCCCTCCTGGCGGGCGCGGGCTCTGGTGTAGTGGCCGGGGTGAGTCCGGCGCGCAGGGCGGCGAGGGCGCGGTGGGTGCGACTCTTGACGGTCCCGATCGAGCAACCAAGGATCTCGGCGGTCTCGGCTTCGCTGAGGTCCTCGAAATAACGGAGCACGACCGCGGCGCGGTGGTGTGCCGGGAGGGCGCGAAGGAGCCGCCACAGGTCACCGTCCTGCTCAGCCGAACCGCCGGGGTCACCTCGCGGATCGGTTGCGGGGCGATCTGGCAGTTCGGCCGTCAGAGTCTCGCGTCGCCGCCACGCCCGACGCCACCAGAGGGTGTGCTCATTGACCATGACCCGCCGTACGTAAGAGTCAAGGGCTGCCTGGTTGTGGATGCGTCTCCACGCCAGATAGGTGCGGGCCAGCGCGGTCTGCACTAGATCCTCGGCCGCGTGATGATCTCCCGTCAGCAGGAACGCCGTACGCGTCAGCGCGGCATGCCGAGCGGCGACGTAGGAGCTGAACCCCTCCGCGGTGTCTGCCACCGATCCGCCCTCCCATGTGTTGTTCGCATCCTCTAGATGCGGTCGGTCCCGTGAAAGGTTCCACATGTGCGGGAGGAACGGCATCACGTCGTCTAGCGCTCATCAGCTCCCGGAGACCAACCTGACCTCAGCGTGACCCCAACGAGCGGCAACGTCTGGCGACGATGAGCACCAGGCCGAGGACCTCACGAGGGCGGATGAGCAGCTGGTGATCACGATGTCCGTTCCACGGATAGCAGCGCCCAGGCTCCGGCGCTCACAGGACCGGCCAGCCAGGGCCAAGGTCACCGGACCGCCGTCAGGGCTCCTCGGTTCGGTGAGGAACTCGGCACCGGCCGCGAGCCACACCGACCAGCACCCCACCTGCGACCGCGACGACCAAGCCGAAGAACAGCACAAGCGCCCCCGGACCTGGCGTCATCAACATGGCTACACCGGCGACCGAGACAAGGCCACCAAAACCGAGCCCGGCCCAGCCAAGGAACGGCAAAGGACGATGGTTCATCGGATCCTCCCAGCGAGTGGACGCAGCGTACCGGGCGGACCCGGACGGTGTTGCCACGTTTCGCGGGCGCGAGACCCCTGGGCTGGGTGCCCTCTGTACCTCGGGGACGGCGGCGTCCTTACGGCCGAGCTTGCTCCACAACCGCCGCCTGCCGCATCACAGCGGCATTTCCCACCGCGTTCCTGGCTATGCTCGCTCCCGTTGAGCGGGGCGGCTATCCGAGCGGCACTATTCCGAGGCGGACGCGATGAGCGCTACGTCCCCACAACCTCCCGCGGCGTGCGAATGTCAGCACGAGGACGGTGGGCCATCGAGAGTTCTCCTGCGGTGGCGGTGGGACAGCCCTCTCCGAAGGAGGGCAACACGCACCGCCAGATCAGTCTCGAACTGGCTTGAACGCTACGGGCCACGGCCTGGGGTTGTTGTACTCGGACTCGGCAAGGCGTTGGAGCACCTCGGGCTGCGACCGGCCGCATACCTGTGGTTGCCACTCGCGCTAGCGGCGACCTTGTTGATCTTATGGCCGCTCGCCGCGAATATCGTCAGGCTTGCTGCGAGAACCGTCCAAGCTTTCCTCGAAGGATGGCGAGAAGGACGGCCTACCGACCGTGCCACACACCTTCCGGATGGAACGTGCCCCTGTGGTGTCCCCGAACGACCTCACGGGTCCTCAACAACCCTGTCCGACCGACGGGAGAGCAGCCCTCTCAGGGCGACGGATGATCTTACGGACTCCCGGGCTCACGTCGTCATCCCACAGCTCGCGACTCAGGACGCCAGGGAGCGGAGATAGCGCCGGCTGTAGAGGTACTGAGCCACCGGCAACAGTGGATACGTGGCTCGCCAACTCCCGATCGACCGTTGGGTCAGGGAGCGAACGGTTAGCCATGTCGAGCCGTCGGGTCCCCGATCGACCAGGAACGCTTCCTCCCCGCTGACGGGATGACCTGTCAGGGTGCCGTATGCAAAGCCCTTCCGGTGAGGTTCGTCGACCACCGCGATCACCTGCACGGGCTCATGGATCCGCAGGGGTCCCAGGTGGGCGATGAGCCAATACCTGGCCCCTGCGACCACCGTGGCGTCGGGGCTCGTGCCGATCGGAAGCCCGTCCTCGCCTCAACGGCGAAGCCGCTGCGGGTCTTCACCCCCCACCGCAGGACCTCCGTCGAGGCGAATCTCCAGACTGACGAATTCCCGAGCCGCGCCCTGCGTTCGGATCCACGGAAGCCGTGAGGCAGCGCTGCCGGCCAGTCGTCGTTAGCCAAGGTCATGCCGACTGGCTCGTAGCTCAGCGTACGCTCCGACAAGCTCGAGCCAGCTCTTCGCGCCATCGAGCCATTATGCGGAGTCGGCGTGCTCTGAGGCGTGTCCGTCTAACGGACAGATCTGACCGCAGGCTGTTCCGGTAGCGCTGCGGCACCAGGACAAGCACAGGCTGGGCTCCGTCCCGGCCTCGGCCAGCCGAGCGTGGTCTGGGCGAACCGTCCGGCGGTCATGACCGGCGCTGTATGGTCGTCAGGTTGTAGATGGTGGAGGTGGCATGCAGGCGAATGCGGGTGTGGTGGCCGGTCGTTATCGGCTGAGAAGCCTGCTGGGCCGCGGGGGGATGGGCGAGGTTTGGCAAGCCGACGACCAGATGCTTGGCCGTCCGGTCGCGGTGAAGCTGTTAGCCACTACGGTGAGTGATCCAGCGGATCGGGCGCGGTTCGTTCGGGAGGCCCGTTCGGCCGCGCAGGTTAGCCACCCGAACGTGGTTGCGGTCTACGACGTCGGCGAGTTCAACGAACGCCCGTACATGGTCATGGAGCTTTTCCACGGGCCAACGCTGGCGGCCGAGTTGGCTGAGCGTGGACCGCTACCCCTCGAAGAGGTGCGGCGCCTGGGGGCACACGCTGCCGCGGGTCTGCAAGCCGCTCATCTGGCCGGGGTGGTCCACCGTGACATCAAACCGAGCAACCTCGCCCTGTCCGGCGACGGGGTGCTGAAGCTGATGGACTTCGGCATCGCCCGAGCTGTCGACGAGGCAGCCACCCGGCTCACCCAACCAGGCACGGTGGTCGGCACCGCGAGCTACCTCGCCCCGGAGCAGGTCGCTGGCAGTGCTGGTGATGCCCGCAGCGATTTGTACGCCTTCGGCTGTGTGCTGTACGAGATGCTCACCGGTCGCCCACCATTTACCGGCGGTATGGCCGCCGTCTTGTACGCACACCAGCATCTCGACCCCGAACCAGTGTCCAGGTTCCGTGCCGACGTGCCGCCCGATCTCGAAAGCCTGATCCTCGGACTGCTCGCCAAGCACCCCGAGCACCGACCGACCAGCGCCGGCATGGTCGGATCCGCGTTGATGGGGGACAACCTGCCCGGACCGCTGCCCATGCGCGGAGGTGGCGGCGGCGATGCCACGTCCTCGATGCCGGTGCACGCGTACCGTCCCCCGGACCGTTGGAGCAGGCGTCCCGGCACCGCCTTGGTCATCGCGGCTGGGCTGATCCTCGCCGTTCTGGCCGGCGTGATCATCGGGCAGATCCTGACCAGCATCGACGACGATTCCCCTGCTGCGCGGGCTGAAGACCCGACGGGCGCCGCATCGAACACCCCCGGCCCGTCGTCCTCTCCAAGCCCGTCGTCTCCAAGCCCGTCAACCACCGAACAGCCCGCACGGTACGGCACCGCAGCCTGGCTGCGGCAGGTCGCCGCCGCTATCAGCAGGTTGGAGCGGCGCGGCCGGATTGACCCCGATGTTGCGGACAAGGTGCACAAGCGCATCGACGAAGCGCTGGAAAAGTACCGCGAAGGCAAGACCGACGATGCCGCACAGAAGATCCGCGAACTCACCCGCGATCTTGCCGAGGCGCAGGACAAAGGTCGCCTCCGCACGGACACCAGGCTCGCCAACCTGCTGGCCATCGCACCAGCAGACTCCGACGAAGGGGATAACGATCGCAAGGGCCGCGACTGATCCACCGCGGTTTCCCATCGGCGGCGGAGGATGTCGCCCGCGAGGGCTGGAAGTCCACGACCACCAACGATGACCTTTCGACTCGGAATTGGGGGTGGCTGCTGATCACCTGGGAGTCAGGAGCAGAGACCCCGATGACCCGAGTGGAGCTGACGAGGTTCCTGAACCCTTGTTGTCGGTGGTGGCTGCGATGATCATGCGACATGGCGACAATTCGGATCGCGGTGGCGCAAGGTGTAGGGACGCATACCCCGGACGGGGCGTCGATTCGCGAGCAGGGTCGACGAATTCGAGAGCTGATGGCCAGCGCGGCTGACGGTGGGGCTCGACTGATCTTGTTCACCGAGGGGGCGCTGTCGGGCTATCCGGATAAGCGGTTGATGTCGCGTGATCCGGATCGGGTGACGGAGTCGGACTGGTCGCGGGTCGATTGGGCGGTGCTGGAGGAGGAACTCGCAGCGACCGCCGGGCACGCCGGTGACGTGGGTCTGTGGGCGGTGGTCGGCTCGGTCCATCGGATGGCGGGAGGTGCGCGACCGTTCAACAGCCTGTACGTGATCAGCGAGACCGGGCACCTGGTCGGCCGCTACGACAAGCGGTATCTCTCACCTAGCGAGGCGACGTTCATGTTCGCGGCCGGTGATCATCCGACCGTTGTCGAGCTTGACGGGTTCCGTTTCGGCTGCGCGTTGTGCATCGAGGCCAACATGCCAGAGGTGTTCATCGAGTACGAGTCACTCGGGGCAGATTGCGTGCTGCTGGCCACTTACGCCGACGGGCCGGCCGCCGAGCCGCTCGGTTCTAGCCACTCCAAGGCACACGCGTTGCTGACCGGGATGTGGATCGCATTCGCCGCGCCCGGCGTTGCGCCGGGGACCGCCGTATCGTGCGTAGCCTCGCCCGATGATCGATGGCTGGTCAGGGGCGATCCGGACGGGACCCCCCAGGTGCTGTTCGCCGACCTCAATCCCGACGCGATGCGCGCCGGCTATGACCGGGGCTACAGGCCCTGGCGGGCGTGCTACCGAAACGGGTACTGCCCAACGCCGGACGAGGTCACGGCATTGCTGAAGTCGCGGGAGCCGCAAACCGCCACGCCCGCACGACGCCTGAGGTCATAGAGGTCAACTCTGCAACCGCAGGGCTGCGCTCGTGTCATGTCTCCCGCGTGCTGCGCCGCTCAAAGTGCTTACTGGACGAGCAGACAGAACGGGTGGCCAGCGGGGTCGGCCAGGACATACAGGGGCTCGCCCTCATCCCGAGTTCGGTCGAAGAGGACAGTCGCGCCGAGCTCTTCCGCACGCTGACGGTGGCGCTCGAGCTCCTCGACCGACGGCACCTTGAAGTCCATGTGCATTTGCATCGGAACCTGCTCAGACGGCCAGGTCGGCGGCGTGGTGTCCTCCTTCTGCTGGACGGTAAGGACACGGTTTCCTTGGTCGTCGACGAGGACCAGCCAGTCGGCGTCGTCCTCGCTGCCGTCGGTGGGGACTTCTTCGCCGGAGCGATACCGCAGGCCCAGCAGTTCCCGGTAGAACTCGGCGAGGCCACGGCAGTCTCGGGCATCGATCGCGGTGTGGAGCAGGACGGGGTATCCGGACATTGGCCTGTCTCCTTACGGAGTAGCTGCACTGCGAACATCACGTTAGCCGTACGCCGAAGTTGCACGCCACGAGGAACCCAGCAGGCGCCATCACTGACCTGTACGATCCAGCGGTGCGCGACTCCCCCTCCTCCCCTTACCGTTACGTCTCGGACGACGAGGACAGTGCTCGCTGGCTCGGTTTCCCGTTCCGGCAAGGCGACATCGTGATCAGCACACGGTCGAAGAGCGGCACGACGTGGATGCAGATGATCTGTGCCGTGCTGGTCCTGGGTACGCCGGAACTCCCTCGGCCGCTGGCAGACCTGTCGCCGTGGCTCGACATGCTCAACGCGCCGCGCGACGAGGTGTACGCGATGCTGGAGGCGCAGCAGCACCGCCGGTTCATCAAGACGCACACCCCGCTCGACGGGATCCCGCTCGACCCGCGGGCCACGTACGTCGTGGTCGCCCGACACCCGCTCGACATGGCGGTGTCGCTCTACCACCAGGTCAACAACATCAACCGGGAACGGCTCCGCGAGCTGACCGGCGCGGCGGAACCGAGCGAACCGACGAAGGAGCGGCTCCCCGTACGGGAGTGGCTGCTGGACTGGACCCGCTCCGAGGAGGATCCGCGGGAGGCGATGGACTCGCTGCCCGGAGTGATGTGGCACCTGTCGGACGCGTGGGCCCGCCGCGACCAGCCGAACATCGTCCTGGTGCACTACGACGACCTGTCGGCCGACCTGGACGGCGAGATGCGCCGGCTGGCCGACCGGCTGGGCGTCGCGGTGTCCGACGAGGTGTGGCTGGACCTGGTACGGGCGGCGACCTTCGAGCAGATGAAGGGCAAGGCGGGCTACCTGCTGCCGAACCGCAACGGCGTCTTCAAGGACATCAACGCGTTCTTCCGCAGGGGCCGGTCCGGCTCCGGACGGGAGCTGCTGTCCAATGCCGAGCTGGCGGCGTACCGGGCCCGAACCGCCGAGCTGGCACCGCCCGACCTGCTGGCCTGGCTACATCGCGACTAGCCACCGGTCGCTTCGCCTGGGCCTTCGCAGTGGAGTGTCACGTCTGGTGGTGGTGCTGCCCCGAGGCCGTGAGCTGTCACCGGTTGAGCAGATGAACGACCTTCTCCCGAAGGCCTGAGATCCAAGGGAAGTTCTCCCGAACGCACCACTCGGCGCCGCGAACGGCGTTGAAGACATCGTAGATCCGGAACAGCTGGTCCCAGTCTTCTGGCTCCGTCCCGCCGTTGGCTGCGTAGGACCTACGTACTCCCGGGAGGATTGCAGCCGAGCGTGGGTCATCGGCAGGACCGCCCCGAACGAAATGAGCGAAGTCGTAGAGGGGGTCGCCGACCACGGCATCTCCGAAGTCGACGATATCGACGACTCGGTTTCTGCGATCGACGAATATCTCCATGTTTCCCAGGTCGCCGTGGACGAAAACTCCCGGCCTGCTGTCCAGCATTGATGCCTGGCCGGAGAAGAGGCGTTCGACGCGGGTGGCAAGCTCGCGGTCGAAGTGTCCAGCCGTGCGCAGGAACCGCAACGGCTCGGTCAACGCCTGGAGAAGAAAGTCAGACCATCGCGCGTAGCTGCCCTCTCCCTTCTCGTTGAGCGGACCATATCCAGGGAGTTCGCATGCGTGAAGGAGCGCAAAGATCCGCCCAAGGTGGTCCTGTGTCCGAGCAGATGCGCGCACGTTAGGGGTGGGGAGCGCCCATGGGCGCCCACGTGCCTTGCGGATGAGCATCCAATGGGCACCGGGAAGCCCTTGGGCTTCGCCCTCATCAAGTACCCGCGGCACCGGGACTCCGGCGGCGGTAGCCAGGCGCAGTGTGTTGGCCTCCGCGGCGACCGAATGGTGCCCGCTCGCCTTCAGTACGACATCCTCACCGTCGGCAAGCCGCGCCCCGACCACCACTGATTGGGAGCGAAACGTCAAGTGTGGCCACACATCAACAGGCTCACCGCAGGACTGGGTGATGACTCGGGACGCACACAGCTGTGCTGGCGTTAGCTCACTCATTGGTCGCCGGGGACCTCTCCAGGATCACCAGTCTGTCGCCGCCGAAGCCGATCGGCCGGATTACCACGGCGGGTCGTTGCCTTTCAGACCGTCAACCGCTTCGCGTAGTAAGTCGGCGTGGCCGGTGTGTTTCAGGTTCTCCTCTAACAGGTCGACGAGAAGTCGCCTGCGGCTCACGATGTAGGGCTCGCCATTCGACGTGCTCCACGTGACGGTCACGTCGAGCCCATCGTGCTCGATCATCTCCTGCCAGGCGGCCCGTGAGCGTTTGACGACGCCATACCACAGCGCATACAGCTCCTCGGGCTCGTCGGTGAGTGCCGAGTGAAAGTCGGAGTACTCGCCACCGTCCCAGTCGTCGGTGTTCCAGGGCAGGTTCGGTGACCGGCCGTGAGCCTTTGCGGTCCAAGCGTCCTCAACGGACGCCATGTGCTTGATCAGACCAGCCAGGGTCATCGTCGATGGTGGGTGCTGTCGGCGCAACTGCTCGGCGTTCAGCCCTCCGGTCTTCCAGGCGAACTGTTTGTGCACGCGTTCGAGTGCAAAGCACAGGATCTCAGCATCGGTGCCTTGCTGAGAGTCGGTGAAAGGCAGATCCGTCCAGTCCATGGCGGGACAGTAGTCCTGGTCACCGGTGGTCGGCGACCCCTGCTGCCGGCCTCGCGGGGGCGTCGGGGCGCCGTCCTCGGGCTCGTCGGCGGACCCAGAGATCAGGCTCCAAGTGCCGCAGGTGCATGTTGCCACCCTGAAGACATGCGTGCGAGCAACGGACGAATTGCACTCACCAGTTTGCCCAGTCGAGCACCTCAAACGCGTCCACATCGGCAAATTCATAGGAGTCCAGCCACGCCCACAGAGTGCTGGGCGCGGCGAAGATCGCGGTCGTCGGACGCGCGCCGCGCAGATCGTGGTGAAGACTGTGGGCATGGAGTTCTTCTGCTATCACAGCGATCGGACCGGCTCCGCGGCGCTGCGCAACGAGCTGCGGGAAGAGCACTGGTCTACATGGACCGGTACGCGACGAAGATGATCGCCCGCGGCCCGACCTTCGCCGGCGACAGCGACACGCCCAGCGGAAGCGTACACATCGTCGATCTGCCAGATGCCGCCGGTGCCCGCGCGTTCGCCTTCGACGAGCCCAATTACCAGGCCGGCGTGTACCGGGACGTGCTGCTGCGCCGGTGGCGCAACATGCTGGGACGCACCATGTGGGACTTCCCCGGCGGCCGGACCGGTGGCAACCGGTACCTCGTGCTCGGCCTCAGCACGGGCCGAGCCGCCGACCTCGCCGTGTCGACAGAGCGGGATGACCTGATCGCCTACGGGCCACTGCTGTCCGACGATGGCACGACCTGGCTGGGCACGGCGGCACTGGTCCGGGCAACGGACCCGGACACGGCACGCGCCATCCTGACCCCGGACAGGTACGCCGACATCGAGGTCCACCACTGGCAGTTCGGCGGGCGGCCGTCATGAATCGAGGACGTCCAGTTCCGCTCGGGCCGCCACTGCGGGTGAGCAGGTGCCGTGGCACGTGTACGCCGCCTTCTCCGCCAGCAGGTCGACGCCGGTCGGCAGCGTGTGGAACCGGTCCACGACCATAGCGTTTGGCTGCGGCCTCTGCCATTCTCGCGGGCATGGATTACACAGACCTCTTCCCGTACGCCGACAACATGGACGGTAGCGAGGCGGAGGTGCTGTGCTTCGCTCTCGACCGTGTGCGCTGGCGGTTTGCCTGGAAGACCGGAGGGCTCAACGCCGAGCAGTTGCGCCGACAGCACCCACCATCCACGATGACGTTGGCGGGCCTGATCAAGCACATGGCGGTCGTCGAGGAGGGGTTTGCCGCGGGGGCTGCAGGTCGGGCAGCCACGTTGGTCGGCGGGGAGGACGATTGGCGGTGCGCGGACGAGCCGGAGACGCTGTATGCGCTGTGGTACGGCGCCGTCGAGCGCGCGAGTGTCGAGTGGCGGAAGATCAGCGCCGACGGTGGGCTCGACGTACCTGTCCCGGGGGGCACGGACACCTGGATCCTGAATCGCCGAGGCTTGCTCGTCACCTTGCTGGAGGAGTACCAGGTGCATGCCGGCCACGCCGACCTCATCCGCGAGGCGGTGGACGGGCTTGTCGGCAACGACCCGAGGGAAGTCGCTGATGCCTGACAGGACGACGGCAGTGTCGCGTCCTCGATCCCGCGTGACGGCACTCCATCACTGCTCGGGCGGGGAACGCACGCGTGATCGCATCAGCAAGGAAGACGAAGCATGGTTGAACGGGGAGCCTCTGGGTGAAGCGTCGCGGAGGCGCCCAGGTGAAGGCGTACTGTCCGGAAGGCCTGCCAGATCTGGTACGAGCGGAAGCCGACCGTTGATCAGCCGATCTTTGTTCCGACAGGTACGGAGTCCAGTGTCCGGAGGTAGGCAACCAGGTCACTCAGTTTCTCGTAGGTGCGCGCTTCTTCGGCCATCCCCTCGACGAGTTCCGGTTCCCCTGCTGGATTGAGTACATGGTCAGGACCTTGCACGAGAATTCCGTCGTAGGACACCAGTCCATAGTATTGACGATCTCTGTCGAGCCTTGCCGTTCCGCCCGCGACAGGTCTTCCCCTCTTCTCCCAGCGTTCGATGAGATTGTTCACCGCATCCTCACCTGAGCGCAGAAAGAAGACAGCTGGCCCTTGCGGCAGCCCAGCGCGAATCTTCTCCAGGCTTCCGGTCGGATCCGTCGCGCCGAACATCAGATCGAGTGTGAGCTCATCGCGAAACTTCAGCGGAAGCGAACCTTGCACGATCTCGAGTGGCCGCGCCACGAGGCCAACGCCGTAGACCTTATCTGTCGCGACCTCACCAGTGACCGGTTCCGTGGTGCGGATGTCGACGATCTCGCCCACGAGCACGACCGAGGACATCTTGATCGCCTCGGTCAAACTGGGCGGGATAACGTCCAGTGCACCAGGCATACTCATCCCGGTGAAGAATTCGACATCCGAACGGTGATAGGTATCCAGGGCCGCATTGTCCACCCCGGGCAGGAAGTAGCGCCTACCCAGGACACTGCCCGCCGTCATCGCTCCGGCAGCCACGACCACAGCACCAGCGATCAGCGCACGTCGCTTCAGCCTCGACCTGGGTCCTGTCTCCGGACCGCCTGACCGGGTGCTGGAAAGGATCACGTCCCTCGCCCTCACCGACCCCATCTGGTCAATGTACGCACTGGTGAGCAAGCAGGCGGGCTCCGCGAGAGCCTCCGTCCGGTACCTGCCGCAGATGACGCGGGCAACCGTTGCGGAGTCGGGCCGGGACTGAGTACGCACCTTGCGGCGTCGATCCACCGCCAAACCTCCGTCGGCCCTCTCCAGCAGAGCCGCTTGCTGGAGGCAAAGGGGACCATATCGTCGGATCGCTGTCCCGGTCACCGTCGGGCGCCGTCGCTGGGGGACGTAGCGCTGGGCGTGGAGGGCCGGATGACGGCGAACCGCAACCGCAAGCGACTCGTTCGACAACGCATGCAGCGCACTGGCGAGTCGTACGCGGCTGCTCTCCGGCACCTTCGATCCGAAGGGAGTGCCATGTCGACGCAGCAAGCGAATGTGAACGTGACCTCGATCGTGCGCAAGACGCTCAGTGATCAGCCGGTCCTGTGTGTACGGAGTACCAAGGCGGATCGCAGTGCCGAGACGGACTGGTGCGCTGTTGGCGAAGCAATTGGAGAAGCGTGGCAGGCCCATGAGCGGCAGGGCCTCGCATCGGCAGGGCCGCCCTGCACGCTCTTTCTCGATTCCGGATGGGAAGCTGGAGTGCCTGTCGATCGATCGGGCGCCCCCGAGGGCCGAGTCATTCCCGCCGTACTCCCTCGAGGCGAGTTGGCATCGGCCTATTTCTCTGGCAACTTCTGGGACATGGAGAAGTTCGAGGCGGTCATCGCGAACCTGCGAACGCAGATCGAAGCGGCCGGGCTCGAACCGGCCGGGCCATTGCGCTGGATATGGCTCACGGCCCCAGAGCTCACACCTGACCCCGACAATCACTACACCGAGCTGCATTGGCCGATAAAGGGCTGACCTGACCCGGGCGCAGCCGTCCCATCACCCGCGGGTGCCTGCAACCGAAGACCTTATATCGCGGCCCGAATCCGCTCGACTCGATCCAGGAGCTCTCCGGTGCTGGCAGGCACGGGCTGCTCGGGCAGGAACGGTCTACCCCCCGCCGGGTCCCCGTAGTACCGGGGCACCAGGTGGCAGTGAGTATGCGGCTGCCCGTTTCCGAGCAGGAGGTAGTTCATCTTGTCGGCCCCGAGCGCCCGCTGGACAGCCTTGCCTGCATACATGACATCGGCCAGGTAGGCCGCCTGCTCGGCGGCCGGAAGATCGTGCGGTTCGACCACGTGCTGCTTGTAGATCACCACGCTGTACCCGGGGCTGAACTGATCGGTGCAGAGCCGAAACACACTCGTGTCCAGTGTCGTGATCGTGTGTCCGTAGCGGTCCACATAGTCGGGCTCCATGCGGACTTCCATCTCCTGGCACAGGGGGCACGCCTCCCCTTGCAGAAGCTGGTCCCACTGTTCGCGTGGCATCCAGGTACCCGTCACGCTCCACCGCCCTCCCGCGCAGAAACGCCCGACGCTATCGGTGTGGTACGCAGGTGGCAAGCGGGAGACAAGCCCTCATAGCTACCTCTGCCATTGCCGCCGACATTACCGACAAGTAGTTCCACCACCAACCTGTGAGAGCCCTCGGTGTAGCGGCGGACGCCCCCCTGTCACCCCAACCCGTGATCCGGAAGCCCGAGCTGAACGCCGTCGTGCAATCCGCGTGCACACAAGTGGGGCACCCCGGGTCCTGTCCGCAAACGTGGGCTGCAGTGGCGTCCAGCAAAGTGGTGTACGGCAGGCGCTCGGTGATGGGCGTGTCGTAGACGTGTAGGGCGGTCATCGCGTGATCCTTTGGAAGACCTTCCACAGTGCTTCTGAAGGAGTTCTCGCGATG
>NZ_JBEFTX010000036.1:0-17683 GCF_040195635.1 Actinopolymorpha sp. B11F2 | reverse complement strand
CGGCCCGAAGACAGCCCGGCGATCACCCGGTCAGAGACGTCGAGCCCGACGACACCAAGCCCCGCCCGGCAGCCCTCACGGACCAACGGCAGGCCGACATACCCCAGACCAACGACAGCAAGGTCACACACCTTCCGGACTCTAAGTGGGCATGGCCCGCCCGCGCGGGCAAATGCAGGTCGGCCCCGGGAGAGTTAGGAAAAAGTTACCGTTTCCGTCACCTTGCGACCTCGGTGAGTCACTTGCCCGACCTCGACACGTTCCCTGACGTTCACCGGTCCGAAACCGGCCGAAACATCCCGGACAACTGGTATTGACGCCTCATTGCTGCCACTCCAGGCTTCCAGGGCGAGAAATGACATAGAGATCTGATCACTCGACGTCGACCGGAGAGGATCATTGTGTCGATCCGTTCCGACGGCGCAGACTCCGCCTCCCGCGCCGGATCTTTCGCCGCGACGGGCGGGAGCAGCGGAGCAACCGGCACGACACCCACCACGTCGTTCGTACGCCGGACGCTCCTGGACGACGTGTCCGAAGCGATCCTCGACCTCATCCGTTCCCAGGGCCTCGCCGCGGGCGACCGACTGCCGTCGGCCCGCGACCTCGCCGCACGGTTCTCGGTCGCGACCCCCACCCTGCGGGAGGCGCTCCGGCGGCTCGAGGCCACCGGCGTCCTCGACATCAGACACGGCTCGGGGGTGTACGTCCGGGATCTGTCCCGGCTCATCCTCGCCAACCCCCACCGCCACGGCCTCGAACACGACACGATCCTCGACCTGCTCGAAGCCCGCGAACTCATCGAACCACCACTCGCCGAGATGGCCGCCGACCGCTGCACCCCTTCGCAGTTGGCCGACCTCGGGGAGATCCTGACGCGCGCCGGCGCGGCACTGACCGACGATGCCGAACTGGCGGCGTCCAACATGGCGTTCCATCGCGCGATCGGGCAGTACGCCGGAAACCCGATCCTCGCCCAGATGCTCGACTCGATCGTCGACATCTACGCCCCGGAGCAGCAGCAGATCCTGCGACTTCACGGTGACCGCAGGTCTGACCACGCCGAGCACCTCGAGATCCTCGGCGCGATCAGTGCCGGCGAACCGGCGCGGGCGGGGGCGCTGATGCGTACCCATCTCGCCTGCGTACGACAGGTGGTCGGCGTCGCCCTGCGATCGCCCCCGTAGACCGAGGCGGAGGCCGGACCATGCGCGGCATCTACCAACGATGCGGCCCCGATTCGCCGCGTTTTGTGGGAAATGATCACGCATACGTGATCATTTCCCGGCGCGAAGCACCCAAATCCAGCGCAAGAAAGGTCGGACAGCGATGAAGCACACCGACGGTCCGCGAGTCTCCGCCTCGCACGCGGGAGACCTCGCCGGTACGACAGACACGGCGGCAGGCAAGACGGCACACCACGCGGCACGCGGCGCACGGGGGACGGGTGCCGGAGGTTCAGGGGCGTTGACGCGACGAGGGTTCCTCCACCACACCGCGATCGGCGGGCTGGCCTTCGCGGGGATGGGGGCGTTCCTGGCCGCCTGTGAGGGGGCGGGTCCCGGTGGCGGGCCGGGCGGCGGGCCCGGTGGCGGCGGTGGCGGCGAGCGCGCCAAGACCCTGATCCTCGACTTCCACGGCGGGCGTGTGCAGAGCCCGGACCTGTGGAACCCCTTCGTTCCGGGCTTCACCAGCAACGCCGGCTTCCACCAGGCCCTGATGGAACCGCTGTTCATCCTCAACTACGAGTCCGGCGAAACCGAGCCGTGGCTGGGTGAGGAGTTCACCCCCGACGAGACCGCCACCGTGTGGACGCTCAGGCTCCGCGACGGCGTCACGTGGTCCGACGGTGAGGACTACGACGCCGACGACGTCGTCTTCACGATCACCATGCTGTTGGAGGGCGGTGCCGAGCTCAACAACGCCGCCTCGATGCAGGAGTGGGTGAAGGCGGTCGAGAAGGTCGACAAGACCACGGTGAAGTTCACGCTGAAGAAGCCGAACCCGAGGTTCCAGCTGGACTACTTCTCGGTCAAGATCCACGGCAGCCTGGCGATCGTGCCCGAGCACATCTGGCGCGGCAAGGATCCGGTGAAGTTCAAGAACTACGACAAGGCACAAGGCTGGCCGGTCTTCACCGGGCCGTACAAGCTCACCTCGGCGAGCCCGACGAAGTTCACCTACGAGCGTCGCGACGACTGGTGGGGTGCCGAGGCCGACTTCCTGCCGCTGCCGCAGCCGGAGAAGCTGGAATTCGTCGTGAGCGAGACCGAGGAGGTCCGGGTCGCTCGGGCCTCGGACCACCAGCTGGACAGCATCGCCGACCTCACCGCTGGTGCGTTCGAGAGCCTCAAGGCCCGCAACACCGAGATCATCTCCTGGCTGCCGGACAAGCCGTACGCATGGACCGACCCGTGCACGCGCCTGTTCTCGGTCAACAACGCCGTCGAGCCCTGGAACGACCGGGACATGCGGTGGGCGCTCAACTATGCGCTCGACAAGGAGGAGATCGTCCGGATCGCGTACGAAGGCACGACGACTCCGGCGCGGTTCTTCTTCCCCGACTATCCACCCATGCAGGAGTACGTCAGCCTGCTCGCGGACGAGGGGCTCTTCGACGAGTTCCCGATCCACACCCACGATCCCGACGAGGCCGCGAAGATCATCGAGTCGAAGGGCTACACGAAGTCCGGCGACTACTACGCCAAGGACGGCAAGGAGCTGCGGATCCAGATCGACGCGCCGAGCGACTTCATCGAGATCTGGCGCTATGCCGAGGTGGTCGGCGAGCAGTTGCAGCGGATCGGGATCAACGCGACTGTCCGCAAGCTCGCGATCGGCACGTGGGGTGACAACCTGGCGAACGGGAAGTTCGAGGGCGCGGCCGACTGGAGCGCCTGCGGCTCGGTCAGCGAACCGTGGTTCTCGATGCAGGTGTTCCGGGCCGACGCGGTCGTCCCGGTCGGCGAGACAGCGGCGTCGAACGCCATCCGGTGGAAGAACACCGCCTACAGCAAGCACGTCGAGCAGATCGCGAACCTCCCGCTCGGCGACGCGTCCATCAGGGAGCCCTTCGTCGCGGCGGCCCGGGAGTGGCTGCGGGATCTCCCGTTCATCCCGGTGGCGCACGCGCGCAAGCTCTACGCGTTCGACACGACGTACTGGACCGGGTGGGCGACCCAGGAGGACAACTACCTGCAGCCGACGCTGGACTGGGGCAACGCACACAAGATCATCCACTCCCTGCGTCCCGCCGGCGAGTAGCAAGAGGAGGCCGAGCACGTGCGTGGACTGACCACCGGCTATGTGCTCAGACGGGTGGGGATGTTCCTCTTCACCATCTGGGCGAGTGCGACGCTGATGTTCTTCATTCCTCGGCTTGCGCCGGGCGATCCGGTAAAGGCGATGATCACCAGGATCACCTCGCAGGCCGGATACGTGGAGGGCAGCGACCGGCTGATCGCGGCGTGGCGGGAACGCTTCGGCCTCGACGACCCGCTCTGGTTGCAGTACCTCAGCTACCTGAAGAGCCTGGTGACGTTCGACTTCGGTTACTCGCTGGCGCAGTTCCCGGTCGAGGTCAGCGAGATGATCGGCCGGGCGATGCCGTGGACCGTCGGGTTGCTGGCGATCTCGACGGTCCTGTCGTTCCTCGCGGGTACGTTGATCGGTGCGCTGATGGCGTGGCGGCGTACGCCTGGGCTGTTGCGGGTGTTGCTGCCGGTGTCGCTCACGTTCACGGCGATCCCGTTCTACATCCTCGGCATCCTGCTGATCTACGTGTTCGTGTTCACGTTGCGGCTGTTCCCGATCTCCGGTGGCTACCGCAGCGAGCTCACACCCGGCCTCGACTTCTGGTTCATCAACAGCGTCATCCAGCACGGCACGCTGCCCGCGCTCTCGATCGTCCTTGCCAGCATGGGTTTCTGGGCGCTCGGGATGCGTGGGATGATGATCACGGTGGCCGGTGAGGACTACCTCACGCTGGCGCGCGCCAAGGGTTTGCGGCCGCTCGACATCCTCTTCAAGTACGAAGTACGCAACGCGATTCTTCCGCAGGTCACCGCGCTGGTGCTCGGGATCGGCGGCATCGTCGGCGGCACCGTCCTGGTGGAGTACCTCTTCGGCTATCCCGGGGTGGGCGCGCTGCTCTACCAGGCGATCTCGAACTCCGACTACACCGTGATGCAGGGCATCGTCTTCATCCTGATCCTCACCACGGTGACCGCGGTCCTCCTCATCGACCTGATCTACCCGCTGCTCGACCCGCGCATCACCTACGAGAGGAGGTGAGCATCGTGGATCCGACCACCGTCACCCAGATCCAGGAACAGGCCGACGCACCGGCAGGGCGTCGGGCGTCGTCGCCGTGGACGAATCCCAAACTCGTCACCGGTGCGGCCATGGTCGTGGGCGTGCTTCTGCTCACCGGCATCGGCCATCTGGTCGTCGACACCACTCTCGCGAGGGCCGCCAGCTCACCGCTCAACCTGCCACCGTTCTGGCTGCCGGGCGGAACACTCGCGCATCCGCTCGGCACCGAGAACAGCGGCCGGGATCTCCTTGCCCTGTTGGTGGTCGGCGGCCCGACCACCCTGCAGGTGGGGCTGATCGTCGGCGTGACGAGCATGCTGATCGGCATCGTCTTCGGCTTCGCCGCGGGTTACCTCGGCGGTGTCGTCGACTCGGTGATCCGGACCGTCTCCGACACCGCGTTGACGATCCCGTCGCTCGCCATCCTCATCGTCGTCGCGGCCTACGTACGACAGATGGACGTCAACACGATGGCGTTCATCGTGGCGCTCTTCGCCTGGGCAGGACCCACCCGGGTCATCCGTGCGCAGGTGCTGTCGATGCGGGAGCAGGGATATGTGCGGATGGCGCGGCTCTCGGCCCTGTCGACGCCCGACATCATGTTCAAGGAGATGATGCCGAACCTCCTGCCCTACCTGGCGGCGAGCTTCATCGGCGCCGCGTCGGGCGGAATCCTCGCGGCGGTCGGACTGGAGGCGTTGGGGCTCGGGCCGCAACGGATCCCCACGCTGGGCATGACGATCTCGCGTGCCATCGAAGGTTCGGCCGTCCTCCGCGGGATGTGGTGGTGGTGGGGATTCCCCACTGTCGTCCTGATGGTGATCTTCATCGGGCTCTTCCTCACCGCGATCGGACTCGACGAGGTGGCCAACCCACGGCTGCGTGGAGCAAAGGGCCCGCGCCGAGGCAACCTGGGGCGAAAAGCAGGACGCCGAGTGACTGGACAGGGGACGAACGCATGAACGCTGTCCTGGACGTGCGCGATCTCCGCGTCCACTACGAAACCATGCAGGGCGACGTGATCGCCGTCAACGGCGTCAGTTTCTCCGTCGGCGAAGGCGAGACGCTCGGTCTGGTGGGCGAGTCGGGCTCCGGCAAGTCCACCGTCGCGATGGCGATCCTGCGCCTCACGTCGCCACCCGGCCGGATCGTCGACGGTTCGGTACGCGTGAACGGTGAGGACTTCCTCTCCCTGCAGGACGCCGCGTTGCGGGCCAGACGATGGCGGGACATCGCACTGATCCCGCAGGGTTCGATGAACTCCCTCAACCCGGTGATGCGCGTGCGGCACCAGATCGCCGACGCCATCGAAGCGCACGAGGGACGGCAGTCCCGCGCGGCGTTGAAGGCCCGGATCGTGCGGCTGCTCGACTTGGTCCAACTCCCGGCCCGCGTCTGCGACCTCTACCCGCACGAGCTGTCCGGCGGCATGAAGCAGCGCGTCTGCATCGCAATGGCCATCGCTCTCGAGCCGGCGTTGATCATCGCCGACGAGCCGACGAGCGCACTCGACGTGGTCGTCCAGCGGACGGTCGCGCAGACCCTGCTGGAGGTCAAGAAGCGCCTCAACAGCTCGATGATCCTGATCGGCCACGACATGGCTCTGCAGGCCCAGCTCGTCGACCGCATCGCGGTGATGTTCGCCGGCAACATCGTGGAGATCGGCTCCGTCCGCGATCTCTTCAACAGCCCGCAACACCCCTACACCCGGCACCTGATCGCCTCGATCCCCTCGATCAGGGAGCGCAAACCCCTGCTGGTGAAGGAGTTCCGTACACCCGACCTCCGCGACCGGCGACCGACACCGCCGCTCGTGGAGGTCAGCCCCGGCCACCTGGTCGCGACCTGGGACAGCACCGATGACGATCACGATGACGCAGAGCGGGTGAACGCCGATGTCTGAGCCGACGTCTGGGCCGGTGTCGACACCTGAACCACTGTTGGACGTACGAAACGCCACCAAGATCTACGGCAAGGGCGAGGACCGGACGACGGCGCTCTCCGACGTGTCGTTGGCTCTGGGCACGTCACCGGCCACGATCACCACGATCGCCGGCGAGAGCGGCAGCGGCAAGACGACGCTGTCCAACGCGATTCTGGGCTTCACGTCACTGACGTCGGGCGAGATCACCTATCGCGGGCAGAACCTCGACACGCTCGACAAGCGGCAGCGGCTCGCCTACCGCAGGGAGGTCCAGGCGATCTTCCAGGACCCGTTCGGCGTCTACAACCCGTTCTACAAGATCCGGCACATCTTCGACGTCGCGATCAAACGCTTCGGTCTCGCGCCGTCCAAGGCAGCGGCGAGGGACCAGATCGAGGAGGCGCTTCGCATCGTCGGCATGCGCGGCGACGAGGTCCTCGACAAGCACCCACACCAGTTGTCCGGCGGCCAACGGCAGCGGCTGATGATGGCGCGTGCGTACCTGCTCACTCCACGGCTCATCGTCGCGGACGAACCGGTCTCGATGGTCGATGCGTCCTTGCGGGCAATGATTCTCGACATCATGCTGCGGTTGCGTGACGAGCAGGGCATCTCGTTTCTCTACATCACCCACGACCTGTCGACGGCCTACCAGATCGGTGACGAGATCTGCATTCTCTACCAGGGTTCGATTGTGGAGCGTGGCGACACCCAACGCGTCATCGATGATCCACAGCACGAGTACTCCAAGCTGCTGATCAGCTCGATCCCGGTGCCCGACCCGGACGTCACCTGGGACGCCGGTACGCCCCTGGTCACTCCCGCGGAGATCGCGTCACCAGACCGTTGACCTCGGCCGCTACGGCCACGGGCTACGGCTACGGCAGGACGGTGGGATCGGCGTACTCGGCGAACCGCTGGCGGGCGTCGTCGATCCTTCCGTAGGACAGGTCCACCCATGCCTGCACCACCTGCGCAGGGTCGAAGCGGGCAGCGACCTCGCGCTTGGCCGCCACCGATCGGCCCTCCCACCTGGTCAGATCCGCGTCCTCGAGCACGCGCGCGACCGCGTCGTCGAGTGAGCCGCACAAGGCGTCCTTTCCGTACGCCTCCGCCGCGCCCTGCCAGCCTCTGATCACCGGAACCGCGCCGGATCCCATCCCCTCGCAGAGCGCCGCATGTGAACCCTCGACGTCGGAAAGGGAGAGAATGTGGCCGACCTTTCGGTACCAGGCGGCCATGTCTCGCCCGAACGCGTCGAAGACCACCGCGCCGCGCAGGTGCGGATCCTTCTCCACGCGTTCCATGCTCCGCTGGACTTCCCGGCGTTCCTCCGCGCTCTGCCACGACGGCTTGTGCGCCCATCCCATCTGGCTGCGTACCAACAGGCTGAACCGTGGATCCTCGCGGCGTACCGCGCTCAGCAGATCCAGCGCGAGATCGAAACGCTTGAGCGCCGGGATGATCCCCACCATGCCGAGCGTGAACCGCGCGCCCGGGAACTTCGGCCGGTCCAGCCGCGCCAGATCGGTGTAGTTGGGTACGTAGACGAGCTTCCCGGCCGGCCAGCCGATCTCGTCCCGGATCCGCCGCCCCATGTGAGGGGCGATGTAGACGACGGCCTCGACCGCGTCGATGTCGATCTTGGCGGGATAGGCGCTGTCGATCTCGAACCGGTGCAGCCGGACGATCAGTCGTTGGTCCGGGCGCTTCACCTCCGACAGCCAGACCGCGTTCGGGCGGGCCCACTCGGCCACCAGCGTGTGCGCGGTGCGGGCGAGGTTCTCGGTGATCCCGTCGTTCTTGGCGCCCGCGCTGCGCCATTCGTCGACCTCGACGTCAAGGTCCGGCCAGCCGTCGAGGACGGTGGCGAGGTCGCGCATGAACTTCATGTCGTGCCCGATCACGCGTACCCGCATGGGCGTGGAGGTCGCGTCCGCGCGGGCGGGGTCTTCGGTCGGGGGTGGCAGGTCGTCTCCAGCCGGAGGTGGCAGGTCGGCCAGCAGGCGACGTGCCCCGGCGAGCTGCACCTCCGCCGTCCACGCGGCGAGGCCCCCGCCGGACCCGACCTCACCCGACCCGGCCGCGTCGTCGCGCCGGAGCTCACCGAACCCGGCCGCATCGGCCCCCGCCGCATCGCCCCCTGCGGCATCTTCGTGCCGGGGCTCGCCCGTCTCCACACCACGAGGTTCCGGTTGGCCCGCCTCCGCACCACCAGGACCGTCTCCGCGCCACGGGTCGAGTCGTGGCGGCGACCACGGACCGGCGTCCCCCCGAAGCCGAGCCACCGGGTACGACGAGGCCGTCGGCCGCGGCGCCCGCCCACCCGCCACCTGGTCGAGCAGGCGTCGCCAGAGCAGCAGGTGACCCGGTACGTCGGTCGGATGGACGTCGAGCACCGAGCCGGGACCGCCCGATTCCTGCGTACCGTCCTGATCTTCGCCACGCGACTCCGACGACCGCGAGGAACCCAGTGACCCCGAGGACCCCGGCGACGCCGAGGACGCCAGTGATCCCGCTACGGCCGGTCTGGCGCCGCATGTCGGGCATCCACGGTCAGTCGCGAGCGGGGGAAAGACGACGGTACGCACCGGGCCGGCGACGCGTTCGAGGATGCCGGCCGCATCCACGCTGTCCGCGACCAGGCCGCCGATGAAGGGCGCGGCGTCCCGGATCGGGCCGGCCCAGGTGACGGGCTCGCCGGGCGCGGCGCGCTCGGGTGGCACCGCGAGGAGCCAGACCGCGGCGGGGTTCACTCCGGACCGTACCGCCGTGACCGCGGCCTCCGGCGACTCGGCCAGGACCAGCCGAGCCGCGGCGAGCCGCGCCAGCTGCGGGTCAGGATCAGCCGGCGGGATCCCCACCGCACCGGTCGCCGCGCCACCGGTCCCCGGCCGCACCCCCGTGCCGGACCAGACGCCACCACCCACCCGTCGCGACATGCGGGTCTCGAGCTCCCGACCGACGCGGCCTGCCGCCGACCGCATCCGCCGCCCGGCCGCGTAGGCGCCGGCCCGGGCAGCGCGCCCGACGAATCGGACGGCGACGCCCGTGACGGACGGCTCAGCGGCCAGCGAACCCGCGGCCTGCGCGTCAGGCGCCGCAGGCATCTCCGGCACCGGTGGCGGCGACCAGACAAGATCGTGAACGGTCAGGCCGCACTCGGTGAAGGTCTCGTGAACACTCGCCCGCCAGCAGCACACGCCTGCCTGCGGCGGCCAATTGGGGTCGCGAAGGACAACTACAGTGCTGGTGCCGAACCGCGGTTCGGTCCCATCGTCAAGTGTCATCAGAGCCCGGTGGGTGCTGTGAGGAGTGTCATCGACCACGAAACAGGCAGCATAGGGACCAACGAAGCTGATGCCGAGTACCGAGGTGGGAAAGTCCCGTGGCGAACCCATGACCGAGACCGCTTCCACAGCCGATGAGGCGATCGACAGGGTCGCTGGAGGGAGCGACGGAAGGCCAGACCCACCCGGCGGTACGCCCGAACCCCCAGGTGCGACAGAACCAACGGCCAGTACGGCTGAACCGCCGGGCAGGCCGGGTAGGACCGATACAACGGGTACGACAGACACAACGGGTAGGGCAGAGACAACGGGTAGGGCAGAGACAACGGGTACGACGGACACAATCGGGGGACGGCGCCAGGTGGCGAAATGGCGGCGGGCAATCGTCCGGATCAAGCGCACAGTCGCCCGGACCGTACGCGTCCGCATGGCCGGCTGGGACACCGTGGAGGTCTCGGTCCTGGGTGGCCTCCGGTCCCGCCGCTACCGCCTGACCGATCCCACGGCCGAGCGCCCTGTGCACTGCGAGGTGCTGCTGGTCCAGGTCCCCGACGGAGCCTGCCTGGAACGCCTCACCGGCTCGTGCCTGCTCCGCGGCCGCGTCCGGGAGGTCCGGCTGGAGGTCGCGACGATGCCGACCTGGTTACGCGGTGGCCTGCGTCCGGTCCGCATCGCCCGTGACCTCCACAGGTTCAGGTGGGAGTCGGCCGGGAACGGCGTCGCGGTCCGGATCGGTTGGCGGAAGCGCCGCCACGTCGGTCGCGCACTGACCGAGCTGAGCGCGGCGGTCCTGCGGTCCCGGCGCTGGGAACAGGCTGGTGGCGAACTTCCCGCGCTCGATCGGGCGGCTTGGATCGCCGGCGACTCGACCTGGCCGCACGGGCTCGTCGGCGCCGAGCCAACAGACGCCGAGCCAACAGACGCCGAGCCAACAGACGCCGAGGGCCAGACCGACACCGACCCACCCACCGACGGCGAGCACGCTCAGCCGGCGCCGGCACCCCGACAGCCTCAGGTCACCCTGCGGGAGTTCCGGTTTCCCCTGGTCACCGCGCTCGCCAATCCGCACGGTCGGCGCCTGACCGGCCGGGCGACGGCGTACGACCTCCGCCGCGATGGCGATCGCCTCGTCCTCGCGGCCGGCGACGGAACGCCGGGCCTCGTCTTCACCCCGTCCGGGTCGGTCGAGGCGACGCTGCTGGACAGGAACTGGCAGAAGTACGCGGTCGCGGCCATCGGCGACGACCTCGCCGCCGAACCGTTCACCCGGCACGTGCTTGCCGGGCTCGCCGCCTGCGGGGTTGGCCTGGCATCGGTGTCTGCCGCGATGCGACAGCGGCTGGCCGCCGAGGGCCACCAGGTCGTCGAGAAGCCCGAGACCGTCGACGGGTTGCCGGGCTACCAGCTGAGCGCCTCCACCTCCCGCCAGGCCGGGATCCTCGCCGATCCGGCGTTCCGTGGCCGCCTGGCTCTGCCGATGATCTCGGTCCTCGTGGCAAGCAAGCGCGCCGACGATGTGGTCCGCTGCCTCGCCGACCTCGCCCGCCAGACGTACTCCCGATTCGAGGTCCTGGTCGGCACCCACGGCTACACGCTCGATCCACACACCCTCGCTGACCTGCGTAAACGCCTGCCGGGACCGCTCCGGACGGTCGACATCGACGACCAGCGCACCCTGGGCGAGATTCTCGAGATCCTCACCCGACGGGCCGACGGGGAGTTCGTCGCGAAGGTCGACGACGACGACCGTTACGGCCCCGACCATCTGACCGACCTGGTCCTCGCCGCCCGGACCTCCGGCGCCGACCTGGTGGCGAAGTCCGCGCGGTTCGTCCACCTCGCCGACTCCGGAGTGACGATCGACCGGACCTGGGCCGCGACAGAGGCGTACGAGGTGATGCCGGCCGGCGGCACGCTCCTGCTGTCCCGAGGTGTCCTGCAGGCCGCCGGCGGGTGGAGCACCTCACCGCGACACGTCGACGCGGACCTGTTGGCGCGGCTGCGTTCGGCGGGGGGCGTCACTTACCGTACGCACGGTCTCGGTTACGTGTACTACCGGCGCAGCGGCGGACATACCTGGCAGGCTGATCCTGACGACCTCCTCGACCACGGCGAGGTGCTCTACGACGGACTCCCGGAGGCCATTCTGTGGGCATGAGCGAGCGGAGCGAGCGACCAATGAGCACAGCATGCGCGTGCGCACCGAAGCAAGAAGACGCATGAGAAGCCTTGCTGACCAGCTGACCAAGAAGCTGTCGAAGAAGGCGACGGCGCTGGCGCGTGAACGGCTGACTCCGCAGACGAAGCGACGAATCCGCAAGGTGCAGCGCCTCGTCCTGGGACAGCACACCGCCTCCCGCACCCGCCACGGGCTGGCCGCCGCGCGGGCGTGCCTTGGATCCGGGGAGTACGAAGAGGCGGCAGTACACGTGAACGCGGTCCTGCGCCGCAACCCCACCGACTCCGGCGCGCTGGAGGTCGCGTCCAGGATCGCCATCAAGCGCGGGGCGTTCACCGAGGCCGGCCACCATGCCGTTCGCCGGATGGAACGAACCCGGGACCCGGTGCACTGGAGCAGCGGCCGCAAGCTCGTCGGTCGCACCCGGGAGACCGATCCGCGCTGGCAGCCGGTGATCGCGACACCGCTCCCGGCGCCCTACCATCCGCGTCCGGCTCGGGTCGTCTACCTCGCCAAGGAGTCCCGCCCGTTTCTGCACAACGGTTTCTGTACGCGCTCGCACGAGTCCCTGCAGGCACTCGTCCGGGCAGGCCGCGATGTCCTCGGCGTGACGATGCCGGGGTTTCCGGGCGTGCTCGGCATCGACGAACCGCCGACGGAGAGCGTCGTGGAGGAGGTCACCTACCGCCACCTGCTGCCGGCGGCGGGGCGTCCGTTGTTGGCGCTCGGACTGGACGAGTACGTCGAGCTGACGGCGCGGATGCTGGCCGGTCTGGTGGCGGCGGAGCGTCCGGCCCTGCTGCACGTGTCGTCCGGACATCGCGGCTTCGAGTCGGCCCTGGCCGGCAACGCGGTCGCGCGGTGGGCCGGGATCCCCTGGTTGTACGAAGTCCGCAGCTTCTTCGAGACCACCTGGACCGATGATCCGCGTTACGCCGAGCGCGGCGAGTACTACGAACGCAGGTTCGCCACCGAGTCTCGGATGATGGCGGCTGCAGACCTGGTGGTTACCCTGTCGGGCCCGATGCGCGACGAGATCATCCACCGGCATGGCATCCCCGCCGAGAAGGTCCGGGTGGTCCCCAACGCGGTCGACGTCACCCGCTTCGTCCCGCAGGAACGCGACCTCACCCTGCGGCACCGGCTCGGGTTGGCCGACACGTTCACGCTCGGCTACGTCAGCAACCTGTCCCACCCGAGAGAGGGTCAGGAGGTCCTGATCGAGGCAGTCGCCGAGCTGCGGGCCGCGGGTCGGTCGGTGACGGGGCTGTTGGTGGGCGACGGCAACCGCCGGCAGGAGCTCGAACGCCTGGCCAAGAAGCTCGGCGTTGCCCGCCACGTGGTCTTCACCGGCAACGTGCCCTTCGACGAGGTGGCCGGACACTACGCGCAGATCGACCTCTTCGTGGTACCCCGGGTCGACGACCGGGCCGCCCGGATGGTGTCGCCGCTGAAGCCGTTCGAGGCGATGGCGATGCGGGTGCCGTTGCTGGTGGCGGATCTGCCGGCGCTCGCCGAGATCATCGGCTCCGGCGCGCGCGGGCAGGCATTCAGGGCTGGCGATCCTGGCGCGCTGGCGGCAGCTGCCGCCCTGCTGATGGACAACGAATCCGAACGCAAGCAGATGGCCGACGCCGCGGCGCTCTGGGTGGCCACCGAGCGGACGTGGTCCGCGGTCGCTGCGGCGTTCGGTGCAGAGTACGACGAACTTCTCGCGACCAGCCCCGCCCGGCACGAGGCGTCGGCCACCGCGAACGGGAGCACGGCATGCTGATCACCAGGCGGCTCGGTCACGAACCTGCCCTCGCCCTCGACGACACGCTCCGCACGCTCGCCAACCACGACTGGTCGAGTGGCGGCGGCCTGCTGGCGTACTACCCGGTCGTACGCGGCAATCCGTTCCAGGCCTTGCTCTACTCCCGCCTGGGCGAGTCCGGGCTCACACCGGTTCCCACCTACGACATCGACACGACGCTCGCGGCCGCCGATGCCATCGCCGGCAGCGGTCTCGAGCTGGTCACCCACGTCCACTGGCTCAACGTCGTGATGGCCAAGGCCGACGACGAGGCGATGGCGCGCGAGGCGTTGAAGCGTTACCTCGAACGCCTGCACGCCCTGAAGGACCGCGGCGCCCGGTTGATGTGGACCGTTCACAACATTCTTCCGCACGAGGCCCGGTTCCCAGATCTGGAGGCGGAGCTGCGGCAGGGTGTGGTCGACGCGGTCGAGCGCGTCCACGTGATGAGCCCGCGCACGCGCGAGCTGGTCGCGCCGTGGTTCGACATCCCGGAGGCCAAACTGCTGCCGGTGCCGCATCCGGCCTACCACGATGTCTATCCGTCGTGGATGTCGCGGCGTCAGGCCCGGGCGGAGTTGGGGCTCGCGCCGGAGGTGACGGCGTTCCTGCTGATCGGTCGGATCCAGCCGTACAAGGGGATCACCGAACTCCTCGACGCCTTCGATCTGCTGTGTGCACGCGAACCTGGTCGCTACGTCCTGCTCGTGGCCGGCCCACCCAGCCGCGACGACGAGTCGCGGGCCTTCCGGGAGCGGATGCTCACCCATCCGTGCGCCTACGCGGCACTGCGCAAGGTGCCCGACGACGAGCTGCAGGTCTATCTCCGGGCGGCCGACGTGGCCGTCTTCCCGTACCGCCGGTCGCTGAACTCCGGCGCGCTGGCGCTGGCTCTGACGTTCGGGCTGCCGGTCGTGGTGCGGGACGACTCCGGTGGTGATGCCCGGTTGAGTTCGGCGTACGCGGTGCAGTACGCGGGTGATGCTCCGGCCGACATCGTTGACGCGCTCGTCGAGTCGCGACGGTTGGTTACCGCGCAGGCGCGGCTGTCCGCCGCGGGTGCGGCCGCGCGGATCACGCCGGCGCGCGTGTCGGGAGCGTTCTCCGCGGCGGTCCGGGACTGGATCGACGCAGACCCTCGCGTCAACACCGTCGCCGGGTCAGACAACAGGACCGACGCCGACAGCAGAGCCGACGCCGACACCGACCACAGGATCGACGCCGACCAAAGAGCCGAGTTCGACCACGCTGGCCATGCGGGAGGTGCGCAAGAGTGACCGTCGTCCACATCACCGGAGCTCGGCCCAACTTCCCCAAGGCCGCGCCCGTGATCGCCGCCTTGCGGGCCAGTGGTGCCGCCCAGCAGTTGGTCCACACCGGCCAGCACTATGACGACAAGTTGTCCGAAGTGTTCTTCCGGGAGCTCGACCTGCCCCGCCCTGACGTCAACCTCGGCGTGGGATCGGGCACGCATGCGACCCAGACCGCGGCGGTGATGACCGCGCTCGAAGAGCAGTTCCGCGACCAGAGGCCTTCCCTGGTTGTGGTTTACGGCGATGTCAACTCCACCTTGGCAGCCGCGTTGGTGTGCTCGAAGCTCGGCGTTCCGCTGGCACACGTCGAGGCCGGCCTGCGTAGCTTCGATCTGACGATGCCGGAGGAGATCAACCGCAAGGTCACCGACGCGCTGTCCGATCTCGCGTTCGCGACGAGTCCGGAGGCGATCGCGCACCTCGCCCGCGAAGGCGTACCGGCCGAGCGGATCCACCTGGTCGGCAACCCGATGATCGACACACTGCTGGCGCACCTCGACCGGTTCGATCCGGCGCCGGTGCGGGAGGCGCACGGCCTTTCCGGCGCGTACGCCGTCGCGACGCTCCACCGGCCCGGCAACGTCGACGGCGCCGAACAGGCGGTCGCTCTCGTGCAGGCGATGCACAAGTGTGCCGACCAGGTGCCGATCGTCGTACCCCTGCATCCGCGCGGACGGGCCCGGCTGCTCGAGCTCGGCTTCGCCGACCACCACGGCATCCGGGTCGTCGAGCCGCTCGGCTACGTCGAGTTCATGTCGCTGGTCCGCGGCGCGGCGGCCGTGCTCACCGACTCCGGCGGGGTTCAGGAGGAGACCACGGTGCTCGGCGTTCCTTGCCTGACGCTGCGGCCCAGCACGGAACGGCCGGTGACGATCTCCCACGGTACGAACCAACTGGTCAAGGCCGAGACACTCCCGCACGCCCTGCAGGCAGTGCTCGACCACGGGCCGCTGTCCTCCTGGCCGGTGCCACCGCTGTGGGACGGCCGGGCCGGCGTACGCATCGCCGAGATTCTCGTTTCCTGGTTGGGGAACGCCGGCACCGTTCCCGCTCCCGGAACGGCAACCGGTGGCCTCACGACCGCGTCGTCCGGCGAGGCCCCCACACCTGGCAAGCGCCAAGCCACCAACGCGGCCAGCGCCCCCACACCTGGCGAGCGCCAAGCCACCAGTACCGCCAGCGGCCCCGCAACCGGCGATGCCGCGGCACCCACCGCGCGGTGAGCGACACGCCGCCTCGGATCATCCTGGCCACCAGCAACGGCACCGGGATGGGACATCTCGCCCGGCAGGCGGCGGTGGCGCTTGCCCTGTCCGGTCCGGTCGAGCCGATTGTCTTCTCCCTCTCTCAGGCCGTCCATGTCGTGACCCGGCACGGCCTACGGGCGGAGTACTGCCCGAGCCACCACCGGAACTGGATGCCGCACCTCTCATGGCACGGCTACCTCGGCAAGCGTCTCACCGCACTCTTGCAGGAAACCCGGGCGCGGGTCCTGGCGTTCGACGGGGTGGCGCCCTACCTCGGCCTGCTGCGCGCTCGCGCCGCGCATCCCGACGTGGCGTTCGTCTGGATACGCCGAGGGCTGTGGCGGGCGAACGCGAACCGGCGCGCCCTTGCCTCGCGGGCATTCTTCGATCTGGTCGTCGAGCCCGGAGACCTCGCCGCTGCCGCGGACCGGGGCGCGACCGCGTCCCTGTCCGATGCGGTCCCGGTGGCCCCAATCACCGTTCTGGAAGGGAATCCACCGCTCTCCCGAGCCGAGGCCGCCGCGGCTCTCGGGCTGGACCCCGATCGGCCCACCGCTCTGGTGACACTCGGCGCCGGCTCCATCAACGACACCCGGACACCCGCACTGGCGGCGATCCGTTCGTTCTTGGCCACGCCCGACTGGCAGGTGGCCGTCACGCGGGCACCGCTGGCCCTGGCCGTCCTCCCCGCGGCCGACGTCGCCCGCGTCCACGAACTGGTCGGCGTCTACCCGCTGGCGCGCTATCTCGCCGCGTTCGACGCCGCCGTTGGTGCCGCGGGCTACAACACCGTCCACGAACTGCTCCCCGCCGGCGTACCCACCCTCCTCGTGCCCAATCTCGCGACTGCCACGGACGACCAGATAGGCCGGGCGCGGTATCTCGCCGCTGGTCGACTAGCACTGTGCGTCGAGAACGACAGCGCAGAGGCCATCACCCTGGGCGTCGCGCGGCTGGTTGATCCGGCGGTCCGAGCTGAGCTCGCCAAGGCCTGCAAGGCACTGCCCGCTCCGTCCGGAGCGTCGGCGACCGCTGAGCTCCTGACCCAGTTGATGGACGGCTACGCCACGCATCAGCCGTCCCTGCACGAACGCATTCGTACGATCGACCTGGATATGCGGGCCCGAGCCATGCGAACGCTCGGCCCATCGGGAACGACGGCAGTGCGGCGGGTGCTCGGCCGCCTCCCGGTCGCCGGACCTGTCCGCCCGCTGGGGGTCCGGCCCCTCATCACCGACGACCTTGATCCTGACGTCCTCCGCCGCGAACATCCGGTCGAGCATCTGCTGCCCGGCAGCTCGACGGCGTACCGGCTCCGGCGCCTCGCCATTGCTCACGACGCCTACCGCTGGCCCACCGACGGCGCTCGCATGCCCCTCGCCTGACCCTCGGGAGCCGCCGCCTCACCCGAGGGGGCATCGCCTCACCCGAGGGGGCATCGCCTCACCCGAGGCGCGCAGCTCCACGATGTGGCAACTGGCCCCTGCCGTTCTGCCTCAGGACGCAAGAAGAGGGCCGCCCTGGTGGGTGGCCCTCTTCTTGTGTGTGGTGTCCGGCGGTGTCCTACTCTCCCACAGGGTGGCCCCTGCAGTACCATCGGCGCTGGAGGGCTTAACTTCCG
>NZ_JBEFTX010000035.1:0-18206 GCF_040195635.1 Actinopolymorpha sp. B11F2 | reverse complement strand
CCGCGCGAGCTTCGGACGCGGCTCCATACGAGCGGTGTTCGGGGCCAGTCCACCGCCGTCCGGTAGGAGAACGGTGCGCCCGAACACCGCGATGACACATCACAGGAGCAGCGTTCCGACCGGGGCCCTGTCCGTATGCGGATCCGTAAACGGACGACTGCAGCGCGTCGGACCGCCCTGGTGCCGTGGCTGCCCGTCGGGGGTCGCTGGGAGACTCCACTCATGAGCAACCGTGCATTCCCGATCATCAGCGTCGGTGATCTCTCTTCGGCGCGACGCTTCTACGAGCAGCTCGGCTTCACGCAGGTCTACCAGTTCCCTCCAGAGGGCGAGCCGGGCTTTGTCACTATGGAGCGTGGCTCATCGAGCATCGGCATCGGCGCGGGAAGTGCGACCGATGCGGACCGGTTCGGCTATTGGGTGTACGTCGATGATGTTGATGCCACGCTCCAGTCGCTGGCAGCGGCTGGGACACCTGTCGTCGCTGAGCCGGAGGACCAGCCGTGGGGTGAACGCGTGGACCAAACGCGCGATCCTGACGGGAACCTCGTCTACCTTGGCGCCCAATGGAGACCTGAGCGCCGTGGTGCCCATCGGGTGTTGCAATCACCGCTCGAACCCGCGGTTCCCCAAACGGACGGGAGCTCCTCCTGTACCGGGAACCTCCGACAGCGCGACGCGGGTGCCGAGTGGACCAGCTCATCGCCGCCGGCGACCTGGCAGACGACGATCGTGCCGCACCTACAGCCACCGCAAGCCGAGCCTTTATCTGGCGCAGTTGTGGACGTCGCTGGTTGCTGAGGCCATCACGATGTCGGTGTTGCCACCGGCAGCGGTCAGGTGGACGGCGTTGACGGTGAGCCCGTGGTCGGCGCCGGCGACGGGTTTCTGCTCGTTGACCACGAGCCTGGCGACGCCTGGTAGGTCGACCTCGGCGTTCACCTCGGCCGTGACTGGAACCCGTCGTCCCCCGATGTAGAGCTCGAGGCCGGTGTTGCCTGTGGCGGACCCGCCGGATCCGCATGTGCTGGTGGACGTCGCGGTCGCCCCGCGTACCTCTATCACCGGAAGTCCTGGGAGGCCGATCCTTGTCTGTTCGACCGTGGCGGTCGAGGTCGATGTGCCCGGCGCCAGTCTGGTCGTCACCTTCGGGCACACGACGTCCGACGTCAGCAGGACTGCGGCATCCACCTCGGCGACACATGGGGTGGTGCTCTCGGATGCGCGTGCGGTCCTCACAGGGCCGGTGTCTGGTGTGGGCGACAGGCTGACGAGCGGCACCAGGGGAAGTCCGATGGTGGCGGTGAGGCCGTAGGCGCGTCCGGTGTAGTACTCCAACAACGCTGTCGCCGACTTCGACGACGGCAGGTAGTACGGGTCGCCGGCGAACTGGACCTGTACCGGGACGGTGGCGGCGGCGTTCAATGGCTGGTCGACCGAGCGGATGGTGCAGCGGGCGGTGCCGGATGCGTTGGTTGTTCCGGTGCAGGCTTGGCGGTGCTCGCCACTGCCCACTGCCATTCGCAAGGTGCGACCCGGAATAGGGGAGCCGTCGTGGTTCTCGTGCAGCTGACCTGCCAGTGTCACCGGGGTGCCGTTCGCGAGCCGGCTTGGGCCGCGGTAGGACGTGGTAGTCGGCTGGCGGGTGATCGTGAATGGCACCGTAAGGGAGCTGGGCGCGTAGCCGTCTCCGGAGTAGTGGACGGTGAGGGTTGTCCTCCCAGGACGCTGTATGGCCAACAGTTGGCAGTGGGCGACGCCCGAGGCGTTCGTCGTACCGGCACAGGTCTGACCGCCCCCACCCGACCCAAGCGTGAACCTCACCCGCGCGTCGGCGAGGGGAGTGGTTGGGTCATCGCCAGGCTTCCTGCTGTGGGTCAGCGTTGCGGAGGCAGTAAAGGGTTGGTGGTATGGGGCGTCGGTGGGTCCTCGGTATGTCAGTCGCGTTGGTGCGGGACCACCGGTGCCAGATTCCCGGAACGCAAGCGTGCCGAACAGCATGCGGTGATCCGAGCAGGGCTTTTGGCCGCGCCAGCAGTTGCCTCCGTCAAGGAGCGCAGCCGCCGTCGGGAAAAAGTGCCGCTGATCGCCAAAGATATAGTCCAGCTTCTGCGTCGGTTGGGGCGCTTTCTTTGGTGTCCACGTCGGGCGGTTCTCCGGCCAGTCCACCTCAAGAAAGCACAACCCCGGCGGCGGGCCCTCGGGCTTGCAGTCACTGTTGCCGTCTTGGTCTGGGGCATAGATCGAGCCGAACCGGTCCGGTTCGAGGTTCAGGTCGCCGGTGAGAACGACTGGCGCTTCGCCAGAGAATTCCTTCTCGAGTTCGGTGACCAATGTGCGGGCTTGCTTGGCCGCCGCTGTTTTGCCTTCGGCCTGCGTGGCAAGGTGAGCCGAGCATACCCAGACGTCACGTCCAAGCGTGGATCTGTAGGAGACCAGCATGCACGCGGCGGCCCGCTTACCTGGTGGCCTGATCGGAAGGTCGCCTCGCGTGCGCCTGTGCAAGGTGCCGTCACGGTTGAACCAGTACCGCAGCTTGACAACGACACGGTCCGCGCCGAGGGCGATCAGGCCGACGCCGGTGTCATCGCCGGCATCAGCACCGGTGCAGCGGATGTCATACCACGAGCTTTCGTCTGACTCGGCAAAGTGCATCTCAACAGCATCGATACCAAGCCGCCTCTTGAGTTGTCCGAGTGCGTAACGGGTCTGCTCTCGACAGGTCTCGTTGATCGAGAGAAGGTGAATCGGCAGCCCGTTGGCCCACAGCCCTTCGACGTTGTCGATGAGCCGGTCCACAACTTCGTGAGTCCCATGGTTTCCTGTGACGCCGTAGATGTTCCAGTGCAGGACCCGAAGCTGCGAGCTCCTGGCGTTAGTGGCCAGGCCCGATCTTCGAGCGGGCCCCCGGAGTGCCGTGGCATTGAGTGCACGCAGCTTGTGATCAGCGTCCTGGTTCGGTGAACCGGCGAGGGCTTGCTTGGTCCGTACCGGCAGTGTCAGGGGCTGCTCGGTCGTTCTGGCCTCCACCAACGTCTGGGCTTGGCCTGTGGCCAGAAGAAGTGGGCTACCCATTGCTACGACCATCAGAGCAAGCGCCAGCCGCTTCACGACCTTGTACATGTCCCCCCGCTTTGATCCAGCCAGCCTCTCAAGGTGCAGGCCACGACCGGGTACCGGCGTGGCAGCAACGAACCAACCACCATGATCATGGCGCAGTCAAGGTTTTTCGAGCACGGTCGAAATGGCACCCGGGATCCGGCCCTCCGTTGGCTTCAGGCGCGCGCTGGGTTTCGGTGTGGGCCTCGGGCGGCGAGTGGCCGCATGGTCATAGAGCGCCTCGGACAGCACCGCGACGAAGGCGGCGAGGGTATCGGCCGGCGTGTCCATGGGTGCCATTGTCAGCCAGCCCTGGTGCGCGCGGCTTGATCGAATTTGCTCAGCGCGGCACTTGCAACCCGCCGCCCACCGGGCCTCTGGGGAACACGATTCGCAGCTGCCAGACGGTCCGCACGTACCACCCAGCGGACGTCCTTGCGATCGAGAACTCCTGCCGTGCCTCGCCCATGCTCGTATAGAACCGCCAAAGCCCCCGCCCGCAGGCCAGCTGAACACCTGATCCCGGCCGGCTACAACTACCCTGACATGTTGGTGAAGTCCGGCGGGAGGGTGTTCTCGGTTCCTTTTGCGCCTCCGGCGACTCGTTCATGTCGCGCGCGGTCTAGCGCCCCCGCACCACGAAACCGGTAGGTCAGTCCGAGCAGGGCCAGCAGCGCGACGGCACCGATGAAGATCCACCATCCCATGGCAAGAGTGTGCGGGCAACTTCGCGTGCCGGCAAGACAGTTCGCCGCCATTTCGTCTGAGTCCGAAAGATCTAGCCGTCGTCGAGGCATCTGCTGAGTGCAGCCATGGAGCCCGTCTCAATAGAGATCCGGATCCGGGCACCCGAGCGATCCGGCCAAGTGCCCGTCGATCACGCGGGAAGGTCCCCTGACCGGTCAGTTCGCGGGGATCGCATACCGGGCCAGATCGACCCGCGCTCCGCTATATAGCCTGCCGGCCATGAGCCTCCGCTCGGCGCGACTCATGACCTCGATCTTCCTCATCCGTGACGACCGCATACTCCTCCTGTACCGAATCGGATCGTCAGCCATCCCAGACTCCTGGGTCGGCATCGGTGGCCATGTCGACCCCGCTCTCGAAGTCGAGGGCACCTTCGAGCGTGGCGAGGGCTACCGGATGATGAAGGAGCGGCTGGCGTTCGAGGAGCGGGACTTCACCGCGTTGTTCGCCTGCAACGACCAGATCGCGGCCGGCGCCCGGCAGGCGCTGCTCGAGCACGGGCTGCGGGTGCCCGAGGACGTGTCCATGGTGGGCTTCGACGACCTGCCGCCCGCGATGGACATCGACTTGACCACCGTGTCCCAGCCGCACGAGGAACTCGGGCGCACCGCCGTGCGACTCGCGCTGCAGCACACGAACCACGGCGGCCCCCCGCCGCACACGGTCCTAGGCACCCACCTGGTGATCCGCGGCTCGGTCCAGCCGCTGTTGCCGCAATAGCCGACGTCTGGATTGGTGCTGGTGCGCGACGCTACGGCGCAGGAGGCAAGTCGGCTCGATTGGAGTTTCCTTCCGGTAGGGGGACACCCTGACCACCGGGCCGGTAGGCTCCGTTGCAAGGAAAGATCAAGCTGGCTTCAGGCAGCAGATATGTGGCGGCAGCCGAGGCGGACCGGCCGTACTCACGCCACGCCACTGCTCCAGGTGATGCATGCTGCGAAGGGGTTCACCCCTGGATCCGGCGACTCGCCGAGGGATCAGCCGTTGCCGGGGCGGTCGGTGACCAGGGTGGTCAGAGAGCGCGGCGCCAACGTCACCGTTGTGTATCGGTCGCGCTTGGAGACGATGCCGGAGACCTTCTCCAGGTTGTGGCTGGAGTCGGTGAGGTAGGCCGTGGGGTCCTTCATGTCGATCGTGGTCCCGACGGCCTCGTTCGTGGTGTTGATGATCTGCACGACTTCGGCGCCGCCAGCATTGCGGTAGGCCGACACCTTCAGCCCTTCGCGGGCATTGTCCACGCCGATCCGCACCGCACCGGGCCGGATGAACCGGCTGTACGCGGCGAAGGCATAAAGGCGCGAGGACACGCGGTAGGCGTTGTTGGCGTCATCGACCTGGATCAGCGCCGCGGTGCCACCGCGCGAGGAGCCGAGCCAGAAGATGAACGCACTGCTGTCGGCGAGCGCGAGGGTGTCGTGGATACGCTCCGCGATCCTGATGCCGTCGGTGACCTTGCCGCTATCCCAGGCCTCGTTCCAGCCGTCGGCAACACTCGACGGTGCCCATTCCGTCATCCATGTCGTCGCCGTGGTAGGCAGCGGATGGTCCGACGGGCTCGCGTAGCCGTGACCGGTGAAGACGTCGAGATACTTACGAGCTTCGGAATCAGATGCGATTGCCCGGGCGTAGGCCTCCGAGTGCTGCCACCCGAAGGAGTCGCAGCAGGCCACGTTCACTCCCGCGTCGTCAGCGATGGGGCCGATCACCTTCATGAATTCGGCAGCCTGAGCGGGCGTAAACCGCATGGAGGCGTACGACGCGGTCCAGTCGGGCTCGTTGGTGAACCCCAGCTCGTCGATCCGGATACCTTCTGCTGCGTAAAACTTGGTGTATTGAACGAGGTATCGCGCGTAAGCCTCACGCCAGTCACCGCTGTCGCAGCTGACGTCCTGCATACCGCAGAGCGATCCGCCGTTGCTGTCGCTTCCGTTGTCCTTCATGTAGCCAGGAGCGCTCCAGGCATCTGCATAGAACCGATCGATTCCGCGCTCCTGTGCTTGCTTGGCAAACCACACCTGGCCTCCGTCCCAGCCGTCCCAGCTGTAGTTCGGAGGAGCCGTCGGACCACCGGGATCGGCCGGTTGGATCGAAAGCATCAAGTCATATTCGTTGCTCGCCGAAGAACCGATACCGAGCCGCAGGATGCTCGGGGCAGCGCCGGTCTTACGGTCTAGAAGGAGTTCGAGGACCTCCTCGCGTTTGTCCTCGGGCAGGTTGTGGACCAAAGATGCACGTTGGAAGGCCGTGGAGTAGCCGAAACCGTCGATGGCTTGGTGTTTCTCGGTGCGGTTGATGTCGATGTCGGGTGGCGAGTCGGCCTGAGCTGGCAGCCCAGCCAGAGCGGTCACGGCCGCTATGGTGGTGACGACGAGCGCGAGGGACCGAAACATACGACCTCCTGCGAAGCGTTCATGTTCCGTAAGGACTCGGGTGGGATGCGAGCGTCGGCTACATTCCTGACCGGCCCGCCCGAACACCGTCAAGCCGCCGCTACACTTCGGTGCGCAACAGGCTAGCCGCGCAGTCGGGACCCGAGAAGCTTGCATACAGCACCGATACTTTCGCTCCAGGGGCTTGCGGCTAGGTTGCGGCTCCTCCGACGCCTCGGGCAGCAACCACGTTTTCCTATGCGCGCTACAACTCCTTGACTGTCTGCGCCCATGCTGGCGTCCAGCCATTCCAGCGCGGCGTCGACGGGAGTCGACGACAGCACCACTAGGCGGAACCGATGGACGGCCTACGACAACGACCGGAAGTCCGAGCTGGCGGGCGGCGACCAGCTTCGCGGCCGTCATCTCGCCCCCGCCGTCCTTGGTGACCAGGACGTCAATGCGGCGTCCGGGGAAGACGGAACAGGATCGAACGCCAAGAGCCCTGACCTGTGAGGATCATCCGGCTAGCTCTTTGGCGAGCGGTTCCTCTGTGGTTTTGGAGTGCCCGGTACAGGGTGGAGCGTCCGATGCCGAGGTGTTGAGCGATGGTGGTGACGGACTCTCCGCGGGCTTGTCGTGCGCGCGCGACGGCGAGAACGTCGTCGACGGCGGCTGGGCTTCCACCTTTGCGGCCTTGGGCTTGGGCGGCGCGGAGCCCGTCGGGGGTGCGTTCGCGGACGAGTTCGCGTGCCATCTCGGCGGCCATCGCGGCGACCGTGAACAGCATCTTGTCGGCGATGGTGGCGCCGTTGGGGCGGTGCAGTCCGGCGCAGATGCCGGTGAGGATTGTTGGCTGGGGATCAGAAACGCCATAAAGATGTTCGGCCGCGGCTGAACGGCCTCAATGCAGCTGTCTCCGACCGCGCAAGGATGAGGCCATGGCAGGCACTCAGGTTGAGCCCGGCTACACATCGCTCTGATTGCCGTTCCGTAAGCCGAACCTCCCGCGTACGACGGGGATGCTCCCACGTACGGATAGTGATCGCTCACCGGGCACCCGGCTCGTCCCCGTTGGCACCCAAGGAGAAGCTGGGCACTACCCGGCAGCGGTTCAGTGCCCACGGCCTGGGTCAATGCCGCCCAGGGTCTGTGAGTGGGCGGTTGGTGGCTGCACCAGTCCGCAGATCCGGGACAGGGAGGGCGGCAACTGGCCTGGACGTTGTTCACACGGCAACCTTGGCGGCATGTCTGCTGATCCGTGGAATGTGAACATCCACTATGACGCGAGGTTGGATGCGTGCGTGCCCCCCTCCGCGACGTCGGTGCTCGACGTGGGATGCGGGGATGGTTTCCTCGCCGCCAGGCTGGCAAGGCGTGTCCCCCGCGTTGTCGCGATCGATGTGGACGCCCCGGTGCTGGAGCGGGCGCGAGCGCGGTTTCCGGAGGCGAAGGTGACCTGGCGTAACGGCGACGTGATGACGTATCCCTTCGCACGGGCGTCGTTCGATGCCGTCGTGTCCAACGCGACGCTGCACCACTTTCCGAACAGCAAGGGCGTCCACGAGGTCCTGCCCGGCGCTCGCGTCTCCCGCCAGATCCTGGGACGCCACCTGATCGCCTGGCAGGCACCGGCCTGACTATCTCCTCGAGCAAGTCAGCAGGGCGGGGCCTCAGAAAGTGGGTTCTCACAAGCCGATGGTTGATTGAGACGCCTCGCGGGCGCTGATCGACTTACAGCCCCAGCCTTACCGGGGCAGCTGGTATCCGGTTTGTAATCAGCGCGATCAGCAGCGTTGCGAGGTCGCGTGGTGAGAACAGGTCTGTCCCCCGGTAGTCGGCAATGTCCTTGCACGGCCACCATTGCCACCCGGTGATGTGCTCGGCGGTCAACTCGTCGTCGGACAGCGTCCCGTGTGGCGTGAACGAGGAGGTGCGGATCAGGAAGTAGTCGTTGATCACGCCGTCATACCCGGCCGCGTGTCCGGATGCGATGACTTCCTGATGCCAGACGTGGGGCGGATCGGCATCGAGGACGAGTCCTACCTCCTCGCGCAGTTCACGGTCCAGGGCCTCGAGCGGAGTCTCACCGTGTTCGATGCCGCCGCCGGGGGCCGCCCAGACGATCGTCGCGCCGGCGGGCACGGCAGGATGCGGGAATCCGAATCGACACAGCAGGATGCGATCGTGCTCATCGAGGATGATCGCTCGGGCGGAGTGGCGCAGCTTCACCGAGGTCACTGAGACACACTATCCGTCCCGAACGCGAGTGCCGGTACAAGATCGGCTACCGGACGCCGATTCTGTTGTGCCAGCGCTGCCAACGACTTGACGCTCCATCCGGCAGCCCGACTCAGAGCCGGCCCTACCATCACCCCAGCCAGATCCGTAACGACAGCGGCATGTGCCCGGTCAGGGATCCCCAACCGAAGCCGACCTACGCAGCCACGTTGCCGCTGCCTATCGTTGACGATGTGCTGCAGATAGGCGAGGTAGACCGGCTGGCCGATGCGCTGGAAGGTGTGCGCCGCACAACGGCGGACGGTCTTGCCCAGTGGCGGTACCACGGCAGGCTCGTCGCCCGCCAGCTTGACGACACCCATGTGGTGATCCGAGCCGACTTCGACTACCGCGCCTCGGTCCTCCGGCAGTTCCCCGGAACCTTCAGCGTGCCGCCCCGGTACATCAAGCACATGATGGTCGTCGCCGATCTCGCCAGAGGCGACGCTGGTGCCATCGAGGATGCACTCGAGGCAGCGTGGCACCTTCAGCGAAGCGCAGGCTGACAGGCTTCCCTCGCGCTTCGCATGGACTGTCCGCAGGAGAATCCTACCCGGACACCTCGACGCCAACGGTCGCTCGCGGCAGTCCGCAGAGGTCGTGCGGGTAGGACGAGGGCTCGGGGGCAGGCGCCGCCGCGCGGCGCTCAACACCTGCTGCGAGAACGGCTCACGTCTGGACTAGGCAGAAGGGATGGCCTGCAGGGTCCAGGAACACACGGTAGGCGTCACCGCCAGGCTGGACCTCTGCCCGCCTGGCGCCCAAGCCAGAACTGCCTCCTCCCCATGGTCGAGATCGTCCACGTCGAAGTCGAGGTCTGAGGTGTGTCAAGGGTTTTGGACAGGTCCTCGTTGTTGATCATGCAGCGGGTGCTGCGGTTTCGAACTCGGTGAGGGCTTCGTGTGGGGTGCGGTAGCCGAGTGTGGAGTGCAGCCGTTGCCGGTTGTAGAAGACTTCGATGTACTCGGCGACGGCGAAACGTGCCTTGGCCTTGGTGGTGAACTTTTGCCGGTGGTACATCTCGTTCTTCAGTGCGGCGAAGAACGACTCGGCGGCGGCGGTGTCCCAGCACACGCCGGTCCGCCCGACGCTGGTTCGGAGTGGAAGATCACTCCTGGTCGTGTGTGTCCGGCTTCTGCGGTCATCGCCAACGCGTCGGTGACGAGGCTGGTGCGCATGTGGTCGGCCAGTTGCCAGCCCACCACCATCCGGGTGGCCAGGTCGATCACGGTGGCCAGGTACAGCCAGCCCTGGTCGGTGGCGAGGTAGGTGATGTCGCCGACGAGCCGCTGCCCGGGCGCGGAGGCGGTGAAGTCCCTGCCGATCAGGTCCGGCGAGTCTTCAGGCTGCTCACCGGGCAGGGTGGTGCGTTTGTACGCACGTGGCTGCACAGCCCGCAGCCCGAGCTCGCGCATCAGGTCCGCGACCAGCCCGACCGAGCATTCATGGCCTTCCCGGTTCAACTGTGCGGCCACCCGCCGGCAGCCCGAGGTCTGGCGCGACTTGTCAAACACTCGACGCACCTGCACAGCCAGCTCGCGTCGACGTGCCTGGGTCGGGGGTCTCGGTTCGGTTCCGCCAGGCGTAGAAGCTGGATCTGGGCACGCCCAGCTGGGCGCACATCCACGCGATGCTGTAGGTGGCCTTCTCCGCCTCGATCAACGCACACCGCTCGGCTACTGCGGCGTCCGGGCGAAGAAGGCCGCGGCTTTTTCAGGAACTCGTTTTCCATCCGCAGCCTGCGGTTCTCGTCCTCGAGTTCCTTCACGCGTGCACGCTCCACCGCAGACAGAGACTGCTGGTCGGGTTCGGGGTTGTCGCGACGCCAGGCGTTGACCCAGTTGCCCAACGTGCCGTCGTGGATCCCAAGATCACGGGCCACCTGTCGCGATCGGCTTCCCGGTCTCGATCACCATCTGCACCGCCTCAGCCTTGAACTGCGGGCTGAAGCTCCGGCGCTTCTCAGACATGGACTACATCCTCTCGGATCAGGAGTCCCTGTCCAAGATCATTGGTACACCCCAATCCTCGTCGGGATCGACAAAGCGGTACCGGACCAGCTCGACGTCTACCTCGTCTGCGACAACCTGTCCACACACAAGACCCCCGCCATCAACGACTGGCTCGCCCGCCACCCACGCTTCCACATGCACTTCACCCCAACCGGATCCAGCTGGATCAACCAAGTGGAGCGCTGGTTCGCCTTCCTCACCGACCAACTCCTACGCCGCGGCGTCCACAAAAGCGTCCAAGCGCTGGAGAAAGACGTCCGCGAGTGGATCAACAACTGGAACAAGAACCCAAGACCGTTCGTCTGGAAGAAGACCGCCGAGGAGATCCTCGAGTCCCTCGCCCGATATATCGCACGAATTTCAGGCGGAGGACACTAGCTAGTAAGGCAGACCGGTTTTGCTGCAGAGCCGCTTGCTGACGTGATGGGTGTCGCCTTCCTGCATCTTCTCGAACAGCGCCCGCGCACGGTCGGTGTCCCAGTTCACCGACAGGTCGGCGATCGGCACCGTGCAGGTCTTGCCGTCCTCGCTCCTGCCGCTGACCTTGCGCACCGCCCAGGCGAACTGGGCCATGTCGATGGGCCCGACGTTCTCACCGACGCGAAGGGCGTCGGCGCCGCCGGTGTTCAGGGCGAAGTACCGGAAGGGGTTGATCACCGACCACGGTGAGGCGGCCTTCTGTGCGACCTGCCCGATGACCTCGCGCTGCGCTTCGCCGCGGCCGATGTCACCGGTGGAGTAGGTGTGCCGTGAGCGCGCGTAGCCCAAGGCGGTCACCCCGTCCGCATCCTGGCAGCCCTTCTTGATGTGCAGGCCGGCCTTCACGTCGTCCATCCGCTGTTTGGGGCAGATCTGCACACCGTCGACCGCGTCGACGAGGTTGACGAACCCGCCGAGCCCGATCTCGATGTAGTTGTCGACGTAGAGGCCGGTCTCGCCCTCCACTGTCTCGACCAGCAGCTTGGGGCCACCGTAGGCGTACGCGGAGTTGATCTTTGTGGTGCCGACGCCTGGGACCTCGACGATCGAGTCGCGCGGAAGGCTGACCAGCAGCGTCTTTCCTCGACCGAACGGCGGTTCGTACAGCAGCAGGATGGTGTCGGTGCGCTCGCCCCCGGCGTTGCCGGTGTGCAGCTTCTTGCGCTCCTTGGCGGTCAGCCCCTCGCGGCTGTCTGAGCCGACCAGCAGGAAAACCGAGCCGAGCGTGTTGTCGGGACGGTCGCTCTTGGGTTCGGCCTTTACCTTGTCGATGGTCGACATCGCGTACACCGGCACCGCGATGAGGAACAGCAGCCACGCCAGCAGGACCAGCAGGACGACGCGTCCCCAGCGCGGCCGGGTGCGCGGTCGGCGACCACCGCCGGAGCGACGGCCGCGCGGGGAAGGTCGCGGCGGCCCGGTGGGACGCGCGCGGTGCTCGTACCCGGGGCGGTCTGACCGCCCGCCCACCGGCATGGCCCGGGTTCGTAGGTCGCGGTGTGAACCCCAGGCGCCGTCGCGGTCGCCGAAGCGGCGCGACGTCGGGACCCGTTGCGTCGCCTCCCCGTCACGGTTCTCCCCGTACAGCCAGTCGTAGCCGCGGTCATCAGGGTTCCTGGGGCGGTCAGCCATCCCGAGAGGCTACCGCCCAGCGCCAGCGGGACCGGCACTCCTCGGCGTGCCGCCACGTCCTGGATCGGCACAGACGGTGATGCTGCAGGACGACGGCGCGGGAGGTCTCAGATCGAATGTCCGCACGTGCACCCTCGCGTGCGTGCCGGCCGCGGACGTCACAGTCCCAGCGGGTAGGTCTCGGCGCGGGCGCGGTTCCGGCGTGCCGTAGCGCTGCTGCTGACAGTGGTGCTTGGCCTTCTCCAGGTCATACTCGGTGTACTGCGTCGCGAACTTTTCGTCAGAGAATTCCGACTCCTTGCGTGGCGAGGTCTGTCACGGCTCGCCCTAGCCCTGGACTGGGCGGTCGCCGCCGTGGAAGCCAGCCTCGTCACGAGTACAAGCTCATCGCCACAGGGTGTCGGCAAAGTCCGTGAAGTAGCCCCAGTCCTGGGCCGTCATGTTGTGCTCGCCGCTACGGATGTGGTATGCGCGGGGACAAACAACCCACGGACTGTTGAGCCCAGGCATGCTTTCAAGGGAAATTGTCGCGTGATTCCACAGCCCGTAGACAGACGACGAGTGAGCGAGCGCCAAGAATGAGCCGCGTGGATCTGCCCAAAGGTCCGTGTCGGCGTTGGTCACGTAGAGCGGTCGTGGCGCGATCAGAGCCATGAGCATGTGCTGGTCCACCGGCAGCATGTCCTCAGCGCCGTCGTACTGCTTGAAGTTGCCGCAGAACCAGTGTGGGAAGTTCCGATTGAGACCGCTCGCGGGTGTCTTGAGTATGTCGACGTCGTGGTCATGGCTCCCGCGAGTTGCTGCGGCTGCCACACGCGGTAGATCGGCCCGTCCTTTTCCGGAGCCATCCGAGGCGGCGTTCGCTTGTAGGGGTCGACGTCCTGCTGCTGGTGCTCCTCCGGCGACTCGCGCAACGCGTAGTACCGACCCTCGAGCGGTGCCCACCGGGCGCTCTCGGTGGGGACGATCCAGTACGGCTGGACGAGGTTGCTGCCGACATTGGCATAGGCCGGGCGCCTACTACCAACTGGTCGCATGTGACTCCGGACCGAGGAGGTCCCGAGGCAGTCGTGATCGTCAACCACGGTAAGACAGCCGACCGAGCGGCCCGTGGCGTATGCGCGGCGAGATCCGACGTCGGCTGGCGAAGCTGCTGGTCACATGACGGATGCCCACTGCCTGTTGTCAGCGGCTGATTGAAACTTCCCGCTGCGGACCGCGTGCCGCCGCAGTTCTCATCGGCGTCATGACTCGAACTTGTCTCGGATGGCAAGCATCTCTTCGGTCGACCAGGTGAGCTTGCCGGAGCCGAGGTCGGCGAGTACGTTGCGGAGCCAGGTGAGTTCGGCCCTGGTCACGGCGACCATGTGCTCGTGTTCGAGCATGAGGACCCTCGGGAGCCCGAGTTTTCGTGCCATCTGCTGCTCGCGCCTGGCCTGTGCCAGTGTGGACTGCAGTTCCTCGGCCCGGCGCTCGAGCTGGGCGCGTACCGCGTCGGGGCTCATGATGGCGAGCACCGCCAGCACGGCACGAAATTCGGGGAACTCCCGAGCCGGCGTCGACAGCATGGTGTCGGTCCACTGGCGCAGTGTCTTCTGGCCGTTCGCGGTGATCGCGTAGACGATCCGGCCCGGCCCGACGCCGCCTGCGAGTTTCTCGTGTACGTCGATCAGCCCGTCACGGAGCAGGCGGTCGATCGTCTGGTAGACGCTGTTGCTCCGCGCGACGTTGACCACATCGTCCTTGCGTCGGATCTTGATCAGCTGCTGCATGCGGTAGGCGTGCATTGGCTCCTCGGCCAGAAGTGCCAGCAGCACCATGGCCAGCGGGGACCGTGGTCGGGGCGGTTCGATCACGTGCTCACCCTAGTTCAGAATCCTACTAGCCATAGTATGGCTAACCAGGTTATGGTGTCAGGCATGCGAAAGGCGATCATCATCGGAGCGGGCATCACCGGACCCGTGACCGCGATGGCCCTGCGACAAGCGGGCCTCGACGCGACCATCTACGAGGCGTACGACCGCTCGGCAGACGGGGTCGGAGCGTTCCTCACAGTCGCCGTCAACGGACTGGCCGCGCTTCGGCTGATCGCCGTCGACGCCCGCGACTTCGGCGGGTTCGACACGCCAGTCCTCGCGATGCAGAACAGCGCGGGCCGCCCCCTCGGCACGTTCGCGATCGGCAGGCCCGACAATGGTCTGGTCAGCCAGAGCATCAGGCGCTCCGACCTCTACATTGGACTCCGCGACGAGGCGGTCCGCCGCGGGATCGCGATCGAGTATGGCAAGAAACTCCTCGACGCGACGACAGGAGCCGACGGCCGGGTGGTCGCAACGTTCGCCGACGGTAATCGAGACAAGGGAGATCTGCTGATCGGTGGCGACGGCCTGAACTCGCGCACCCGGGCGTTGCTGAACCCCGACGGCCCACCCCCTCGTTACACCGGCCTGCTCAACACCGGCGGCTTTGCCCACGGAGTCGACGTAGGAATCCAGCCCGGCGTGTTCACGATGACCTTCGGCAGACGGGCGTTCTTCGCCTACGTCAAGCGCGCTCCAGGCGACGTGTGGTGGTTCGCCAACGTGCCGCGCGCTACCGAGGCGAGCCGGGACGAGCTCGCGGAGGTGGCGTCGCGATGGCGTACCGAACTCCAGCGGCTATTCGCCGACGACCACACTCCAGCACTCCAGCTCATCGCACACACCGACGACATCCTGACGCCATGGAACACCTGCGACCTACCCAAGGTCGCGAGGTGGCGCGGAGGCTCGATCGTGCTGCTAGGCGATGCAGCGCACGCGATCTCACCGACCTCGGGCCAAGGCGCCTCCCTCGCGATCGAGGACGCCATAGTGCTGGCGAAGTGCCTACGCGACCACCCTGATACCGCCGCCGCCCTCGCCGCCTTCGAGGCGCTACGCCGCAGACGGGTGGAGAAGCTCATCACCCGGGCCAAGCGGACCAGCGACCAGAAGATCCCGGGCAGGGTGAGTGGGCTGATCAGGGATCGGATCGTCATTCCGTTGGTCGCGCGGCAGGCGGCACGGAGCACGTCGGACTGGGTACACGACTACCGCATCAACTGGGAAGCGCCCGTGACCGCCTGACCTCATGCGACGACCCCGGAGGTGTTCGGGGTTTACCGGGCGACACGCTCGCTCCGGCGTACTGACACTGTGGATCTGCCTCTCGGCGAGCACAGCGCGGCCGAGCCCATGCAGTGGCCCGCAATGCGGATCACTCCCACGCCATGGACGCACCCAAGGCAAGTCGTCCAACAACGTCCATGCTGTCCTCACTCGGCATGGTGTTCGAGTCGCGCCGTTGAGGCGGGCTTTGTCGGCAGGTACCCGACCTTCCTCGTGGGGGACGTGGTGGTGACGCTGGCCCAACGAACCGGAGCGGCGGCCGGGCGACGAGATGGGACCCGAAGCGCCACCGACACACCTTGACGAGTCCGATTGCGGCGTACGCCTCCACGCGCATCTGCGTGCGGGTGGCGCCGGCCCGCTCATGGCCTGGCCGGCGGCCGAGTGATCGTCGTCGGTGTGGAGTTCAGTCCTGCGGGTTGAAGAAGAAGCCAAGTGCGAGCGACCAGGCGAGGTGCCACACGTAGACGCCGAGGACGAGTTCCCAGCCGAGGTTGAGTGACAGGAAGCCCGCGTTCAGATCCGGGAACTGCGTCGGGATCCACCACGGGCAGCTCAGCGTCGCCAGATGGCGAAGAGGTTGCACAAGAAGGACTGCCCGGCAAACCGGACCGTGCCCACCCTCCCGGTGCTGGAGCGGATCGCCCACGCGCTCAAGGCCGATCGCATCGGCGACCGGGGTGATCCCGGGGTCGAGCATCGAGGTCGGCGGGGTTCTTCCCGGACGTGCTGGTAGGCCACCGATATCGGGGAGTCATCGGCGTCCGGGAGCGGCAATCGAACCATCTGGACAGCTCTGCCGCCGGTTTGTACGGTGCAGTGAGTCCAGGCAAGCGCTTTCCTAGCGCTGTCAAAGCACATTCCACTCGGAATGGAGTCGGCATGCCCAGAACCAGAATCCGGTCGCTCGCGGTGGCGGCTGCGGTTGCCGTATTGGTTTCAGGACTTACGGTTTCGATACCGAGGGCAAGCGCGCAGACCGATGCGCTGCCGGCATTTCCAGGTGCCGAGGGGTTTGGTGCCTACGCCACCGGCGGCCGCGGCGGCAGCGTGTACTACGTCACGAACCTGAACGACCGCGGGCCCGGCTCGTTCCGGGACGCCGTAAGCGAGTCGAACCGGACGGTGGTGTTCGCCGTGGGCGGGATCATCAGGATCGACTCCCGGATCTCGGTCGCACCGAACATCACGATCGCCGGGCAGACCGCTCCGGGCGGCGGCATCACGGTCTACGGCGACGGCCTGTCGTTCACCGGCGCCGACAACACGATCGCGCGCTACTTCCGCGTGCGGCAAGGCGTCGGCGGAACGCCCGAAACGGACTCGATCGGTGTCACCTACGGCAAGGACATGATCTTTGACCACCTGTCGGTCAGCTGGGGCCGGGACGAGAACTTCTCCGTGACGGCGGGCGATCTGAACCAACCGCTGGACCAGCAGCCGGTGAACGTCACTATCCAGAACTCCATCATCAGCCAGGGGCTGGACCCGCACTCGGCCGGCGGCCTGATCGAGTCGGCCGGGCCGATCAGCATCCTGCATAATCTCTACACCGATAACAACATCCGTTCGGTGAAGGTCAAGGGCGTCAACCAGTATGTCAACAACATCATCTACAACTGGCGCAACGAGGCGTACATTCTCGGCGGATCAATGTTCATCTCGCACGCCAACGTGGAGAACAGCTACTTCATCGCGGGACCGGAAACGGCGAGTCCGCCGTTCGTCCGGGGGAACGAGAACTTCAACCTCTATGCCAGCAAGAACTTCCACGACGGCAACCGCAATGGCCAGCTCGACGGCTACCAGGTGCCCCGCGATGAGTACACCACTGTCACCTGGCACGACGAGCCGTTCGACTACCCGCGGGTGCGGACGCTGAGCCCGCAGGATGCCTACCGGCACGTGCTGGCGAACGTGGGCGCTTCGAAGTACCGCGACCGGATCGACCGGTTCGTCGTGGCCGAGGTACAGTCGCTGGGCACCGAAGGCAAGATCATCAGCGATGAGAGCGCCGCACCCATCAACGGGCCTGGGCCGATTCCGGACGGGAGGGCGCCCTTGGACACCGACCAGGACGGCATGCCCGATCACTGGGAAGTCATGGTTGGCCTGGATCCGCGCGCGCCGGACAACAACGGCGACCGTAACCAGAACGGCTATACGAACCTGGAGGACTACTTGAATTGGCTCGTCGCTTGAGTTAAGCCGAGTCCTGGTTGGCGCCTGAATCGCCCCAGGTCTGGTGGAGGCTCTGCCGACCACCTATTACCTGGACTCGCGGGCGCTGACCAGACGGGAGTCGTGGCGGCAGGTCGGCGATTGAAGTGTTCTTCACTGCGTTCGCCGTCGGCGGCTCGTCGAGGGGTCGACGACCCTGAGCGGCACCCACGCCGTCCGCGTTCAGCGGGCCCGGTCAGCGTGTTGGTCTTGACGAATGGGTGCGCTTTGACCGGATCGCTGGGCTTTGCCGAACCGTGGTTGGGCGCGTCGAACGCTGGGTCGTTTCGGGTCAGGGTTGATTGACGCCTTGGTTAGTAGGTCGATTAGCCGGGTGATTTCGTTCCAGAGTACGCGATGCGCTTGTACTGCCGCGCTCTGTGGCACGTGGGTGACCAGCGGCAGGCGCTTGACTGCCATCTGCTCGATCACTGAAAGCGCGGAATAGCTGTCGCGCTGATGCCAGATCGTTGCGCCGGTAGTTCAGCGATGATTTTCCGGTATAGCGTCTTACGCCGGCCTGCCGTCGAGAAGAACGCGTGCACGTACGGGCGACGGCCGTTGAACCTGTCCAGAAATTCGGCCAGCTGGTGGTCAAGTCCATTGGTGTGGTGTATCGGTCGTGTCGCGTGATCCGTTGGTTGGTTAGGCGCTGAGCGCCGGGATGGTGTTGTCGTTCACCTCCTCGGTGGTTGGGTTGGGGGCGCGTCGGGCTTTGG
>NZ_JBEFTX010000034.1:0-18706 GCF_040195635.1 Actinopolymorpha sp. B11F2 | reverse complement strand
CTCCTGGAGTTCTACAACTACCCGGCCGAACATTGGGTCCACCTTCGCACCACGAACCCGATCGAGTCGACCTTCGCGACCGTAAGGCTACGCACCCGAGTGACCAAGGGACCCGGCTCACGAGCCGGCGGGATCGCGATGGCGTTCAAACTCATTGAATCAGCCCAAGACCGCTGGCGGGCCGTCAACGCACCCCACCTCGTCGCCCTCGCCGCGCCGGCGCCAAATTCCACAAAGGCAAACTCGTCGAACGAACCGACGAACCCACTACAACCCAAGCAGCCTAAACAATCTTGATCCACAGGTCTTGCCAATTTCTCGTCCGAGTCCGGACGCCAGCCTTCCTGGTTACTACTCAAAAGCGTATCCTCAGCCCACTTCCCACTGGATCGACTTGACCGGTCACATTGCGTGTCTACGCACACGCCCGGCAGCCGTTCAAGTCCCGAATGGCGAGTCGGTCTGTGTTTTCCTCCTAGACCTAGGGGATTTTTGTGTCTTCACGCTATGGAAGCAACGCCGTAGGAATCAGGTTGGTGTCACCGTCGATCTTCAAGGTGATCGGTCTGCTCGTAGTCGTGGTTCTCCTTGCCTCGTTCGCCGCCGTCTTCACCAGCACACGTGCGCAGGCGGCCGGACCCCTGGCATATATCCAGCTCGGCGAATTGACGAGGCTGTCGAGGTTCACGATGACTGCCGGCGAGACGCAGCAGATTCAAGTCACTGGTCAAGCAGGCGTGCCAACCAGTGCGAAGGCCGTATTGCTCGATGTGACGGCGGCCGACGGAACGGCGGCGAACACGTATCTGACACTGTGGCCGGGAGGCACCAGGCCAGACGTGAAGATGGTGAATGCTCCAGCCGGCACCAAGATGTCCAACACCGCACTCGTGGAGCTATCGGCCAGCGGAGCGGTGCAGATCTACAACTACGCCGGGTCAGTCACAGTGACCGTGAATGTTCAGGGCTACTTCGTCCTCGACGATGGGGCAACCGGTGGTGGATATCGAGACATCAGTCCGGTGCAACGGCTCTTCGACACCGGCACGGCGGGTCAAATTCCCGCTGGCGGAACAGTCGATGTGAAGATCACGGGAGTGCAGGACGTGCCGTCAGGTTCAACGGCCGTACTGGTCAATCTCATCGCGGTCGATCCAACGGAGCCTGGCAGCGTAGGAATTTACACGCGAGGTACCACGCCTACCAGTTTTGCCGGTCCGGTTTACTGGGGGAATGGCGACCAGGTTGCGCAGGCCGTATTAGTCAAACCTGATCCATCCGGATATGGCACCATCAAGAACTACCAGACCACTGGAAGCATCAGAGTCAAGCTGGATGTTCAAGGCTATTTCGTCGAGCCGTCAACCGACGGGGAATTACTCACGACCCTGAGTGCCCCAATACTCGCTCCCTCGCAGATGCTGGCGGCCGGCGAGCTTCGGACAATCCAAGTCGGCGGGGTCAATGGGGTACCGACAGAAGGTATATCGTCTATTTTCGCGAACGTAATTGTTGTGGATCCTTCCACAACCAATGGGCTGAGAGTTTGGTCACAACATGACCCCGAACCGACGCACAATAATGTGACCTACCAACGGTATCTTAAGCGTGATTCGTTTGTCGCGACGCGCATCTCGGATGACGGAACACTAAACATTCGGAATATGGCCAGTGTGCCAGTTGGCGTCCGCGTTGAAATTCAGGGATGGTTCGATGGAAAGCCAGGGCCTGCGATAGATCCAACTCCGCTCCCGAATCCTGTTACACCGTCGCCTGAGCCAGATCCGACGAGTGATCCAAATGATCCTACTGTCGTGAGCGGCCAATTCCTCAACCCAGATGGTACCGCGGCCGCGGGATTGAGCGTAAGTCTTTACCCAGAGCCACCAGACTTCGACACGCCTCCCTCCGTACCGACAACACTAGCTCCGCTCGCTCAAGCAACGACGGCCTCCGACGGCACTTGGTCTGCGACCTTGCCGAGAAACCTACCCACCGAGCTAGAGTCACGAGCAGCTGAAAACAGTGGTGTCCTCAACATAGAAGCCGTTGCCGCAGGATCCGCAGCCGATGGACGACCGTTTATCGGAAGCCGTATGGTGCGAGCGGGAACTCCTGTAAGTGGACAACTGAGCGAAGCAGCTATACATGCACGCGCATCACAGGCTGGTGCAGCGCGGCTACACCCACTCAAGGGCGATAGCGAGTTGGGCACCCCGCCGACCCTCGAAGAAACCAGTGATGACGAGTTTGAGTCCTTCAGTGGCGATACGGAGGAACTCGCGCCGCCGGTCGAATGGAAGTCGTACTCGGCTAACTCACTCGTGCCACAGGAGATGAACCCGAATTTCGCCGGTGGAGTCGACTACTCTAACGCAGCGGTGAGACCCGATCCCGGAGATTACGGCATTCTCGTAGACCCATCTGCAAATCTCTCTAGCCTCTCCCATTACGAATTAGCTGGCGGGCAGCAATGTAGCTACAGTGGCGAAGTCCATGTCTATCACATCGACTACCCTTACAGATATGTGAGGATGCTGGAAGGACATGCATACTGGAATACGAAGCATAGCGTCGCATATAGCCGCGTCTCGAACGCCGTGCTAGGCGGTGGTGTGAGTGGCAATTTAGGAGATAGCTGGAAGGTGAGCGGCTCGTACTCGATCGCTAACGCTTTTGACTCGTCGACGGGCTGGGACGCCGGTGTCTGGCCTAGTTATGACGCCCGGGTAGCAAAGATATCAGTCAAGTTCTCGCATACTCGGGTCTACAGGTGCGAATACGACTACCACGCGGACGTTGTTAGAGAGTTTTACGTACGGGATCGAATGGTTCCGGTGAAGGTCGCCAGGCAGGGCTCAGACCCTTGGCTCAAGCACAATAACATCGAGCACCTGGAGCGCGATGGAGTCTACGGGTTCGCAGCGGCAAATGACATTTACGAACTGGCCCGTGGCACTTTCTTTTGCAAGGACCGGGCCAAGTACAAGACCTATGAAGCGGCTACATCGGTCGAGGGCGCGAAGATATCGGCCTTCTTCTACGCGTCGTACGAAACGGGACACCTAAGGCGGCAGTGCGCACACGCAGGCACAAGCACGTCGCGCAAACACTGGCTCTTCACGGGGCCGGGATCCACTCAGACGTTTTGACAAGGATGACTTGCGAGTCTTCTACTCATGGTGAAGCGGCGGAGCATAGTGATCGTTGCTGGGGCGGCATTACTGTTGACCGGCATCGTCGCCACGGCAGCGGTCATGACCATGACGAGAACGGCCCTCTTGAAGGGGTCGGCCCTTGAGTCTGGCATGGAAGGCGGCACCGTTGGGACGACTAATATCGTCGGGGAGAGGCTCTATCTCCTCGTGCCAGATCTCAAGAACGGGTCCGACGTCCCACTCACGCTTCAAGCACTTCGACCACAAACGCAACCAGTTGGTCTGCGCCTGATCGGGATCCGTGCCTATCAAATTTCGGACTTTGGTGGAACTCCGTTTTCATGGTCTTCGATTATTGGGTCGGAGGGTGCAAATGCGAGCAGCGACCCACGTAAGCATCCGTCATCGCGCGTCATCGGCAGGGCTGTACCGCCCGGTCGCACTCTTGCTCGCTTCCGGGAAGGATTCGTCTTGATGGAATTTCGGCTCATTCGGACCGGGCACTGGCAGATCCCGTGTTTCGAGGCCGAGTATGAACAAGGTGGCCTGCGTTATAGGCAGGCCATCGAAGGTCTCAGATTTGTAGGATGGGTCCATAAGAATGAGGCTGAGTGGCGGAAGTCTCGTCAGTGGGAGCGCGCCGAGGACCGGTTGGAGTCATGTGTAGGTAGTGAACATTCATAAAATGTAGTCGCCGCTCGTCGGTCGGCATTGCACGTCGGGGTGTTTGTGGGTGGCGGAGATGTCGCAGACGACGTGCAACTGCGATGCAACACTTCGGCCCACCGACACCTCCCCCGACCAGCCGGTTGTATCCGGTGTATCCCATGTATCCCGACGCCTATGACCTGCGAAGATAAGGGATACATCCGGGATACACTGCGGCCCCCAGAGGCACGCTGCATCCCCGCGTGTCTGACTGCGTAGTCATAGCGGTCGGACGATGGCTCGGCGATACGGCGGTCAGAAGGGTCTCAATGTGGGTCTCATCCGCCATCGTTCGGGGCCGTTCGCCAACGATCACGGCTCGCAAGATCCGCGCTCCCAAGGGGGTTTCCGAACCCGGCTGAACGTCGAATTGCGGTCTTGGAAAGCGTGTTGAGGGCAACCTCTCAGGGGTTCGAATCCCCTATCCTCCGCCACGTCTGACCAGGCAAAACGCGAGGCCGGCACCGATCAGGACCCGGCCTCGCACCGACATTAGTCTCATTCTTACGGTCAGAACGAGTCTCCGTACGCCATCGGCGGGCGGGCCGGCAAAGGATCTGCCGCAGACGTGCGATCGCGCCGGACGCGGCTGTCGTCCTCCTCGCCAACGTCCTGCGGCGGCTGGCGGAGGCCGGCTAATCGACGACGAGCCTGCAGGCCGATCCCAACCCCCTCAAATCGTCGGACAGAGATCCCCCAGACCGGCAATGATCGCTGCGTGGCTACATCAGGGTGGTCCCGGACGTAGTTGTCGAGGTGAGCGCCGACGTCGCCGTCGACCAGGGCCGGGTTCTGCTTCAGGCTGCGATGGGTGCGTGGTAGACGACGAAGGAGTGGGGGGCCATCTCGGCCGAGTCGATGATGATCAGCCGAAGTGTGACGGTTCCGAGCTGGGGATGGTTGAAACGCCGGCTGCGGGTGTGGTGTTCGCGGACGTCGTGGCTGTCCCACCAGGTCGCGAACTGCGGACTGATCTTCTTGTATTCGGCCACCTGGCGTTGCAGGCGTCCACCGTCTGGGATTGATGCGCTGGCCCGCCGCCACCGGGCAACAACGTCTTGGACGTCGTCCTCCCAGTCCGGCAGCCGCTGTTTGGCCTGAGGGCTGCCGATCAGCCACCACATCATGTTCTGCTGGTCTGCGGGGAGCTGAGCGAAGTCGGTGTAGTAGCTGGTTGTTGCCGGGTTCCAGGCGATCAGGTCGCAGTAGGCGTTCGCCGCATAGACCGGGTACGGGATGTGTTCGCCGAGGTGCACGAGCTGTCGGGCCAGTTCGACCGGTGACACCTCTGCATCGATCCCGGTATCCATGGCTCGGTCGGCGAGGCGGTGCAGGTACCGGGTTTCGTCGTCGTCCAGCCGAAGCACGCGAGCCAGGCTGTCCAAGACCTGACGAGACGGATTCACTCCTGGTCGCCCCTGCTCGAGATAGGTGTACCAAGTGGAACTCACTCCCGCGAGCATGGCGACCTCCTCGCGCCGCAGGCCAGCCAGCCGCCGCCGATGTCCGCGAGGTAGCCCGGCATCCTCCGGCCGGACGCGATCACGCCTGGATCTCAGGAAACGGGCCAGCTCCTGTCGATGCGGGGTGTCCACGTGGCGGCTCCTCACGCGCACCGGCTGTTTCGACTGGGATACGGATGTCACGGGACTCGAGCGCTTCAGTGGCAACTCTGATGCTGGCAGTGCCAATGCCAGCATAAGCGCCCTCTACCGTCGCCGAGCGTCGATCGCACACCCTGATACCGGGAGAAAGGACCCGGCCAGATGGACAATGAACTCTACGACTACAGCCCGATCATCAACCGACAGCCGATCCGTTGGCCCGACGGCGCACGAGTAGCCTTCTACATCGGCTTGAACATCGAACACTTCCACGTTGATCAGCCATCGACGAGCATCAACGCGGCAACTGCGTCCCTGGTACCGGACGCACTGAACTACGGCTGGCGCGACTATGGACCACGAGTCGGCATCTGGCGAGTGATCGAGAGCCTCGATCGGCACGGACTCCGTGCCAGCGCCTTGGTCAACTCAGAGGCATGCCAACGGTACCCGGAGATCATCGAGGCCGGACGGGCACGCAACTGGGCCTGGCTCGCCCACGGCAAGACCAACTCCACCTTGCACACCGATATGACCGTCGAGGACGAACGTGCCGAACTCGCCGACATCGTAGAGACGATCACGAAAGTCACTGGCCAGCGACCACGCGGCTGGATGGGGCCGGCGCTGACGGAGACCTTCCGTACCCCGGCACTGCTGGCCGAGCTCGACCTGAGCTACGTGTTGGACTGGACCAGCGACGACCAGCCCTACCCGCTGAACGTGCCCGGCATGCTGAGCGTGCCGTACACCGTCGACCTGAACGACCTCGGCATCTTCACCGCCAACGGTCTCACCGGACCGGAATTCGTGCAGATGTTCACCGATCACCTCGACCAGCTCGACGCGGACTCCGCCCACAGCGGCCGGGTCATGGCCCTTGCGCTGCACCCGTTCGTCATCGGCCAACCGTTCCGCCGCAAGTACCTCGACCAGGCGCTGGAGTACGTCGCGAACCACCCACGCGTGTGGCTCACCACCTGTGACGAGATCGCAGACCACTACCTCCGCGCACAGGGCCAGATGTAGCGATGCGATACACCGCACTGCTGCGTGGCATCAACGTGGGCGGCAACAACACCGTGCCGATGGCTGGACTGAGGAGGGTGTTCGAAGATGCCGGCCACACCGCCGTACGGACCTACATCAACAGCGGCAACGTCCTCTTCGACGCACCGAAGGCCAAGACGGCCGACCTGGCCCGGCATCTGCAGGACGCGGTGAGCCGAACGTTCGCGGTCCGAACCCGGATTCTCGTGCTCAGCGCAGACAAGGTGAGGCGGATCGCGGCCGCCCTGCCCGAAGACTGGGAACGAAACGAGCAGTGGTCGTGCAACGTCCTCTACCTGTTCCCCGAGTACGCATCGTCTCGCGCCCTGGCAGCGTTCGGCGCAGATCCCGAACGTGAGGAGGCCCGCTACTGCGCCGGCGCCATCCTTCATCGAGTGAGTCGCGCGCACGCCGGCCGCAGCGCGCTGGTCCGCCTCATCGACAGCAACCTCAACAACGCCGTCACGATCCGCGGCTGCCACACCGCCCGCAAGCTGGCCACCCTGGCGGCCGAGACCGGCTGACGGATCACCCAACCTCACCTACCACCGAGGACAGGAGGACCGTCATGCCGGTCCGTCACATCAACCCACCCCGAATGCACCGTAACCCGGCGTTCAGCCAAGCCGTCGTCGTCGAACAGCCCGGCAAGACGATCTACATCGGGGGCCAGAACGGCGTGGACGCCGACGGGAACATCGTGGGTCACACCCTGCGGGAACAGACCGACCAAGCCCTGCGCAACCTGGCCACGATCCTCCAAAGCGAGAACGCCCGCCTGGCCGATGTCGTGCACTGGCGAATCGCTGTCGTAGACGGCGTTCCCCTCGACGAGGGCGTGGCCGCCTTCCAAAACGTATGGGATCCCGCGGACCTGCCACCGGCCATCACGGTCCACGTCGTGGCCGGCCTCGGCAGAGAATTCCTCGTCGAGATCGACGCCGTCGCCGTGGTGTCACCGTGAACCTGGCCGCTGAACTCGTCAGGGGTGGACCTGGACGCCCAGGGAGCCCGGGACCTCGCCGACCAGCTGAACATCGCCAACACACTGCACGGGCCACGCCCGCCCGGCATGGCCCGCCACATCGACCCCCCCGCGCGCCAGGTCGACGACCACTCCGCACTGCCTGCTGGCGAGGTTGAGCCAGGCACCAATCCAGTGGACGACAGCTCCTGACACCACGATCTCCGGCGACCTACCTGCTGCGCCTTCTTTCGCCGAACGAGATCACCACTCTTTCGCCACGAGATCACCACCGACGACGAAGTGCGCTGGGACTGCGCGGCGACCGACAACGACACCGCCCGCGCCCTGCTCGAGGAGTTCTACAACCTGCCCGAGGCCGTCCACACCACAAGCATCGACGGCTTCCGCAAGCGATACGCCAACCACGGCCTGGAGATGCGGACCTGACCACTCGCCTCGATAGCGTCCACGCGAGGATGACTGCCCGCTCTAACGCCTTGTTCGCGCCAGCCGTGAAAAACGGGCATTTACGGCGCAAAGGTCCGTGCGCGATATCGGGGGGAGCGCGCGGTTTGGCCACTTTCGGAGGGTGGGCATCGGATGGAAATGCCCCTGCAGTACCGTCTGGTCCGGCCGGATCGGCGTCGGGAGGGCGACGATTCGGGCATCTCAGGCTTTGGGCTCAAAACGTAGAATTCTTACAACAGGATAAGAGGGCGTCACGTGAGAGTGCGTCGGGTGTGGGGGTCCGCCTTCAAGGCGGCAGTTGGCCTGACGGGGGTAGTGGGGGCATTGGCGGTGGCGGGTTGCACACCGCTGAACGTTGGGCAGAGCAACGCATCGAGTGATCGGATCGCCTCGGTCGCCGGCGATGGTGCTGCCCGCCAGGCGGTTTCGCCGGGAAGCAGTCGGTTCCGGTCCGTCCCGTTGAACGTAGATGCGGATGGCGACGCGTCGCTGCCGCGCCGGAACGTCGAGCATTTCACCATGCTCGGCGTAACGTGGGCCGCTCCTCGCACGGACGTGACCGGCACCATGGAGGTCCGCACCCGCGACGCACGCTCCGGAGAATGGTCCGCGTGGCGCGACTTGGATATCGACGACGGGCACGGAGACGGCCGCCCGGGTACTCGTGGCGGTACAGAGCCGATCTGGGTCGGTCCGTCCGACGGCGTGCAGGCCAGAGTGCGTTCGGCCGAGGGTTCGACGTCGGAACCGCCCAAGGGACTCCGGTTGGACATGGTCGCGACCGGTGTCGCCGCCGCCACGGACACCGACGGCACCCCTACGACGCGAGCCCGGATCAAGCCCGCCGCGTTCGTTGTGGAAGACCCGACAGCCACCGCCACTCCCACTCCTTCCGACACGCCGACCGCACCCACGGAACCGACGGCCGTACCAGAGCCCACGACTACGCCGACGACAACGCCGACACCGACCAGCGAGCCGACACCGACGGCGACACAGACACCGACGGCCACGCCGACTCCGACACCCACCTCGACGATCCCCACGGCGCCACCGTCGACGGTGCCTAAGCCGCCGATCACGCTGCGGGCGCAGTGGGGTGCCGACGAGTCGATCGTCGACGACCCGCCGACCTATCAGCCGAATGGCGTCAAAGCTGTCGTCATCCACCACACGGTCGACTCCAACAGCTACAGCTGCGCGGACTCCCCGGAGATCATCCAGGCCATCCAGCGGTACCACGTCAACGGTCGCGGTTGGAACGACATCGGTTACCAGTTCCTTGTCGACAAGTGCGGCACCCTCTTCGAGGGCCGCGCCGGCGGCGTGGACCGGCCTGTGCTGGGTGCCCAGGCGTACGCCTGGAACACCGAGACCACCGGTATCGCCTTCCTTGGAGACTTCAGAACCGCCACTCCCACCACGAAGGCTCTCACCTCGGCGGCCAGACTCGCCGCGTGGAAACTCGGCCAGTACAGCGCCGACCCCGGCAGCACGGTCATGCTCACCGCTGGTGACAACGAGGTGAACTACTACAACCGGACGTTCACCAAGGGCACGAGTTACTCGTTCACCCGGGTCGTCGGCCACCGTAACCTCAACACCACCGAGTGCCCCTCCGCCTACCTGTATCCCAAGGTGAGCACCATCCGTACGTGGGCGTCGGGGCCGGTCCAGGGCCTTGCCGTCACGTCGGTGTCCGGCGCGGGCAAGTCCGGTACGACCTACTACACCAAGGGCAACGTCACGGTCGGGTGGACCACGACCACGCCGTCGTCGTTGATCTCGAAGTTCGAGGTGCTGGTCGACGGCGCGGTCGCGGCGACCGCGTCCCGGTCCGCACGATCCGCGCAGATCACGCTTCCGGTCGGCACCCGCAAGCTCGCCGTGCGGGCGGTGCACCAGTCCGGGAAGCCCGCCACCACGCCCGCTGTGACGGTCGTCGCGGAGACCACGCCGCCGACGTTCAGCACGGCGCCGAAGCTGCTGCTCCGCAAGGGGACCGTCAACACCAGCGCCGTCCCCATGGCGCTCGCCTGGCGAGCCACCGACAACACCGTGCTCAAGCAGGTCGCCCTTACCGCACCCGTGACGGCGACCTACGGACCGACGGTGACGAGAACCAACCGCACGATGAAGTCCGGCACCGCCACGACCTGGACACTCAAGCCCAGCGACTACGCCGGCAACACCACCACCGGCTCGGTTTCCGCCACCCCGGTGATCCTGCCGGAGAGCTCGGCAGTGCGGTCCGGAACCTGGAAGGCGAAGTACTCCTCGAACTACCTCGGCGGCAAGTCGTACACCAGCGCAACGAAGGGCTCCAGCCTCACCTGGACCTTCACGGGACGATCCGTGGCCTGGATCGTCTCCCGGGCGTCGGGCTCCGGTCAGGCGTACGTCTATCTCGATGGCACCAAGGTCGCGACCATCGACCTGAAGTCGACCACCACGAAGTACCGCAACGCGATCTGGACGAAGTACTGGACCAGCAACGCCAAGCACACCGTCAAGATCGTCGTCGTCGGCACAAGCGGCCGGCCCACCATCACCACCGACGGCCTCGTCTATCTCAAGTAGCCACGGCCGCATCCGGCACACGGCAGACCTTGCGCATCCATCAGAAGGCCGGCAGGAACTACGCCAGCACGGCCGCTCACCGTACCGCCGACCCACCCGGGTCGCGGCCTAACCGCTGGCGTGACCTTTCGTTCCGATGTACCCCGCGGGCCGCCTCGCTCACGCCTTTGACGCGAGCCACGGTCGTTGAACCGTCGATGCGCCCAATGCGGAGCATGATCGGGGTCGTCGCTGGCCACCGCCGAGCTCATCCAGGAGGTGGACCCTGATTTGCGGCACCTCGGCAAATCGCCGGAGATGGGCCTTTACAGCCGGTTCGTACTCATTCGGGAGCATGGGCGATGAACCGGCCGCGGCATAGGAATCTGTCGGGTTAGAGCTGTTTTCGAACGGAATGTTGCTCACCGTGTCCTACGAGTTCGGGTACAGCTGATCGCCGATCTGGCTTCGAGCTTCGTGGACAGCCCTGGTGGCCCGTCGGATCGTCCTCGATGTTCTCGCTAGCCCAAGTAGCCGAATCTGGTGGTAGACAATGCGCAACATTGGGTCGCTGGGGTAGCTACGCCGGGACGGACGATTGGACGCATCTGGGGGGCCATTCCGAACGGACCCACAGACGCGCCAGCGGCCGCGGCCGATTTTCCCAACGTGAGTGATCGGTACCTACACGGCGTCACCGTATCCGCAATCGCTCAGGACTGGCTCACGGGCAAGAAGTCCTGGAAATGCGAGGCCACCAACTCCAAAAACCCGTCGGTGGGTAGAGCACGCAAGAGCACAGAATGCGCCCCACGCGGCAAAACCGCGGACGATCTCAGAGTCACCATCATGTACGACGACGAGAAGCAAGTGCGATCGGTGAACCTGCTATGTGACTACGGACCCGGTGACCAGACCTGCCAGCAGCTGTTCACCGACCCCTGCCACCGGATCCGGCTGGTCTGGGCCGACGGCGCTTGCGCCGGCAAACTCGTCGACTGAGGTCAAAGACAAGCTCACCAAGTGGCAACGCCCGGGGCCCGACGGCCTCCGGTCCCCTCGTCACCTGGCGGCACGTCTTCCGGTCGAGTCGGGGCGCTCGAGCGTAGGCCCGGCTAGAACTTCTTCGGCGACATCGTGCGCGGGCCGATGAATTGGCGGCCCTCGACAGGTCCATAGGTTGTCGGCATGGTCTGGTGGTTGGAGTAGGCATGGGACTCAACAAAGACGGGCTGGAGCGGTTCGGCGAGGTCGCTGTCTCGCACGTGGGCGAGGACAGGGCGCCGGGACTGGTCGCGCTGGTGGCGCACGGCGACGACGTGCACGTGGAGGCGCTCGGCACCCTCGCGGTTGGCGGGACGGCGGTGGAGCGGACGTCACTGTTCCGGATCGCGTCGACGACGAAGCCGGTCACGGCGACCGCAACGCTTGCTCTGGTCGGCGAGGGCCTGCTCGAGCTGGACGAGCCGGTCGAGCGGCTGCTGCCGGAGCTTGCGAACCGCCGGGTCATGCGCCGGATGGACGGCCCGCTCGACGACACGCTTCCCGCCGAGGCTCCGGTGACGGTTCGGGGATTGCTGACGTTCACGTTCGGGTTCGGGATGGCCCTGGAGATGTTCATGGCACCTGAGCCGTGGCCGGTCGTCGCGGCGGCAACGCAGGCCCGGCTCGCCACGATCGGCCCGCCGCAGCCGGACGATTTCGTCGACCCTGACACCTGGATCGCGAGGTTCGGCGAGCTGCCGTTGCTGGCGCAGCCGGGCGAGCGGTGGCTGTACAACACTGGCGCGCACGTGCTGGGCATTCTGTGCGCCCGAGCCGTGGGGACGTCGTACGACGAGGTCCTGCGCACGCGGGTCTTCGAACCGCTCGGTATGCGCGACACCGGCTTCTACACCCAGGATGTCGAGCGGCTGGCAACGGCGTACCAGCCGACTGCGGACGGATTGGCGGTCTGGGACCCGCCGGACGGGCAGTGGAGCCGGCCGCCAGCGTTCCACGACGGGGCCGCCGGGCTCGTGTCGACGGTGGACGACCTGCTAGCGTTCGCGCGGATGCTGCTGCGCGGCGGCGATCAGGTGCTGACCGCGGACCAGGTGCGCGAGATGAGCCGCGACCACCTGACCGCCGAGCAGCGCGAGTTCGGTAGGGCCTTTCTCGGCGGGCGCGGCTGGGGGCTCGGGACCTCGGTGGTGCTGGACGGCCCATGGGCCGGCGCGACCGGCTGGGACGGTGGGCTCGGCACATCCTTCCTCGTCCACCCGGCGCGGGACCTCGCCGTGATCGTGCTGACCCAGCGGATGTTCGAGACCGCGCAGGCGCCCGCTGTACACACGGACCTGCAAACCGCCGCCCTCGCCGCGGTCGAGTGACAGCATGGCCCGGGTGTGCTGCTCCGGTGGGGCCCTAGGCCGAGCTGCCAGCATCGTGCCTTTCCGCTTCGGGTCGCGAAATAGGGGGGAAGCCACGTCAAGGCCGAGATGAATCGTGCGGAGACGCAGACAGGTGTGCGCCGTGGATGGGGAACGCCGAAACCTCCGCGGCCAGCGCGTCGTACTGGCCCGGCGTGAGCCGCTCGGTCAGGACGACGTCGACCCGGCCACCCTTTCGGCCCCAGGCACCCACGACCCTGCCGTCGACGAGGATCCCGTGGGGATGGAACGAGTCCGCAGCTGGCGTCAACCTCCGCTTGCCCGGGGCGATGAAGAGGCCCTCGCGGTCCTGCCCAAAGAGCCGGAGATCCGGCGCTACGAGCAACCGTGAGCCGCGAGGCGGGGGCGCATCCAGGAGGCGAGCTTCGTCGGACCGCAGGATCCACGCGGGAGTGCCGTCGAAGTCCACTTCGAGCAGTTCGCCGGACAATGAGTCCCAGACCCGCCGAGCATCCGCGTCGGGTAGCCCCGCCCACCAGGCGAAGGTCCTTGGGCTGGTCGGCGCGAACCGGTGCACATGACGCCGACAGAGCTCCTTGTGTGCCTCGTCGGGGTCGACATCCGGCCTTGGGACTTCGCGCACCCACAAGGCGCTGGTCGTCCACCGCAAGGCGATCCTGCCGCTCGCGCACGCGGCCCGTAGACCGGGGAGCCCACCGCCACGAAGCTCGCCTCCGTCCAGCGCCCGACACACGGCGTCCGCGAGCGCGTCAATCCGTCGTACGGCATCGCCGGCGAGCGGGAGCCGACCGATCGTGAAAACGCCGAAGTCCTTCCGGGGAAGGACGTACACCGCCGCCGCTCCTCGTACGAGCCCGCCGCGAGCCGATCAACCAGATGATTCACCCCAAGTCGGTAGGCCACGGCCTGCGCGCGAGTGACCCGCGGCACCTCGACAAAGCTCATGGGACGACCGTATGAAGTAAAGACGCCACACTGTGGCTTGTTTGTCCGCCATAGTCGAACCATGCGCGCCGAACGACTCCTCCGGCTTCTGCTGCACCTGCAGACCCGCGGCCAGTCGACCGTGGACCAACTCGCGCGGCAGCTGGAGGTCTCGCCGCGAACGGTCCAGCGCGATCTTGATGCCCTCAGCCTCGCCGGTGTGCCGGTCTACTCGGTGCGCGGCCGAGGCGGCGGCTGGGCCCTGCTCCCCGACTACCGGACCCGGCTCACCGGGCTCACGCCATCTGAGGTGATGTCGGTGTTCGTCGGCGCGACCGCGCACGTGCTCGCCGACCTCGGCATCGACGCGTCGAGCGACCAAGCCATGACCAAGCTCATCGCCGCCCTGCCCGAGGGGACGCGGCGCGACGCCGAGTTCGCTCGCCAACGACTCCTGGTCGACCATGCCGGCTGGGACGACCGCCGCGAGGCACCTCGCTGGCTGGACCTGTGCCGGCAGGCGATCTGGGAGGAACGGCGGATCACGATCACCTACCGAGACCCGGCCGAACCGTTCACCGTCGCGCCACTCGGCCTCGTCGCCAAGACCCGGACGTGGTACCTCGTCGCGGCCCGGCCAAACACAGCGGTGCGCACCTACCGGCTGAGCAGAATCACGTCAGCATCCCTGACCGACGAAGCGTTCACGAGGCCGAGCGACTTCGACCTGACCACGCACTGGGTCGAGGCCCAGCAGCGGTTTCGGGCGACGTTGCCGTCCTACCCGATCGTCTTGCGCGTACGAGACCATGCTGTACGGCGATTCAGGCCAACGGCACCTGTGCTGCCCGACATCGACGGCTGGTCCCTCATCGAGGCGGATCTCGAAAACGCCGATGAAGCGTGCGCCGCAGTGCTCGCCCAAGCCGGCGACGCCGTGGTCATCGCACCGGCCGAACTGTCGACCAAAGTACGCCAGGCCGCGAGCAAGATCATCGAATCCAGTGCCGACGACGTCATGGCGCCGCCGGTGGCTCGATCGTCGCGCGGATCTCGTCGAGGTTCTTCGGCTGAGTGAGCCGCCAGTGGTTGCCGAACGGGTCGCGAAACGCCGCGTCGATGCCGTAGAACCGTTCCTCCGGTTCCTCGGTGAACTCCACGCCCTTCGCCTTGAGCTCGCGGTAGGTCGCCCAGCAGTCCTGCGTGGCAAGGGCTCCCAAGCCCAGGTAGCCGCGCGCGATCAGGTCACGCAGCTGTTTCGCGGTCCCCTCGTCGACCACGGGTGCGCCGGGCACCACCAGCATCATGGGCAGCTCGGGCCGACCTGACGGGTGCACGGTGAGCCAGCGGAAGTCGTCGCGCACCATGTCGACGCCGACGTCGAAGCCGAGCGTGTTGACGTAGAAGTCCTTCGCCTCATCGAGGTCGAGAACGTTCAGGCAAACCAGGGCGAACCCCGTGATCATCGAGCTTCTCCTCACCAGCGACGACGTAGCCACACCTTGACACATCAGTCGGCCACGAATTCGCGGACCGCGGGAGCCAGCACCTCGCCCGCGACGTTGTGGTCCTGACCCTCCAGGACGCCGCATCGTCCACCTGGTATGGCCGCCGCGGCGGCTTCTGCGGCTTCCCGCATCCACTGCGGGCTCGCGCCGCCGACGAGGACCAGCGTCGGCACGCGGATGCTCGCGTACCGCTCGGTCGGGATCGTGCCGTCGTCCAGCACCGCTGCGTCGTACGCGAGCGTCGGGGCCAGGCCCTCACCAACGGACCAGTACGGCGACTGGCGTATACCGGTGATCGTCTCCTCCGGTAGCCCCACCCGGCGCATGAAGTGCGCGAGCGCCTCGCCGCGCCTTCCTTCGGCGAGGTAGGCGTTCAGCTGGTCTGCGTACTCCTTCGCCTGGCGCGGCCCGTCAGCGTCGAGGCCGAACGGTGGCTCCCACATCACCAGGTGGCCGATCGGCAGCCCGCTCGCGGCCGCCAGCGCGGCCAGGGCGGCGCCGGACGAGAGCCCCACCACCGTGGCGCTGCCGCCCGCGGCGGCGAGGAGGACGTCGAGGTCCTCGATCTCACGCTCGACCGCGTACGGAAGTGTGTCGGTGCTGTCGCCGCGACCCCGGCGGTCGTAGTTGAGCACCGTGAAGTGCTCGCCAAGTGCCTGCGCGAGCGAGGCGTCGACCGCCCGGTCGCAGGACGCACCCGCGACCAGGATGAGCGGCGTTCCCTCGCCCAGCTGGTCGAACGCGATGATCGTGGCGTCCCTGGATTTCACCGTCTCCATACCAGTTCCTCTTTCATTCGTGGGGAATCTCGAACTGCTGAGGAGCGTAGGAGCGGCGAACCGGCGGGCGCTTCTCGAAAACCACCCTTTCCCGGTCAGGCGCGCGGGCGGGTATAGCGCTTCACGTAACATCCCGGCAGTCGTGCGAGGTCGGCGTGGCCCTCGCGCTCGCGGTAGGCAGTCGGACTGTCGCCCACGAAACGGCGGAACTGTGTACTGAACGAACCGAGGCTGGTGAACCCCACCGAAAGGCAGATGTCGGTGACCGACAGCTCGCCCTCGCGCAGCAGAGCCTTGGCACGTTCCATCCGGCGACTCATGACGTACTGATGGGGCGTCTCGCCAAACGCCGCCTTGAACGAGCGGCTGAAGTACGTTTCCGAGACGTTCGCGCTGCGGGCCAGTGCGGGGATGTCGAGCTGCTCGGCGTAGGCACGGTCGATCAGGTCACGCACCCGCAAGAGGTGTCGCGCCAACGGGATCGCCGGCCGGGCAGCCATGGTGGCGCCAGCGTAGCCCGCGCCTGACCGGCCGGGGCGCAGCGTGCCGCTCTCAGGATGGCGGACCCGGAGCCCTCACGGCGCAGACTCGACCCGGGTCAGGGCTTCCCGGATGCGACGGAGGTAGTCGGCCGGGTGGCCGTCGTCCTGGAGGTCAGGGATGTCGAGTACGTACCGGCATTGACCAGGCGGCACCCGCCGGGCGAACGCCTGCGGATCGTTGACCAAGTCATCGAGAATGCCCCAGCCGACGCCGAACAGATCGATGACCTTCGGGTTCCCATCAGACGAGAGCAGAACGTGACGATCGCCGATGTCGATGCCGACCCACCACCGCACATTCTGACGGCCCCACTCATCGATGGTGTTGACCTCATGCCGAGATTCGGAGGTGATTGATCACTTCTCCTGGCGCCGAACGCTAGTGACCGATCACTTTTCCCGTCAATGGTTCGTCAGTTAGATTGACTAGCGACTACTCGCAGGAGGACTCGATGGCCGACGTCGGCGACCAACGCATCACGATCCACGAGGTGGCGCGTCGGGCTGGCGTGTCCCATCAAACGGTGTCCCGGTATTTCACCCGGATCGAAGGTCTCAAACCCGCCACGCGGCAGAAGATCGAAGCTGTCGTCTCCGAGCTGAACTATCGGCCGAACCTCGTGGCCCGCTCGATGCGCGCGAAACGCACCGGCCGGCTCGCTGCGATCCTGCCATCCACGCCCAACCTGACGCACTCCAACCTGCTCGGTACGCTGTCGGCCCTCGCCCAGGCCGAGGGGTATCGCTTGGAGGTCGTGACCATCGTCGGTGACGCCCGCATCCGAGCCGACAGGGTGCTTGAACTCGCCACCAGCGGCGGCTTCGAGGGCATCCTCTCGCTCAGCCCACTCCCCCTGGACCCAGCACGATCCCCCATTCCCATCGTGACCACTGCGGACTACGACGAACAAATGCACTGCCAGGGCGAACTCGCCGACGCCTCAGTGGTCCGGGACATCATGAAACACCTGGTATCGCTCGGCCACCAGGTCTTCTTCCACATCGCCGGTCCGCAGACGTACGCGTCAGCCCGCAGCCGAAAGCTTGTCTACGAAACCACCGTCAAGGAACTCGGGCTCAGATCGCACGGTGTTGCGGATGGCGACTGGACAGGCCGGTCCGGCTACGACGCAATCCAAGAGCTACCCGCCGCATCCGGGGTCACCGCTGTCTTGGCAGCCAACGACTATGCCGCGATGGGTGCCATCCGCGCGGCGCTCGAGCGAGGCTGGCGCGTTCCCGACGACATCAGCGTCTTCGGCTGGGACGACTTCGACATGGGCCGCTATTCCACCCCGTCGCTATCGACCGTCGCCGTGGACCGCGAAGCCCTCGGCCGCGAAGCGATCCAGAAGCTCATCGCCGCGGTCCGTCACGATGAACCGCCAGAAACCACTCATGGTCCCATCAACCGCATCATCATCCGTGAGTCGGTCGGCCCGGCACCGCACTCCCAACGATCCACGTCATAGGTCACAGAGATAGCCGGATCAGGACAAGCCCCACTCGGGGAGCCCTTGAAAGACGTAGCGCCCAGCACGAAGACGAGGCTACCCAATCCAAGTCTATGAACGGTTGACAGGAAAATGATCGGTCACTATCGTTCGACGCCAAGAAAGTGACCCATCACTTTCCGCGCGGGGAGCCGCCGAGCTGAACCTTCCGTTGATTCATGCCATCCCAAGCACTCCTCCGAAATCGAGGCGAGCGTCATGAATGCCCGAAGATCTTTGACCGCCCTGGTGGCGGCGAGCGCAGCCCCTGCCGGCTACGTTCTCCCGGCCGCCCCTGCCGCGGCAGCGCAAGCTACTTTCCGCGTGGACTTCGCCGAATGCCAAGTGGGATGCATCGACCATGCCAACCACTAGCCAGACTTGCCCCTGACGGAAAGGGTCGACAAGTGACCATATTGCATGACGACCACGTGCGCGTGACGCGACGAGACCTGTTGCTCTGGGGCGGGGGCGCCCTCGCGGCCGCATCGCTCACGGGTTGTTCATTTCTCTCGACTGATCCTTCGGGGAAGGGCGGCGGGCCCGCTGCCGC
>NZ_JBEFTX010000033.1:0-20248 GCF_040195635.1 Actinopolymorpha sp. B11F2 | reverse complement strand
TCATCGCGAGAACTCCTTCAGAAGCACTGTGGAAGGTCTTCCAAAGGATCACGCGATGACCGCCCTACACGTCTACGACACGCCCATCACCGAGCGCCTGCCGTACACCACTTTGCTGGACGCCACTTGGATCGGGAACGACCGCGGAAAGTGTCCGCTGATGGTTCGGCGGATTCTGGCGGTGGTCGCAACACTGCTGCTTGTTGCGGTGAGGGTAGCGGACGGAAGGCAAGGAGAAGCTGGGCACTACCCGGCAGCGGTTCAGTGCCCACGGTCTGGGTCAATGCCGCCCAGGGTCTGTGAGTGGGCTGTTCGTGGCTGCACCAGTCCGCAGATCCGGGACAGGGAGGGCGGCAACTGGCCTGGACCTTGTTCACAGCGGCAACCTTGGCGGCATGTCTGCTGATCCGTGGAATGTGAACATCCACTATGACGCGAGGTTGGATGCGTACGTGCCCACCTCCGCGACGTCGGTGCTCGACGTGGGATGCGGGGATGGTTTCCTCGCCGCCAGGCTGGCAAGGCGTGTCCCCCGCGTCGTCGCGATCGACGTGGACGCCCCGGTGCTGGAGCGAGCCCAAGCGCGGTTTCCAGAGGCCAAAGTGACCTGGTGCCACGGCGACATGATGACGTATCCCTTCGCACGGGAGTCGTTCGATGCCGTCGTTTCCAACGCGACGCTGCACCACTTTCCGAACAGCAAGGATGCCCTCGCTCGCATGAGCGAGCTGGTACGTCCAGGCGGAACGCTGGCGGTAGTGGGCTTCGTACAGATGGAACGGCGGGACTGGCCATGGGCGGTCGCGTCGTGGGTGGCACGCGGGGCAACTATCCGCGTACGAGGCAACTGGGCTCATAGCGCTCCGGTGGCATGGCCGCCCCCCGAAACGTTCCGTCAATTGCGCCAAAGCGTCCACGAGGTCCTGCCCGGCGCTCGCGTCTCCCGCCAGATCCTGGGACGCCACCTGATCGCCTGGCAGGCACCGGCCTGACTATCTCCTCGAGCAAGTCAGCAGGGCGGGGCCTCAGAAAGTGGGGTCTCACAAGCCGAACCTCCCGCGTACGGATAGGGATCCCAAGCGGACACTCCCTGCCTGGAGCGAGTGCAGGCGGTACAGCTTCCGAAGCACTAGGACTTCCGGCGTGGTGTACTCGCGCTATATCGAGGCTGAGGTGGCCTGACATGGCTGGTGGGCGCGGCAAGCGGGGCGAGGAACAGCTGGCGGAGTTGAGACATCAGGCTCGGCTGGACCAGGAGGCCGAGTTGGGCGGTCTGGCGGTGTTCCTTCGCGCCCGGCTGGATGACGCCGAAGCCCGGGCGCGGGCAGGACCCCGGGTGGGGGAGCTGCGTGCGCTGCGTGAGGTCGACGCGAAACGTCGGGTGGTGGAGGTAGCCGAGGTGGTAGGGCTGGGCCAGCCTGCCGTGGTTATCGTGCTGCGTGCCCTGGCCACCGTGTACGCCGATCACCCCGACTACCAAAGGGAGTGGTTCACCGACAAGTACGACCAACTACACGGCCGGCTCAGCGGGCATTACTTCGACTGGGAGCGGCGCGACTATCAGGAAATCGACGGCCTCCACCCGCCCCACCTTTCCTGGATTCGACAGCCGGAGGTGACCCGGCGAATGCCGGACGGTCGGCTCATCATCGGCTATGACTTCGACCTGAACCCGCTCACCATCGATGAGGTCGACCGACTGGAAGAAGTGCTACTCGACCCACGGCGACAGGTAGCCCTCGACGATGTCATCGCCGCCACTGGCGGAAAGGTACGGATCTCCACGATCTTCCTCGCCATCGACACCACCCACCGCGACGACCCCGACGGGCCGCCGGTCCTGTGGCACACAGCACCCTTTGAAGAGGTGAAGTACGGACCCGAGGACTGGGTGAACAATCACGCCCGGGTCTACGCCTCCGAGCAGGCCGCTCGCGCTGGTCACGTCGAGACTGTCGACCTCGTCCGCAACGGACCGCCGAAGCACTAACGGGCGAGCATGTGCACCAGTGGATCTCTGATCCGTAAGTGATCACCGGCGACTGTCCGTTTGTGGATCCCCTGGCGGACGGACGTCGATCGGTGATGGCGCGTCCTCAGCTCAGGCGGGCTTGCGCCATACGGAGACGTGCTTGGGGCTCTCATCGGTGAACGGGTGGCTGTCCCAGTCGGCGACGCGACGCTCGAGCTCGAGGCCGGCGATTCGGGCCATCAGGTCCAGCTCGGCCGGCCAGGCGTATCGGAATCGCCCCGCGCCGCGGCGCCAGGTGCCGTCGGGCTCCTTGGTGAAGTGGTGGGAGGTGCACATCTGGTGCACCAGGTCATGGGCGTCGAACCCGAGGTGATGCTCGCTGACGTCGAACGGCGCCGCGAGCTGGCCGGGTGGCAGGCGACGCAGCGGCGGCACCCAGAGCTCGATCAGGAACCGGCCACCGGGGGCCAGATGTCGAGCGGCGTTGCAGAAGCACTCCACCTGCTCGTCCTGGGTGAGCAGGTTGGAGATCGTGTTGAAGACCAGATAGACCAACGCGAACTCGCCGGGCACGTGCGTCGTCGCCATGTCGCCGACCGTCACAGGCAACGTCTCCACGTCGACCTTGGTCCGAAGCTGGTCGACCATCGGCTGCGACAGCTCGATGCCGACCACGGGCACCCCCCGCTTCCGCAGAGGCACGCCGACCCGGCCGGTTCCGATCGCGAACTCCAGCGCCCTGCCGTCGCCGGCGAGGTCGGCCAGGAAGTCCACGGTCGGCCCGAGCACCTCAGGCGAGAACATCTCGTCGGACAGGTCGTCGTATCGCCGCGCGGTCTCCTCGTCCCAGAGCGCACTGCTAGTCACGTCGGCCGATCCTGCCCCTTCCGGTCCAGACCGCCAACCGAATTACCGCACGGCGTTCAACCTCGAGCCGGTGTGGCGGCCCGGCACAGCCTGGGCCGAGACACTGTCCGCCAGGCCCGGCGTCGGCTCAACATCGACGCCAGACTGGTCTAGATGGGTGCCGACCAGCAGCGGGTCACTAGCCCTCGTCGAGCCCGTGTTCGTTTGGGGATCGGCGGATTCTGGCGGTGGTCGCAACACGGCTGCTTGTTGCGGTGAGGGTAGCGAACGGAAGGGCTGGGTCGCCGGTTGGTGGGTGACACGCGTACCTATCTGGGGCGTGCGCTGTCAGAAAGGCTTGGGCGTCAAGGAGAAGGCCGTGGCCGCCCGATCGGGGAGGATGAGGGGAAGGTCTCGCCGTCAGGGGCGCCTTCCCGCGGGTGGAGACAATCCAGTACCGGATACGGCATGCGGACTCGCTCCTCGCCCCTGCCTCATGGGGGACATATCATGACATGTCCTCACCGATTAGAGATCCGCGCTCAGCGAGTCGAGTAGTCGTGGCGATTTGAACCGACTCCCGTGAACCGTTCGCCCCGCTCGGTGCGACGAAGAAGGCGTGGATGGGAGCTACCTCGATCGTTGGGGCCTCGTGGGTGGCACGATGGCTCGTAGCCAGCATGGTGGTCACGGTGGGTGCCTGTTCTTGGTCGTCGACCGCGGACCACGGCCCGCTGTCGGCGTCCCACGCGTGTGCCGAGAGAGAGGGCGATGTGGGATTCGGTTCCGCTGCCCGGGCCCCGTCGGGGTCGTCTGGAGGTACGGTGCGTCACGCTCACGGTGCAGGTCGATGACGCCGACCCGGGGCGCGGCTTTCTCGACGTGGCCATGATCCGTGTTCGGCCGGCGGACCAGCACGACCGGATCGGTTCACTCGTCCTCAATCCAGCGGGCGCAGGCCTGTCGGTCTGGGCTACATGGGGTGTGGGCTTCGTGGCTAGCCGCGGTGGCCTGGTCAGCCGGCAGGGGCCCGAATCGGATCGGAGCGGACCGCTCGGTGCCACAGGGGTCGAAGGTAACGACATCGAGGCGGGCCAGCAGGGCGTCGGCACGCCGCACCCGGTCCTTCCCATCCCCGAGACCATCACGGCGTCACCGGTGCTCGTGATCGCCACCGAGGCCGACCCGGCCACGTCCTACTACGGCGGTGTCGCGCTCGCACGGGCACTCGGCCCGCGCGCGAACCTGCTCACCGTTTCGGGGGGAGGCCACACGGCCCTCGAACGCTCGCCGTGCGTCGCCCAGCAGGTGACCCTGTATCTCGTCGAGGTAGGGGTACCGGGAGGTCAGGCATGCTGACGCGACCTCCGGATCCGCGGGAGGATTCCCAGCTCCTCGCGGCGATCACCGACGGCGACGGTGAGGCGTTCGCCGAGCTGTATCGGCGGCACCTGCCGTGGCTACTGCTGCGCCTCGGGCGGCGGTGTTCGTCGCCGGAGCTCGTCGATGAGGTCGTGCAGGACACGTTCGTGGCGGTCTGGAGGTCGGCTGGGCGGTGGGATCGCCGGGGCGAGGTGGCCGCGTGGATCTGGGGAATCGGCATCCGCCGTCTGGTCGACGCGCTGCGGCGTAACCGGCCGCCGGCCGGTGAGCTGACGGAGTTCGCCGGCGTCGAGACATCAGCCGAGGAGCACGTGCTGCTCGCCGTCCAGTACGGCGACGTGGGGGCGGCACTGGCGAGCCTGTCGCCGGAACTACGGGCCGTTGTGCAGGCGACCGTCCTGGATGGACTGACGACGCGGGAGGCCGCCAAGTTGCTGGGTATCCCGCCCGGCACGGTCAAGACACGGATGATGCGCGCCCGCGCTCTGTTGCGGGAGCGGCTGGCATGACCGGGAGGTTGGGATGACCGTTTGGCACCTGGATCCGGAGGCGATCCGCCGGTACGCGCAGGGAGCTGCCTCGCCGGACCTGGCCGCGTCCGCCGAGGCGCATCTGATGAAGTGCGCGGCCTGCCGGGGTGTGATCTCGTCCCATGTGGATGCCCGGCGGGCAGACATGATCTGGCACAAGGTGGTCGACCGAGTCGACGCGCCCCGGCGGAGCACGCTCGAACGGATGCTGGACCGGCTCGGCGTCGGCGAGGCGACGGCGCGTCTCGTAGCCGCGACGCCGACTCTGCGGGGGCCGTGGTTGCTGGCGGTCGCGGCTGTGCTCGCGCTCGCGGCTTGGGCGGCTCAGGTCGACGAGCGCTTCCTACTGGTGTTTCTCGTGGTCGCCCCACTCGGGCCTCTGGCGGGTGTCGCGGTCGCCTTCGCGGGCGGCCTCGATCCGACCCGGGAGATCGGGCTCGCCGCGCCGTACTCCGGGCTGCGATTGCTACTGATCCGCACGGCCGCGGTCTTGGCGGTCACTGTGCCGATCGTGGCCGCGGCTGGGCTAGCGCTACCCGGCTCGAACTGGCTGGCCGCTGGCTGGCTCCTGCCTACCGCCGGGCTCACCTGCGCCGCGCTGGCACTGACCGCCCGCATGACGCCCGTCATCGCGGTCGGCGTCGTGGCCACGACGTGGGTGCTGGTGACCGGCCCGATCGCCGTCGCCGGTCACCTCGACCTTGCCTTCGGCAGCGGCGCCCAGGTCTGCTGGCTCGCCGGGGCCATCGTCGGCGCCACCTGGCTCGCCGTCACCCGTAACACCGTCATGATCAGGCTGGGGAGAAACGCATGACCACAGTGCGCGTGCATGGCGCGACCAAGACCTTCGGTCGTACGAAGGCGCTGGACAGCGTCGACCTCGAAGCCGGGCCAGGGGTGACCGGACTGCTCGGACCGAACGGGGCGGGGAAGACAACTCTGCTCCGGATGATCGCCACCGTTCTGGCGGCGGATCGGGGCACGGTGACCCTGCTGGGCCGCGACCCGTCGCGCCCCGACGACCGTAAGCGGATCCGCGAACGCCTGGGCTACCTCCCCCAGGATGCTGGTTTCCATCGGGGGTTCACGGTCTTCGAGTTCATCGACTACGTGGCGATCCTGAAGGAGATGACCGGCCGGCGGGCCCGCCATGACGAAGTTCGCCGGGTCATCGAGCTGACTGGGCTGGCGTCCGTCAGCGCGAAGCGGATCCGAGCCCTTTCCGGCGGAATGCGCCGGCGGGTCGGGTTGGCCCAGGCCATGCTGGGAGATCCCGACCTGCTCGTCCTCGACGAGCCGACGGTCGGCCTCGATCCCGAGCAGCGGCTGCGGTTCCGGGAGATGATCTCTCATGCCGGCGAGGGGCGCACGGTCGTCATGTCCAGTCATCAGACCGAGGACATCACCGCCCTGTGCACCAGGATCGCCGTGATCCACCGGGGCCGAACTCGATTCACCGGTAGTCCCACCGAGCTGACCGCGCACGCCGCGGGTCGCGTGTGGACGGGCACGGAACGGTCGCCTGCCGCGCTCGCGGCATGGCGCACCGGTGACGGCACCTACCGCAACGTCGGCGACCCACCCGAGGGCGCCGATCTGGTTCCACCCACGCTGGAGGACGCGTACCTCCTGCTCATGGGCGAACCCGGGTTGGAGGTCAGCCACTCATGACCGCTGTGGACACTGCCACCCCGCGTACGCCTGTCTCCGGCAGCTTGGCGCCTTTGATCGGCGGGGAGGCGAGCCGCCTCGCCCGGCATCCCGTGCTGTGGCTGGTACCCGTCGTCGTCATCGTGACCAGTGCTCTCGACTCGGCCAGCGGCGGCCGGAACGCCGGCTACTGGTACGACACCATCTTCGTCGCCGTCGCGTTCTTCGGGCCTATCTTCGTTCTCTTCGCGGCGAACCTGGTCGCCAGCGGTGCCCGCCGCGGCCGGGCCGAGGAGATGCTGAAAGTCACGCCGACCACGGAAACGCGTCGGGCCTGGGCGATGAGTCTGGGCGTCTCGCTCCCACTGGCCGGAGCCGGCGCGATCGGGGCGGGTGCCATGGCCCTCATCGACAGCCTCAACAACATTCCGGCCGAGGAGCTGCAGACCGCCGGCGAGCTCGCCCAGCTTCCGTTCATCCTCCCCGGCGCCGGACTGCTCGGCGTCCTCGCCGCCCGCTGGCTGCCCTTCGCGGGCGGCGTAGTGATCGTGTTCATCGCCGCGACCTTGGGCGGTCTCGTCCTGTTCGGGCGGTTCGACACCGGCACCTGGTGGATGTGGTGGTCGACGGGGTGGGCCGTCGAGGGCCAGCCGCCGCCGGTGCCGGGCGAGCCCTGGCTGCATGTCGCGTACCTGGCCGGGCTCTGCACCTGCGCCACCATCGCCGCCGTCTACCGCGATCGCACCCAGTGGCCGCGGCTGGCGATCCTCGGTGGACCGATCCTGGCCGCCACTCTCGTCATCGGCTGGCTCCAGCTGCCATGACACGGTCGGTTGCGTGGGAGCTCGTCCTCAGCGGCCAACTGGTACGCAGCCTGCGCCTGGCACCGTTCGCGATCGGCGTCGCCACCATGGCGGCGTTCCTCGCGGCCGGCGGCGGTGACACGCACGACGTCATCGGAGACCTGCGCGTGCTGGGCCTGTTGCTGGCGTTGGGGTGCGGGTACGTGCTCGACGATGGCGCGGCGGTCACCCTGCAGGCCAGTCCGTACAGTCTGGCCCGCCGCCTCTGGCTGCGCATCGCCTGTGCCGCAGCCGTCGTCGGCCCCGTGTGGACGGCCTTGCTCGCCTGGTTCCTCCCCTCGGCACCAGCCGGCGATCGGTGGGCGCTCGTCCTTGGCCTCACGGTCGAGCTCGCCGCCGCACTCACCGTCATCTGGGCCGTGGCCGCTTGGGGCCGTCGCCACGGATTCGAGCACCCCGGCATCATTACCACTCCCGCGTTCCTGGCGTCGCTGTTGCTAGCTACGTCGATCCCACAGGCGCCCATGCTGGTCGGCGCCGGGGCAGAATGGACCCCAGCGCACCTGCGCTGGTTGGGCATCCTGATCGGCGCGACCTGCGTACTAGTGGCCGAAATGCGCGACCCGGCTGCACGCTGGCCCTCTCCGAACCACCACCCAAGCCGAGAGCGGCAACGCGCATGACTCCAACGGCTCCGCAGGAAAGGACCCGCCGCCGGCGGCTACGTCCCGAGTCGATCTGGGTACGGTAGCTGCTCTCGTCCTCGCGACGGTGGTCAGCGCCGTAGCGGCCGCCGTCCCCCTCGGGCATGCGGCCGCGCAGTAGTAAAACGGGCCCACGACGAGCGAGCGACCCACGACGAGCGAGCGACCCACGACGAGCGAGCGATCCACGACCGCCGACGGAACGATCAAGCTGCGAAGACGCCCTAACCCTGGCGTGCACCACTACGCCCGACCCTGGCTGCACCTGCGGAACCGGCAGCGCCGCTTGAGACCCTCGTCCCTGAGCCGTCTATCGAACCATCGGTGCCTTCGCCTTCGGTTCACGACGAACCTCGATTCGGGCCCCCTATGATCGGCTGGCTATCGGGCGGCCACTCCCGTGTGGCGCACCATCCCCCGTTATGCCTGCAGCAGCGGGCCGATCAGTTCGTCGGGCTTGGCGTAGTCGTGCCTCTTACGGGGCCGGTCGTTCAGTTCGACCGCGACCCAGTCCAGGTCCGCCTGGCTGTGCACGGAAAGGTCAGTCCCCTTGGGAAAGTACTGGCGTAGCGGGCCGTTGGTGTTCTCGTTCGTGCCGCGCTGCCACGGCTTGTTGTTGTGTTTCTACTGATCGCTGACAGTCTTGTCGCGGGACATCGCTGACACCGACAGTCGCCAGGTTGTATCCCTTTGGCCATGGCGCAGACGGGTGTATCGATGGAAGCGAAGCTGCTCGCGGTCTTCTCTAGCGGGGTGCCGCTGAACGTGACTGCGTTGTGCCGGGAGCTCGATATCTCCCGCCAGACCCTCTACAAGTATCGACGCCGGTTCGAGTCGAAGGGCCTGCCGGGCTGGTGAAGCGGTCGCGGCGGCCGCACTCATCGCCACGGCAGGTCTCGGCCGAGACTGATGAGGCGATCGTCCGGCTCCGCAAGGAACTGCGGGTCGACTGTGGGGCGCAGAGCATCGCCTACCAGTTGGGGCGTCGCGGACAGGCTGTTCCCTCGGTCGCAACGATTCACCGAGTGTTAGTGCGGCGGGGCATGGTTACCCCGCAGCCGCACAAGCGCCCGAAGGTTGCCTGGCAGCGGTTCGAGTGGCCCCGACCGAACGACGCGTGGCAGATCGACGCCACTAGCTGGGCACTTTCGGACGGCCAGACGGTCTGGATCATGGATGTCCTCGACGACCACTCTCGTGCGCTCGTCGCGGCCCGCGTCGACACCGGTCCGACAGCAAGAGTTGCCTGGGAAGCGTTCACCACAGCCGTGCTGGAGTGGGGAATGCCGGCGCACGTCATGAACGACAACGGCAGTTGCTTCACCGGCCGACTGGCCAAGCACGGCGCCGCCGACTTCGAGAGGATGCTGCGGTCCCTGGGCATCAAACAGATCTGCTCACGGCCCGGGCACCCACAGACCTGCGGCAAGCTCGAACGCTCGCATCAGACGACGAAAGCGGGTGGCTGCGGCTTCAACCCCCAGCACGCACGATCAACGAGCTGCAGGAACAGCTCGACCGATGGCGCGGGCACTACAACCGGGCGCGACCCCACAAGGCACTGGCCGGGCAAACCCCCTACGAGAGGTGGGCCGCAAGCCCGCCAGCCACGCCGGGCGCGGCCATCGCCGGTCCGGTCAGGGCAAGCGTTCACAGCGTCCACAAGGCCGGCCACATCGGCTGGAGCGACTACGTCGTCGGGATCGACAGCCAAGCCGTGGCAGCGGGGCACCAACGAGAACACCAACGGCCTGCTACGCAAGTATTTTCCCAAGGGAACTGACCTTTCCGTGCACAGCCAGGCCGACCTGGACTGGGTCGCCGCCGAACTGAACGACCGGCCCCGCAAAAGACAGGACTGCGCCAAGCCCGACGAACTCATCGGCCCGCTGCTACAGACATAACGGTGGGATGGTGCACCGGGAGTGGCCGCCCGATAGCCAGCCGATCGAAAGGGGCAAGGGCTTGCAGTCAAGGGTGGGGCGCAGCCCATCGCGCCAGCGACGCCGCAAGGCGCCTTGACGGCGAGACCTTCCCCTCATCCTCCCCGATCGGGCGGCCACGGCCTCCTCCTTGCCAAACCGTCAACCCCCCTGCCGGCACACCCCCCAGATACCTACCGTCCGCTACCCTCACCGCAACAAGCAGCCGTGTTGCGACCACCGCCAGAATCCGCCGAACCATCAGCGGACACGCGCGCGCGAGCCCCGGCGGTCTGAGGTGCTTGACCACCCGTTTTCGATCGAGACGACGCCTTGTTCAATGACCTTGGAAATTCTCCTCGCTTATCGGAAGGTTTGTGACGAGCACCGACGCCAGTTCGCTGACCACCCAGGACCTCGAGTTCCTCCGACGCCCCTTGTACGGGTTCCTGTACGTAGCCGCGGGGCCGCTCCCGCCACAGCCCCGGTGTGGTTCGAGGCCACTGCCGAGGGCACGATCCAACTGTTCACGGCCCCGGACTCGCTCAAAGTGCGGCGCCTACGCCGCGACCCACGCGCCTCGATCGTCGTCGCCGCCCCAGTGGGTGAACGCGAGCGCTGGCTGTCGGTCGCCGGCCGCACCACGGACCGCAGCCACGATCACCCCATCATCCTCGTCAAACTCGACATGCTCGATCACCGTCTTATCGACCCCAAGCAGCCGAGCCCATACCCTAGCGCTACGCACGCCGTTTCTCCGTTCTGCGGATTCCAGCCTTGGACAGCCAGAAACCAAACGGAGAAACGGCGTGCACCATCACGCCACCATCACCCCACCCACACAAGGGGCAGGAGAGCCGCAAATGACCAGAGCCTCCACGAGACCCAGTACGGTTCATAAGTTCGGTCTAGCGACGTTCGGGGTTTGAAGGTCGGTTGCGACGCGTCGAGGTGATCACACCCTGATCGCGTAGATTCGATCGACGCACACGTGGTTAACCGCACGGTTCCCCGGCGGCGCGACATACGCGTATGTGGTGGAGTCCGGGGCCGCCTGGTATGTGCCGGGGAAGGCGATCTCGTGGTACTCGCCGTCGGCCACGTCGCCGACCGGTACGCTCGTCGACTCGTGGGGCCAGACCCCGAGGGTGAGCGCAGTGGCGGCAGGGTCGGCATCCCCAGTGTCCGCCCGCACCGCGAGATAGAGCCTCCACCGTCCGTCGGCCGGCAGGATGTCGAGCGGCACCTGGACCGCCCAGTCCACGCGGTCGCCGGGCATCTGGATGGTGTACCCGTTCGATGCGTCGCCGTCCTCCGCGACGGTCACCGCCGGGGCATAGAGCACGAAGACATCCTCTTGGTAATCGACCCAGTCGGAGTCCGGAAGCCCTTCGACCGCGTCTGGCGGCACGGACGGGCTGCCTGCGGCCGCCGCGACAGCACGGAACACCGGCACCAGCTGTTGCGGGTCGCCGCCTCCCTCGTCGAGCTGGGTCAGCCCCGCGGCTAGGAGTTCGGCCTCGAACCGGCGTGTCCGGGCCTCGGCGTCCGGGTTCCATTCAATGCCGTCCCTTTCCGCAGCGAGCCGAAAGTAGCCGCTGCGCGACAGGAGCAGGAGGTCGACACCGAGCCGGATCGCCTGAACGTGGCGCAGCAGGGTGGCGTCGTCCCGGACAGCGAACTCAGCCTGGCCGAACAGCTCGTCCGCTCGTGCCAGGGTGCGGATGTTGAGGTAGGGGGCGTCGTCCGGGGTGACGGCGCCGAGCATGGTGGACGTCTCCGCAACTGCATCCCGCATGAGCTGCATGTAGGTGTATATCGGTCCCGCCGCGGCACCGTAGTACCCGGCGAGGAACTCCCGGATCAGGGCGTCGGGATCGAGTGACGGGTCCCAGAGCAGCCGGCTGATCACCCACACCCGCAGCTGGGTGAACTCCGCACCGGAGGCGTTCCAAGCGCTCTGACCGAAATAGCCCTGCACACTCGGCACCTCGGCCAGCGACCGAATGCTTTCGCCCATTGCCCACCAGTCGGGGAAAGGCTGAGTGTACGCCCTGAAGGTGCATAGGTAGTTCCACAGCACGATGTGGCGGGAGATCTCGCCCCACCGCTGGATGCTGTGACCGATCTCGCGGTTCGTCTCGCTGAACAGCGACTGACTGAAGTCGGCGTGAATCGGGGCGATCGTCATGACCACGTTGTCGTTCACGCGCAGACCCGTCGGAGGGGTGAAGCTCCACCAGTAGCCCTGGGTCGACAGCCGGGCGTCCGGGATCTGTTCCTGCACTCGGACGACCACTTCGTTGACCATGTCGATGACCGGCGCGGACAGGGCGCCGCCGTGCGCGTCCGCGAACGCCTGGCTCTCGGGATCGGGAGTCCAGCCCTGATCGTTCTGGTAGAACGACGTGGAGGTGTCCTGCCCGGCGGCGATCCGGCCCTTGATGATGTCCACGAGGGCGGTGGTCGCCGCCTCGCGGGTGTCGGGATCCATGCAGGTGATCTGCCCGCCATACCAGTGCGACGGATCGGTCACCACCTCGTGAAACGGGTACTCGACCTCCTCTGGCCAGTAGGTCGACCAGGTGTCGATACCGGCGGATCGCGGCACCGTCCAGTACTGGTCCCGCAGCCCGTTGAGCATGTTGTGCTGCCTGTACGCAGCGTCGTTCGCGTCGCCCGCCAGCACGGTGCGGAAGCGGAACCGCGGCACACGGTCTGCGTCCAGGCGGCTCCGCGGGACGGAGAGGTCCGGTGTGCGGGGCACCGTCGTGAAGTCCGGGGCGAACCAACGGACACCGAGCAGACGGTCCAGCACCCAGTAGGCGCCGTATAGAGTTCCCCGGGAGTGACCGCCGGCGATGACCACGCTCTGGCCGACGACTCGGAGCGCGAATCCATCGTCGGACAGCGCGTCGTAGTCGACGTCGGCGTTCCCCGCGATCGGGTTGTGCCGGCCGACCACGAGCAGATCACGATACGACGGCGGCCGGTCGGCCACGATGACCGAAAACGTCGCCGAGGTGATCGACTTCAGGTATGTCGCGAGTTCGTGCGCGGCATGGCGAACGACGGCGTCCTCGCCGGCGCCGAGGTAGATCCGATACGTCGTCCGTCCCTCGCGAGCGAGCCGTATCGCGGGTGCCGCACCAGTCGCGTGCGCGTGGCGAGGGACAAAGCCCGTCGCTCCGGCCGTGAGAACTGCACCGGCCTGCAGGACTTTTCGCCGGGGCAGCGTCCCCGGCTCGACGATGTCGTTCTCCATGAGGTCGTCCGACACGCGCGATCCCTCCTGTTGAGTTCCTGGCCATGGATGCTGTACCCAACGAAAGTGACGAGTCCCTCGGCGTCGCCCACAATTGCTGTTGTCGTCGACGGCGCTAACGCACGGCTCCTTGGTCGTCATGGAGCCGGTAGAGCCTGCTGGCACCGGCTGCGATGTGTACTGAGAGTTCTCCTGCTTCGGCAGGATTGTCTACGTGGACAGGTGTGAAGAGATCGAGCGAGGGATTGAACTCGAATACGGCGTCGACTCGTCGATCGAGTGTCAGCGTCGTCGTCGCGGCGGCGTCGAAGGCACGGTTCACGACGAGGAGCCATCGCTGGAGCGGCCGTAGCGGATCGCGGAAGCGGCCAAGGATGACCGCGCCTCCAGATGCTGAGGTGACCCAGTCGTCGCCGTGGAATACCTCCACACTCATCGGTGGCTCCGCTTCACCGAAGTGTGTGACAGACTCCGAGGTCAATGGCAACAGCTGCCTGCCGACCGGCTGTAGGTGATCGTTGTTGACGCGCTGGGCCGCGTAGTACAGCGGGGTGAGGCGACCGTCGACGGTCACCAACGCTTCGTAGAAGCCGTCTAGGGGCGGAGTCCAGTAGGTGAAGTACTGGATTCCCTTACAGCCGTAGGCCAGGCTCACATTGATCTGCCACAACAGCTCCGCCTCGGTAGGCAGGCGGTAACCGTAGTGACTGCACGCGAGAATGAAAACCCACGTCGGTAGGCCGGACTGAAGGGCCTGGCGGCGGACGAGCACCCAGTTGTGGAAGTAGTCTCCGCGAATGGCCGGACTTGGTCCCAGAAGCGGATAGTGATCGAACGAAATGAAGTCGGGATGCGCCTCCGTGACGTACCGGTCCAGGTGCTCCTCGTAGGTCGGCGTACCGAGCTGGTCGGAGTTGGCGTAGGTCGGGAAGAGGTTCACATAACCCAACACGCTCGGATCGAACTCACGCAGCACGTCGTTGACGGCACCGATCTGACGGAAGAGACTGGCGTGGGGCTCGTCGCGGATGTCGAAGCCCGCGAACGCCGGGAATTGGTCGTACTCGCGTAACGTCGTTGAGATGATGTCACGCCATTGCTCTGGCGGAGAGTTCTGGATATGGCCGATCCGTCGGTCGAACACCAGCGCCTGGAGGCCGTTCGCCGCGGCGGCGTTCAGCATCGGGGCATTGTCAACTGTCGTTGTCTCACCGGGCTGGCAGAATCCCCCGCATCCGTCGATCCCGATCACGAACGTGAAGCCGGCGTCGGCGATCTCCGCGTAGCGCGCGTTCGTCGTCTCCTCCGGCGGAGGGGCCACCCACAACCCGATCGGATATTTGCCGTTGTCCAGTATCTCTGGCTGCACCCGTGGAGCCCCCTCGGACCCGAGCGCGGGTGTCTCCATCAACCCGTCCCACAGAGCTGACGTCGCCAGCACACCACCAAGCCCGGCTCCCAGCCGGAGCACGTCACGCCGACCGCGCATGTGGCCCCTCGCCACTTTCGCAGCCGCCATCTCATCTTTTCGCTGTCGGAGCGGGGGCGATGGCTGTTCAGGTCTTTCATAGATGCTCATATGAACTCCCCAGTCTGGCCGAACTGTGCGGAACCACGGCGCCTACATCTCGGTGACGTCCGACTGAAATGACCACTTACCGTCTCAGCCGGGCCGCCGGACTCGGTTGTTCAGCAGCCGTTCCTTGAACTCGATGCGATGAAGGGAACCGAGGCGAATGCGGCAGGTTGTTTGAGCGCTCCAATCGCAATAGCCGTTGATCGTAGGTCGAGCTGTGACACCTGTCAACGTCCGCCAAGCCAGCCTGGTGTCGCGCGGCCTTTACTGACCCAGGCTGACCGTCGCGACATGAAGCGGGCGAGTCGACGCCGTCTGGCCCGGTTGGACTGGTGCACATATGCAGGTGGACCTCGTCGGTTTCAGTAGGGCTCCCACCACTGTCGACGTCACCGGCGGTGACGCCAGTGGAACCGTCGCCGTGCTTGGGGACTCGATCACAGACGCTGCCGGCACTGACGTCGACAAGGACACCCGATGGACCGATGTCCTGGCAAGACGGGTACACGAACGTCCGGCCGGTAGGCGCCTTACGGTGGTCAACGCGGCGATCGGTGGGGGTACGCTGAATGGCTTCGGCAACAGCCTCGTGGCCGACAACGGGTTGCTGCGGCTCGAACGTGACGTGTTGAGTCAATCTGGTGTGTCGGACGTGATCGTCTTCGAGGGCACGACCGACATTCTCCTCGGCAGCACGAGTGACCAGGTCATCTATGCGATGACGAGGCCGCCCAGCGTATCCATGACGCCGGCAAGCGCGCCATCATCGCCCACATCGTTCCCAGAGTCACCGGTGACTATTGGACGGCCGAAATGGAGGTGCAGCCCCATAAGGTCAATAACTGGATCTCCAGTCAGACGGTATTCGACAGCGTGATCTACTTCGCGTCAGTTCTCGCCGATCCCGCGAACCCGGACAAGATCCGAGCCGACTATGCTTCCGACCGGACTCACCCGACTATGGCCGGCGCGTTGGCGATGGGCAACAGCATCGACCTGTCCGCGTTCGACGCACCGGTCCGCCCGGGGACAGACCGGTAGAACATCCTTTATGGCTTCGAGCACGGAGTGCAAGGCTGGGAGCCCGTCGCCAACGTCGAGTCCGTCACGACCGTACGTTCCCCAATCAACCGAAGTGGGCAATGGCCGGGGCGGCATCACTACAGGCACAATGTCGTCGATTAGCGTCACCGAGGGCAGGTCGGTGGGTACCACCCTCGCGAGTCCGGCGGACCTGTCCGGTGCCACCGCCGTGCACGCCTGGGTCAACGGCTACGGCGGATCGCCCCGGACCCGTCGGCGGATATGCGGTCGACATCACGGTATTCAGCGGCTCGGAGTCCATCACGGTAACCAACCAGGAGTTTCAACCTGCCAGTGGAACAGAGTGTCGGTGGACATCTCCACGTGGCCGTTGCGCGATTCCGTCACTGGCACCCAGATTACCTGCCACGGACGACAAGCACCTGAACCGGCACGCGGTTCCGTGGGCCCTGCGCTGGAGGTTTTGACGATCCGGACCACGCAGCGCTGGTCGGGTTGACGCTCACCTGCCTCGCACGGCCATCGAGATCGACCGGCTGTTTGTCGAACCGCTCAAGCACCGACTCGCATAACCGGGCGCCACCCAAGGTGGTGCGCCGGACCGGCGCCTCGCCAAGCAGGTCCTGCATCCACGATCTCATCGCCCATCCAGCATCGTAGGGCTGGTCATGTCGTCCACTGCCCCTGTCGCCCACCGCAACACCGCCCGTAGGCAGCTGGTCGCACTCTCGGAGGATGGACCCGGCCCAGAGTCGAGGATCGGCGGATGAGGCCGCCGAGGTAGCGCTTCACTCAGGTGCTGTCGCGGCTAGCGGTGTCGAGGGAGAAGCGTGGCTCGTAGCCAAGGAACGTCCTGGCCCTCGCGATGGAGAGCAGGCCGGCGCGCCCAGGCAGGGGTTCGCGCAGGTGCGGAAGCAGTTCCTGCCGGTGTTGGGCGACGATCTCCAAGGTCGGTTCGGGTGCCCGCGTGTCCGCCGCTGCGAGGGTGATGGGTAAGTGGATCACCGTGTCGGCCAGTGCCGCCTTGGTGATGCCCTGGGTGACGTCGAGGACGTGTACCCATTGGAAGAGGTCGTCGGCCCACTCCGTCGTCGGTGGAAGTCCAGCATCGAGTGTCGCGTTGTAGGTCGACTCCGGCCAGACGCCGGCGAAACGCAGGTTGACAGCCTCGATGCCGAACGCCCGGTCGAAGGTCGCGCCGAGCAGTTCGGTGGTTGCCTTGCTCATGCTGTAGGGGTCTTCCGGGGTGATGGGTTCGTCCTCGGTGAGCGGCAGAGAGCGGCGCTGTGGCGGTTGACCACTGACCCGCCAGAAGAACGTCCCGAACGCGTTGATGCTCGAAGCGTTGACGATCCGCCGTACGCCGACCGTCCGGGCCTGGTCGAACACGTGGAAGGTCCCGACGATGTTCGTCATCACCGTTGCCTTGGCGTTCTCCCACTCACCCGTCGGGCGGCCGGCGAGATGGATCACCACGTCGACACCGGCGAAAGCGCTCCGGAGTCCTTGTTCGTCGAGGATGTCGGCCTGGTGGTACGGCCAGGTGGGCGACAGCGGCACTCGTCTGCGTCCTCCCGGCGCCGTGGGATCGAAGATCGTCGCATCCTCGGGGGCGACATTGTCGAGGAGGACGAGATCGTGGTCGGTTTCGAGGGCAGTCGTGACGTATCGGCCGAGCCACCCGGCGGCGCCGGTGATCGCGATCCTCATGCGGCCCACGTCCAGTCGACCGCCGCGGCGACAGGTTCGAGCCGGCCCGCGGAAACGCGGCGCATCAACCGGGCCGCGTCGTCAGGACTCCCGGCGACCGTGCCGAGGAGTTGTTCCGACGGCATCGCGCCATCGCGCATGAGACCGAGGGTGGCCTCGACCCGAGTGCTCGTGATCCCGGAGACGAAGTGAACGGTGAGCTCGCGCTGCTGCAGGACGGCCATGTCTCCCCACGCCGTCACGCCGTCTGGCGAGTGTCCGCTGTAGACGACCTGGCCGGTACGACGCGGAAGCGACGGAATGTACATGTCGAAGGCCTCGGCGTTCTGGACGGTGTCGATGACGGCGGACGGTTCGAACCTCGCGACGGTCGCTTCGACGTCTGTCGCCCTCGCGTCCACCGTCGCGAACCCTGCCTCGTGGAGCGTGTCCAGGCGCGACCGGTGCCGGCCCGCCACCAGCACGTCGAACCCGCGGGCACGACACGCGAACGCCGCGGATGCCCCGATCACTCCGTCGCCCACCACGAGGACATGGGCGCCGGCATCCAGCAGGAGACGGGACGCCGCGTTATAGCCCACCTGGGCGACCACCACGAACGCCGACCGCTCCGCGGGAATGCCTTCGGCGTCGTAGACGTCCGCCGCTTCGGAGATCGACCGCGAAGAGTGTCCGCCCCAGGCCGATCCCACCTCGACGTAGCCGAGACCGCTCGTCGCCACGACCCGCTGCCCGGTCCGAAACCCGACGACGTCGGATCCGACCTCCTCCACGACTCCGACCCGTTGGTAGCCAGGAACAGCCGGGAAGGTGATGTCGGCCCAGCCGAAGGTGCCGCGCATGACCCACTTGTCGGTACCCGTACTGACCCCCGACATCAGAGTTCGTACGAGCAACTGCCCCGGACCCACGCGCGCCAGGTCGAGCGTCGCGCACTCGATGTCACCGGGTCGCCGACACACGACAGCATCACAACTCGGCAATGCTCCTCCAGCTTTCGGTTCTGACCGGCCCCAGGCGCGGCCCCTTCATCGATCTTCCTACTGAGCATCGGCTAATGGGAGCAGGAATTAACCACTGACAGCTGTTCCCAAACGTTGGGCGGGACCGCGAGATCGACCGTTTGGAATCTGCGTGCGGACATCCCGCGGTTGGCCTCAGCGGTGACAATGCGTTCTCGTGGCGGTGTCCATGTGGTTAATCAGACGTCTCGGTCTCGCCCCACGGTTCGGCATCTGATGACGCAACTCCCGCTTGACACACCTTCACGCTGGTGCCGGCTCACACCGATACCGAACTCCATCAGTCGATGGAGCGCTCCAACGGACTTCAAGGTAGGGTCAGGCCTTCCCTGTGTCAAGCAGCCGTCAGGACCTCGGCCCGGCCGCTTATGGCCTTGCCGTGGATTCGCGGACGATCAGTTCCGGGACGAACCGCACGTTGCGGTGGGTGTGGGTTTCCTCGTGAATCTCGCTGAGCAACAGCTCGGCGGCGGTGCGGCCCATCTCGTACATCGGCTGACGTATCGAGGTGATCGGTGTGCCCACCAGGGTCGTCAACTCGATGTCGTCGTAGCCGACGACCGCGACGTCATCAGGAACGCTCACCCCAGATGAGGTGAGGCCACGTATCATCCCAACCGCCAACAGGTCATTGCCGCAGAGGATGCCGGTGGGTAGGCGACGTGTCGCACGGTTGCTGAGCAACGTCCTGGCCGCCTCTTCGCCGCAGGCGATCGTGTCGGCTGGCACGGTGACGGCCTGAACTGCCGGTCGCCTCTGCTTGCCGGACGCAGCCAGGGCGGATCGCATACCGTTGAGCCGATCGGAGTGCCGCTGGCCCCGGCGTGGGCCTCCCACGAAGGCCAGCCGATGGTGACCCAGGCTGAGCAGATGCTGGGTCGCGGCTATCCCACCGCGGACGTCATCGACAGCGACTGAGCACTCGTTGGCTCCACCCTCATGGTCCAAGAGCACCGCCGCGACACCTCGCTCTCGCACCTGCCGGAGGTCGTCTGCGCCCGATGCCGTCGGGATCAGCAGTATCCCCGACACCTGCTGGGCGAGCAGAAGTCGCAGCGAGGCACGCTGGCGCTCATCGTCGTCGCGGGTGCTCGTCAAGGTAAGGACGTAGTTCTCCCTGGTAGCGACGTCCTCGACGCCGCGCGCGATCTCCGCGAAGAACGGATGGCCCACATCATGCATGACAAGGCCGATACTGCGGCTACGCAGTCCGCCGAGCATCCGGGCAGGCTGGCTCGCAATGAAATCGAGCTCATGCATCGCCTCCAGCACACGAGTCCTGGTCGCCTCCAGGACAACCTCCGGGCGGTTGAGAACGTTGCTCACGGTCCCACGGGACACCCCTGCCCGCCGTGCGACATCCTCGATAGTCACAGCCATACGACCTCCCGAATCTCATAGTCGGCTGACGGCGAACTCTCCCGGGTATGCGTGTCGGAACCGTTGACACCGCCTCATGGCAATCATAGAGTCCGGGCACCTTGGAGCGCTCCAGAAGGCCAGGCCATAGGGCGTCCGCTCGGGTGCTTGATGAGACCGGTGTTACAGGCAGCCGCACCGATCTCCCGCATGCGCCAGGCCCGGGTCGGCTACGGCCCGGACGGGCTACCGGATCGAGGGGTGTCGTGAGCGGAGAGGAGTCAGATATGTCCTTTGATCTGAGTAGGCGGGATGTGCTCCGTGCCGGTGGTGCCGTGGTGGCGGTGGCCGTGACCGCCGGCTGTGACGTGCTCTCTACCCAGCCCAAGAACTCGGGCGACGGTGGCGGTAGCAGCGGTGGGCCGAAACCGAAGGAGGCACCGATGCTTGCCGAGCTGGTCA
>NZ_JBEFTX010000032.1:0-20254 GCF_040195635.1 Actinopolymorpha sp. B11F2 | reverse complement strand
ATATCGGCGACTTCAAGCACCGCTCGATCTACCAGGAGTTCCTTCCATTACCAGCGAAGACACGGCCACCATGATCAACAGAGACGAAGCTCACACCAGAGAACCAGGTTCAGGAACAGGCTCTTAGAACACTCCGCCTCCGGCGCCGATGTTCTGCCCGGTGATCCACCGTGCGGCGTCACTGGCCAGGAACACTGCCACGTCGGCGACGTCGGCCCTGCGCTACATCCACGGTTGGTACAACCCTCACCGAGGTGGGTCGGCCTGTGTTCCCGGTGCCTCCATTGGTGTCGTCGGGTTGGGCCTGCCACCGGTGGATGGGTCAGAGGTGTCCTGGCGGGCCGGTGGTGGCGGTGAATGAGGTGTTGCCATGCGGTTGCCCATTGCCAGTGCGCGGGTAGTCGCAGCCTGGAGCGAGGTGCCGAGCGGGTGATCCGGGCGGCGATGTTGATCAGCTGAGTCCGGATGGTGGCGGTGGCTGCTTGTGCGTCGAAGGTCGAGGCGAGACTGCCCAAGCTCTGGTGAGGTTGAACGCGATGGCGGTGAGCACCAGCCATGCCGAGTTAGGTCAGGTGGCACACAAGTGTCCAGGATTAGGTGGCACAGGACCAGGGGGAATTCTGGACAATGGGAATCAGCCTCCCGGTCGGCTTCTTCCTCCTCGTCACCAATCGGATGCAAAACGTTGACACCGATATGTGGATCGCGTTCCAATGCCCCTACCCCCGGCGCGAACGCGGTCGTCGGCCTGTTTATAGATGCAGGACGACCAAGTTGTTGTCAACTGACACCTGGAAGGTTTCCACCCTGGGCTCCTCGCGTTCGACACTCACCTCGTAGGACCGGACGAGAGTCTTATGAGGGTTGTGAATGCTCCGCCCGTTCCTGACGTCGAACTCCCAACCATGCCAGGGGCAACGCAGGATTTCACCCTCCCTGGACCATATGTATTCGCCGGGCTTCGAGGGCGAGGTGGTGCCGTTCAGCGAGCCGAGACATAGGGGAGCGCCCTGGTGCGGGCATGTATTCCGTAGGGCGTAGAAATCTCCGTCGATGTTGAATACTCCTATCGAACGCCCTTTCACCTTCACAATTTTGCGCTGTCCTGGCGGCAACTCGCTTACGGCGCAGATTATGTGGCGGTCCATTTTTGGGGACCTACCCAATTCCGTAGAATTCGAAGGCGTTGCGGGAGAAGATCCGCTCGTGTTGCTCCTTAGGGAGCCTGGGGAAGGCGTGCGTCGGCGAGTCGAAGTCCCAGTGGGGGTAGTCGCTGGAGAACATGAGAATATGCTCGGCGTCCATGGCCTCAAAGAGATTTGTCAGATGGGTGTTGCGTTCCGGGCGCTCCAAGGGTTGCGAGGTGAGTCGCACATGGTCGATGAGATACTCACTCGGCGACTTTTTTACCCACGGCACTTCCGAACGCAGAGCCTTCCACTCGGCGTCCAGCCTCCACATGAGAGGGGCAAGCCACGATACGCCGCCCTCCACCAGCACAACCTTGAATCCTGGGAACCGCTCAAAGACTCCTTCTGTGATCAAGCTGACCAGATGGGCTTGAAAGCCCAAGCTCAGGCAGGTATGCCACTCGATGTAGTGGGTGGGGTAGCCAGGGCTCGGTTGAATATTGATTCCCATCCCATCGGTGCCGGGATGGATCGCGAAAGGCAGCCCATTTCGTTCGCACGCCTCGTAAATTGGATAGTACATCCGCTGTCCGAATGGCGCTCGAGCACCAGAATCCGTCATTACTTGCACAAAGTGTGGGTGGCCGGCCCATCGATCTATCTCGCGCGCGGCCGCCTGTGGATCCTGATGGGCGACGGTAATTGATCCCTTGAACACACCGTCATGGTTGTATTCCCCGAGCCATGTGTCTGCGAGCCACGAGTTGAACGCGCCGGCGATCGCTGACCCGAAATCGGGATCGGGGTGTAGATTGCAAAAGGCCCTGGGGAGTAGCACGGCGTGCGCAATCCCGTACTCTTCGATCAGTTGTTTTCGCAAAAACCAGGGGTCGGACCCCGGTGGGCCACCGTTAGGTGGAGTGCTGTCGAGGCGTGAGCCGTGTACCGGGTTACCGAAGAAACCGCGACCACCGCCCCGGTAGCGATCGCGCCACGGCTGGGCGAGGTGCTGGCGAATCTCATCGATACTGCGCGGGGACGGATGAACATCGCAGTCTACGATCCCAAGGGCGCTGCGTCCTGTGGCGGGGACCTTGGCTTGTTCATGAGTTACGGTCATGTCGTCTCCTACGCAAGTGTCTGATCGCCGCGCCTGTCTGGTCTCGCCCACACTTCTCATTTGGCTGCGCTACAGGTACGATGTTCCGCTATTCCTCGGCGATGAAGTATTGACATATGTTCGATGGCCCAGGTGTCGGCCACGATGTCGAGTACCACATGTCTTTTTGCACATTGTGGAAATCGTTTCTTACAAGCACCACGGGTTTAGCTGGAAGGCTGATTCCCATCGTCCAGAACTCGTCGCGAGCGATCTCGATGATCGTTCGCATGCCCTCGTATCGCGTCTCGAGCTCGAGCGACCCCTCGACCTCGTCGTGATAGATGGCCACTTGGCGTTTCATCGGCTCGGGTGGTTCCTCGCTCGGATCGGCGCCCTCGTACCAGTTCGACCACAAGGGGGCATAGGACGAACCGGCGGTAGCGAACAGCCATCGCGGATCCAGCACCATTCCCTTGTACCCGTACTCCCCAATGTCCGTCGTGCAGTCGTAGTCGCCCGCCTCCTTGCGCGGCCCATACAACGAGGTGTCGAGATTGTCGATCCGGAGCTCGATGCCTACCGTCGCCCACGTCTTCTTCATGAGCTCCAGTACATCGGCCATCTCGAAATATCGAACATCAGTAAGGACAGTTATGCTGATCGGCTTTCCATCCGAACCAAGTCGCCGTCCGTCGCTGGCCCGGTCCGTATAACCAGCCCTATCCAGGTGTTCGTTTGCACGATCGAGATCGTATTCGGTGTACTGGGTCCCTATGTCGTCCGAATCGTAGAACGGCACCTCCGGCCTCGGCGCGGTTTGCCACGGCCTGCCCTGGCGCTGATAGACCGTATCGATAATCTCCTGACGGTTGATGGCATAGGAAAGGCCGATGCGAAAATCTTTGTTTTGATACATGCGCCGTTTGGCAGGATCCGGGTGGGTGAGGTTGAGACAGATGCCCATCGTGTTCATCTTCGTTTCTCTCATATCCCACAGTTTGTATCCCCCCTTCTCGGCGCTTTTCGCGAGGACGGGCCGGTTTCTCGGATTCGCGATCGGGTCGTGGTGATACATGCCGATGTCGCCGTTGGCAGCGCGGAGGATCAGCACCTCGTCTTCGTTGAAGATGTCGAAGATGATGCGGTCGATATAGGGCAACTGCCTGCCTTCGGGATCGACGGCGAAGTAGTACGGATTGCGGTCATATACAACACGCTTGCCGCTGCTGAGGGGTGTCGCAAGCTGCCAGCCACGATGAGTGGGCAACTCGGTATTGTTGTATATATCTGTTTGTTGGTACCACAGGTCAACCCAAGTTGACAAATTGTTCTTCTTTACGAGCGCATCGATCTCGGGGTTGAAGTCCTTGTGGAATTCCTTCAGGTAGTGGCTTGGGAGCAGTTCGACAATCGGATCCCAGTCGGCGAGCTGCTGGAGGAAGAGTGCGTACGGCTTCGTGAAACTGAACCTGACCGTGTAGTCGTCTACCTTCTCGGCGACTACCGGAACTCCTCCGAATTGGAGGAACGTCGGGATGACCGGCGTTAGCTCCTTGTTCTTGAATACCGCCTCGTACCAGAACATGATGTCATCCGCGGTGAGCGGCTCGCCGTCAGACCACTTCATCCCCTGCCGAAGGCCAAACAGGTACTCCCGGCCGCCGCCAGAGATCTCGACTTGCTCCGCCACATTCGGAACTACCTGCTCCCAGTTCCGATCCCACATGACCAGAGGGTCGTACTTCCATGTTCCGATGATCGAGTTGACGTCCGTACCGATAAGGGCATGCTGCCAGGTCCCGCCGTATGAACCTAGCTGCTCGACCGGCTGGATCACTCTCGGCCGATCCGGAAGTCTCTGTTTGAGCGGCGGCAAGTCGCCAGCCTCGACCTGCCGGGCAAGCATCGGGGCCTGCCTCCCCGTCCTCCCTGGCCCTGCACCAGTCCCTTCGGACGGATCGGTCGCGAAGAGATCGCAACCGCCGACGAGAAGCGTCCCTCCAGTAGCGGCACCCAACGTCAGCAATTCCTTGCGGGACAGTGTTCGCGGCATCGCAGTTCACCCTCTTAGGGCCGGCCGACAGTCAATCCCCGTAGCTAGCTTCATCCAGGAAGAGATTTCGGATGACGAAAGAGCGCTTCCGGATCGTCAGGCTAGTCGTGGTGGACGTGCAGTCAACCATCTCTGTCCGACGGCGGACATACCGTTCCGCGACTGCCGTTTATCGGACACTCCCGCATGTGGATGAAGCGCTCCGCGACCGGTACCTGGATGTGGTGGGTGCAGCGCGGGTTCGCGACGACATCACCATCGAAGCCTCCGCCGGCCCTGACTACGACGCGGTCGCCTGGGCCGGGGTGGGCCCAGCGAGGACGTTGGTACGGACGTGATGCTGCAAGCACCAAGGCGGTGGTTTGACCGGTGCCGAGGCGGATTTCGTTCGGGGCTAGGGAATTGGCGCTGATGATGGCTGAGATAGGACTCAACAACGAGCTCAACTGTCAACGCTCGCGACAGTCTCGTCGCTATCTCGGTACCTTGAAGCCTTTGCGCGTAGGACCGCAAATGTCGATGGCTCTGTCAATGCCCGGCAGTGGTTTGCACCTAAGCATGGCAGCACAGCCAACGTTCTGTCACATCGTCGCTGGTCAGCAGCCTGTTTGACCTGACCGCACCGTTTAGATCTGATGATGGGATGGGTGGTGTCATCCGCAGCCAGGCCCAGCCATGCCTGCCTAGTCGAACTCGGCGAGTAGCTTCTTCGTTGCGACGTTGCGGTAGCTCTCGTCGATCCAGTCGCACACGAGGTCGAGGTCGACACCTGCGAGAGGAATCGTCAGCCAGCCCCACTGGCCAAGGCCGCTCATCGTCATCGGCGTCGCATTGCCGACCGCGACCACCTGGTCGTAGGAAGCCTTGAGCTTCACCGACGTCGCCGGAACCGGCGCATCTCGCCTGCCAAGCCACAGGAACATCGGCCCGTACACCAGCCCGTTCGCCATTCTGCGCGGCGGATGATCCACTTTGATGACGAGCTCACCCCAGGAAAGTCCTCAACCGCACACGGTAGGCCGTGCGCGAACGCACGCACCCGATCCCACGCCCGGACGGCCATAGGTCCACCCTACGCGGACCGCTCGCCTGACCGGCAGTCCTCAGCCGCCACAAGGGGTTCCCGGTGCACATCCGGTCCATATGAGGAACAGGGAGCGGCGCAGACGTTGGACAACGCCTACAGGCGTAGCTCCAGACCCGCCGCCGTTCTCGCGGTGATCGCGCGCACGTCGGGGCCCGGATGGATCTCGGCAGTCACCTAACATTGCTCGGAGATGCGGATGACCTCGGTGAAGGCGGAGAGGTGTCTCGGGACATCACCAGGGTGTGGATTGGGGATCAGTTTGGGCATCTGTTCCTCGGCGTCAGCTTCTAGCTGCGGCGGCACGGACGGGTCCAGGTTCAGCCCGGCCTGGGAGTACACGTAGTTGCCGTATCCGCTGATCGAGCTGCCGAAGTCACGTGCCAGCTGTCGAGCGCGCTGGCCAGCGACCTGTTCGGTGGCATCGGTCCGGCGTCGTCCCAGTCCAGGAGTACGTAGCGCCCACCAAGTTCGACTAAGCCCGGATCCACCACGGGAAGTCGGGTGACGGGTAGTTGATCTTTGTGATGGGTGGTTTGGCGGTGGGGCGTTGTTGGTCTGCCGATCTGCTCGGCCTTTCCACTTGTGGGTCTCCGGTCGGGGCCTTGTCGGCCTGGTCGGTTCAGGCTTTGGTGGGTGGGCCGATGGTTATGGTGAACAGCCGTTGCCAGGCGGTGGCCCAGGGCCAGTTCTTCGGTAATCGTAGTCGGCTGCGGCGTGCGGAGCGGGTGATCCGTCCGGCGATGTTGATCAGCTGGGTGCGGATGGTGGCGGTCATCGCTTTGGCGTGGAGGGGCGAGGCCAGCGTGCCGACGGCTCTGGTGAGGTTGAACGCGATCGCTGCCAGCACCAGCCATGCCGAGTTGGCCATGAAGTTGGCTGAGGGCAGGTGGGCCAGCGGCCCGTTCTTCAGGTCGGCGATGACTTGTTCGACGATCGCGTGCTTGCGGTGGTCTGCCTCGGCGGTCAGCATCGGCAGCGGCGAGTCGGTGAACACGGCGTGGTGGCGCCAGAGGGGGAACAGTTCGCCCTGGGCGTTGGTCTGGGTGTGGTCGGGGTCGGCGTCACGGACCCGCCGCACGATCAGCCGGGCGGTGACCTGCTGAGTCTTTGGTCGGGAGGTGAACGCGGTGAACGGGACCTCGGCGACTTCGGCGTCAGAGACCCATTGGGCGAGTTGTTCGTCGAAGACGGCGCGGGGGTAGCGGATCGGTGTCCAGGCATCCTGGGGTATCGCGTCGATCGCTGCTGTCACGGCCTGGTTCTTGCGGGCGGTGATCGAGAAGTGGGCGCTGTGGCGGCGGGCGGCGGCGATGACGTCATGGCCTTAGTAAGCGCTGTCCGCGCGCACGATGATCGGCTACCCTAGCTTTCGAAGGCCCGGTGCGCACGTGCATTTCGACAGCTGACCACCAACAAGTTGATGAGCGACTTGGCCGCGAGACGCGGATCATCGGTCACCCCAGATCGACGGCGAGCGTTGTGTGTGAACTGACCTCTATAACGACGGCGCTGGATTGCTCACTTTTTGCGCACGTCGGCGCTGCATCTGATTGACATCAGCACGCATCAGATCCGTAGTCCCTGCGGCGGGTGCGCGGCTCTTCGCTTTGGACGGCAGCGCTGATGCCCTGATCATCTGACTACTTTCTCCTACGGAGTAGGAGGTCGACCAGACGAGCCCAACGACCAACGTGCGGCCCTGCCGGTGACCAATCTGTTTCATCTAGGTCGTGTTGATGCGTGCGAGCACGGGGCGGTGGTCTGATCCTGGTTCGTTGCGGCGTTCGGTTGGCTGGTCGGTGATCGACGGAACATGTGTGTCGCCGGTGGTGACGGTTGCTACCAGGTTGATGAGTGCGTGGCTGAGGAGGAGATGGTCGATGAGCTCTCCGCGGCCGCGGTAGACACGTGAGAACCGCTGGTCGTCCGGGATGAGTGATGCCAGGTTCCAGAGTCGTTGTCCGTCGCCTTTGTCTGGTCTGTCGAAGCCTTCGGTGCCGATCTCCGAGCCTGGTGGACCGTGGAGTAGTTGGGTGGTGGCTGCTTCGGGCTCGTCGTTGAGGTCGCCAGCTACCACGACCGCACGTTCCTGGCCGTGGTTGTCAAGAAGTTCGGTGACGTGGGCGCGGACGGCGGTGGCTTCGGGGGCGCGGCGGTGGAGGGCGTAGGCGGTGTAGCGGGCACGGTCGTGCTCGTCGCGCGGGTTGAACCGTCCGCCGGGGAAGGTCAACAGTTTGCTCTTGAGGTGGCAGCTGATCACATCGATGTCGGTGTTGCCGGCGTGGAGCCGGACACGGAGGGCTGGGCGGCCCATCGCGGCGATGGTGGTGCCGTCGTCGTCGACCTGGACCGGTGCGAGTCTGTCGGGGAAGTCGGTGACCTGTTCGACCTCGCCGAGCGGTAGCCGGGAGAGTACGCCGACTCGGATGCCGCGGCCGTCCGGGTCCGCCAGCGCGGAGTGCCAGTCGCCATCTAGCTGGGCGAGTAGGTCGTCGACGGCTTCGGGGTCGCCGATTTCCTGCACCGCCAGCACGTCCGGTGCTAGGTGGGTGATCGTTGCGGCGAGTGCTTCCAGTTTCGCCTGGTAGGCCGAGCCTGAGGTTGGGCCCGCATCATTGTCGGGTTGGAACAGGTTCTCCAGATTCCACGTGCCAATCGCAACCACGGCTCTGGTCCCCTCGCGTAGCGGTTCTGGTCGCAGCCTAGTCCGGCGGAGATCATCATGCCCACGCTTGGCAATACCGGTTTGCAGCCAACTTGACAACCCTGGTCCAGCACCAATCACCCGGATTGCCGAACCTATGGCGGCCACTGCTTCGCGCTGATCGACTGGAAAGATTCTGGAGCCGGCAGTCCCGGTGTCGACCTCGGCAACCTGCGACTGCAGATGGGCCATCACCTACCGACCAGAAACGTCCTCCCATGTGCTCGACGGCTGGGAACGGGAGACCGGCCATCCGGCGAGTAACGTCGCCTACTGGGACGCCGTTGCCGCCCTCAACTCGCCGGCGGTGTTCGAAGGCTTTCCTGCATTCGAGGGGCGCGCCGAGCTGACGAATATGCCCGTCAGTCGACAGTCGGTCCCTTCTGTAAGACCCGGCGCTGAGCGCTACGTTGGTCGACCTACGCCGCCACCGTGTAAAGCGCCAGATCAAGTCATGCGTCGTGCCGAGGTTGCGGTTCCGTGACACCTTGTGCTTAACGCGCAGCGAGGTCTGCGACGAGTGCATCGATGTCCTGCTCCTCGTACCGTGGAGCGGATCTGGCCTCAGCCTGACCTCGCGGGTGGTAGCGCCAGTAGTCAGAGTTCGGAAGCGTGGCGCGAAGGCTGGAGACGATCTCCTGGCCCGTGGGATCGTCGTCGGCGCGCAGGTGGAGGCGGGTGCCCGAGGCGGCCAGTCGGGTAAGGAGTCGCCGGGTCGCGCCGGAGGGCCGTCCGTTGGTGCAGATGAGGGGCCGTGATCGCTCGCCGAGCTGGTCGGCGGCCTCGATGACGACGGCTGGGTTCTCACAGACGTACGCCTCAGCATCGATGCTTTCGAACGCTCCAGACAACGAACGCCAGGTCAGCCAGACCGGCTCGCCCCGGACCGCTCCGCTGAGCCGTGCGGCGGCGGCGTCGCCGACAAGGTGCAGGTTCAGCACCAGCACGCGGGATGAGACCGGGTCGCAGACGACTCCGAGGTTCTCCCAGGCCGTACGCCACGATTCCGCGCTGCCGAGGACGGCGCCATCGTCACCGGCTGCGAGCTGCAGCACGGCGGTGGCGACCCGGCTTCCCCGGTCGAGGTCGTGTGGAGTGTCGAGGGCTTGATTCGCGAGTACTGAGAGCAGCGTTGTCTCGCCACCCGTAGGTAGGTGGATCCAGACCGCCGCGACCTTCCGGGCGAGCTCGGCGATCCCGCCGCTTCCGGCGCGCGGTAACCCGCGTCGCGCGAGCCAGTTCTTCGCGGCCTCGGCGGGGACGTCGACGGCGATGAGCGACTCGTAGGCCGCGGCGCGTTCCGCAGCTGCCGCATCGCGAGCGTCGGCGCGCTCGGTGGGAAGATCCCGGAGCGGTCCTCCGACAGCCGTCAGCAGGTCAACCAGGTCACCACCGGCGGAGGCGACGGCATCGACGAGTGTCTTGGCGCCGACACCTCGTCCCCGTGTCAGCCACGACGTCCCCAGTAGCTGACCGACCTCAGGGCGTTCGCCGGCGTCGAGTTCAACGCGCAGTGTGCCGGCCGTCATAGCGCTGCCTCCCTCGATCCGTCGACGGGCGGCAGCCAGCACTTTCGCCGGCCCAGGCAGTTTCGCCCACGTCAGCAATGCGTCCGGGACTGCAGGGCTCATTGCGAATCCTGGGAGTCCGAGAGCGAGAACAGATCGTCCTCGACTGCGTCGTTCGCTTCGGCCATCCGAGCAAGGTCGGGAAGGTCCGCGGGGTCGGGGGTCGCGACATGCGTGAGCTCATTGCCGGACCAGACCGAGAGTTCCAGGGACACTCCGGGAAATGGGCGCGGCGCCCGTCGGACCTCGTACATCGCGGCCATCGGAACCGTTGCCGCGTTGGCAATCGGACCGGGTCCCGCGATTAGCCAGTCGAGGTCGCAGGATGTCAACAGTCGGAGCATCGTTGCGCGGTTGTCCGGATCGACACCGTCGAACGCTTCATCGAGCCACATCATCCGTGGTCCGACACCGGACTGGTCGTACATCGCGTGCAGCGCGGCGACGAACGGCTGCAGCAACGTAACGACCTTGGCGCCGCCGGACAGGAGCGAGTGGTCGTCACGGTCAAGGCGCCGCCAGCCGTCGCGCACGCCGTCACCGCTCGGTGCGCGGTACTCCATCCGCAGCTCGAACCATCTCCGGTAGTCGAGGATCTCCGCCAGCCGCGAACGCCAATCCGGATCGCCCGCGGCGAGTGCAGCCTCCTGCGCGTCGCTCACGCGAGCGGTGAGGAACTGCCGGACCTGCACCTGCGTTGCCTCGGGCAGAAGCGTGAACCCACGCTCCAGGGCGGTCAAGACCTCGTTGGCAGCACGTTCCTCCGAGACAGGGAACCGGATCATTCGCAGGGTCAACCCGGACGTGCTGGTGGGGTTCTGCGCGAGCTTGGCGTTGATCTCCACTCGGAGCCGCTCGGCCTCGACGAGGCGATCGCGCAGATGCTCGATGAACGTACTGCCGAGCAGGTGGTTGATGGTCTTGGTGAGCTCCTCGTCGTAGTCCGTCTGCAGCCTGGCCAGCAACGTGGAGAGGGTCGCTAACGCCGTCGGTGGTGGCTGTGCGGCTCCCGTGCCATCGACGACGACCTCGACCGCGCCCGGGAACGTCTCCTCCCCTTCTCCGACAGGTACCGTGCGAACCGTACGACCACCCAGCGGTTCGAGCCGCGAACGCAGCAGCACCGCCGCATCGACCATCTGACTCCAGCGATTCTGGACACGATGGCCGGCTGCGACGGGCTCGTCTGGCCAGTCCCGCGGTGAGATGAGTGCACGTCCGGCACGGGCTGACTCCAACGCTGCGGTGACATGGCGGGCGGATGGGTCGGGGACGTCGCGCAACCGCGGCAAGCCGTGGTCGACACACGCGTACCAGCTGTCAACCGCGCCTTGCCGTACTGATTCAGCGTCTTCGCGGCGTTGCTCGACTTGCTCGAGTTTCCCTTGGGCCTTGATCCGCTCAGTCACGAGTGTGGTCAGAGAGGAATTGAGCTGGTTCAGTTTCTGGTCGTATTCCGACACCTTCTTGCCGAGAAGGTCGAAGCGGTGGAGGAGGTCCTGGCCCTCGCGAGAAAGTGCGGCTTGGGCGGCGGCAGCCTTGGTCCGGGCTTGTTCTGCATCGGTGCGGTCCTTGGCCGCGTCGCCTGATGCCTCGTCGTAGGTCGTCCTGGCTTGCTTGAGGACGTCCGCTGCGTCGTTGACCGCCTCGTGCTGCGCAGGAAGATGCGCCATTGCCGACACGAGATCGCGAACGGCGCCGCGGTATTCATGGACGGCAGTCACCACAGAGTCGACCTGGGCGGGTGCGCGCGGGAGGTCGTGCTCCTCCGCGTGGATGGCGGTTGCCGCGGCAGCCTGGTCGAGGACCGCGCGCTTGTCGCGTTCGTCCTCGGCGGCGGTCCTCGCCGCCTCGGCGAGCTCAGCGGCCCACCCTTGTTTCTGCCTCAGCTCGAGAAGGGCACTGACGACCAGTGTGTCTGACGGCGTCCGTTCAGCAGCGTCGTTCAGGGCGACAAGAGTGGACTCGACATCGTCAAGGAGGCCGCGAAGCTTGTTGTGTTCGCTGGCCAGGTCGTCCAGTCGGGTTGTGAGGTCGCTGATCCTGCGGGAGCGATCGGCTGCCCGCGCGGCGGCGCCGAGTAGCCGTGGTCCGCCTTGGCCCGCCGCCGCAGACCCGCGGAGTTCGCCGTACCGCCACCGCCCGTCGGCGCCGATCGCGAGCGAGGCCGCGGACAGCGAGGGGCCATATGCCACGGATCGCAGCAGTCGGTCGAGCACGGGCGACAGGTCGCCGGCGTCGTCGGCGGGACGTAGGATCGCGCCGAGCGTGTCCTCGGCGTCGGTGTGTGCCGCCGAGTCCACCGTCCACACGGTTTCGTGGCCGTCGCGGTCGAACGTGTACGCGCCGTCCGGGGTCACCCAGGCCTGGAGGAGTCCCGCCGCCTCCAGCGCGCCTTCTACTATCGCGACCTGGGTGGATTCCACGCCGTCAGCGACCTCGACAAGTCGCCACAGTGGTCCGCCGAGCTCGGTGATGCCGTCCGGTCGAGGACGTCGAGCCCAGAGCGCGGGTGGGGTCGGGTGTGGGTCGGTCTCAGCCTCGACTGCCGCGAGGACCGCTTCGGCCGTCGCCCGATCCTCGCCGTTTGTCTCGAGCTGGCCGTCGAGCTCAGCTTTGCGTACGTCCAATGGGCGCCGGGCGGGCCCATGGTGTTCCCGGCCGATCGCGGTGACGAGCAGGGGGGTGGGGGCCTCGCTGTCGGCGAGGGAGGCGACATCGCGGAGCCAGGATTCGACCAGTGCTGGCCGGGGACGGATCCGCTCGTCGAGTCGTCCTACCCATTCGGTGAGGAGCTCGCCCACGGCTTCGATGGCGGATTCGAGTGCCTGGCCGGCCGTTTCAGTCTCCGTCTGCGCTCGTTTAGCCTCATCAGCCGTGGCTGTTTCCTTCGCTACTGCGGCGTCGAGCTGGGCGGACTTCGTGGCCTGGTCGCCCAGCAGGGCGATCATCTGGCGGGCTTCCTCCTCGCGCCAGTCCGCGGCGTGGCGGAGGCGCTCGGTGTCGCGGGCCGGTAAGAAGCGTGCGGTTGGCTCCACCAGACCGGAAGGCTCGGCGAACCGAGCAACCTGGCCGGCCGCGTCGTCGACCGCGGCCTCGGTCCCGGCCAGCCGACGCCTCGCACTCGCCAGTCGCTCCTCCGCTGGCGCGATTGCTGCCCCGGCTCCCTCGGCCCGCGCTCCCGTACGGTCCGCCAGCTCCGCCAGCCTCCGTGCCGCCTCGGCGAGCTGGGCGGCATCGGCGACGGCCGCTGCGGCGTCCTTGAAGTCTCGCCGGTGCCGCAGTGCTTCCCGTTCCGCCACTGCCTGCTCGCGGAGGTGGCTCCTGGCTGCGATGTCGTCCTCGAGACCCCCGACCTGGGCGCTCAGTGCATCGACCGTCTGCTTGGCTCCCCGCTCGTCTCGGGTGACCCGGTCCAGTGCCGATGTCGCTGCGATCACCGGGTCCGCAGCCGCGCGGATCACGGCATCGACCCATGGCTGCCAGCGCTGCCTGGTGAACTCCGAGATCGCGGCCAGTGCCTGCTCGGTGGTATCGCGTTCGGTCCGCATCCGCTCCAGCTGCTCCCACCCGTCTGCGAGCTGGTGGATCTCGTCCTCCGCCAGCGGAGGAAGGGCGGCGCGGAACGCGTCGGTGAGGAACTGCAGGTTGAGCCGGTCGCCGATCTTGGGCGTGCGTACGACGCGAAGGATCCGGATCACCTGGTCGAGCCAGCTCGCATCGCGTGCAAAGAGAGTGCGGGCGATCTCCTCGCGGTACGCCGTGCCAGACCGATGGAGCGACATCCCGCGGACCTCGCGGAGACCACCCGGCTCGGCGACCATCCCAGCGGTTGCCAGACTCAACCCGTCCCGGACGCGGCCCTCGCCGTGGAGCGTGCACCACTGCAGTCTCAGCTGCCCGTCGGCCCGCCGCGACTCGGCGAACAGCAGGGTCGTGAAGAACTCCGGGCCGTGGTCGGTCAGCCGACCGTACTCCGCCCAGGCCCAGCCGCGGCTCTTCTGGTCGTTGGTCTCCCTGCGGTCGAGCGGGTGGCTGGTCGGCTCGACGTAGTACCGGAACCTCTTGCCCGACTCTCCGAGGGTGTCGATGTTGTAGCTGGAGATGTCACCGGCCAGCAGGATCAGAGTCGTCAGGGTCATCAGGGTGGACTTGCCGGACTCGTTGGCACCCTGGAGCTGGAGTCGCCCGTCCGCGAACCACACCTCAGCCGTGTCGTACTCCCAAAGATTGACCAGCCCGGCGCGCAGCGGCTGCCACCGATCTGACCGGCACGGTGCCGGCAGCTGACCGCTCACCGCTGCATCGCGCCAGTCGCTCAGCCGGACGGCTGCGAGGTCCCGGTCGGCGTCCACGGTCACGGCCGGACTGCGGCGTCGTCAACCATGTCATCGCCCGCACCGCCGACAGACCGCTCGTCGGTGAGCGCAGGCTCCCAGACCGCCTTCGGATCGCGGTAGCGGGCAGCAGTAGGCAGCAACGTCCAGCCACCATCGCCGGCCACGCGGAGCAGCCCGTGGCTCACGAGAAGGTCCTCAGCCACGACCCGGATCCGGCCGGGCGAGTCCGAGAGAGCTCGGGTCAGGGCCCGATGGTGCTCGGCGTGCAGATGAGCGGCGATCGCATCCACGGCGCCGGACGACAGGTTGACCCGCCCAACGTCGTCTGGCGCCGGGCCCGTCTTGATGGCGGCATCCAGCATCTTCAGGGCGAACCACGAGCCGGCGCTGGCGGCCGGAAAGGCCGGTGTCGCCTCGGCGGCGGCCCGGCTGTCGTCGCGCAGTCTGAGGAGCAGGCCTTCTGCCCGCATCTCGACGGAGCCACCCGTCATATCCGTGGCTTGGCCGGCGAGCCAGGACCGCTGGGTGCGGGCGTACTCGGCGTCGGCCGGATGGAGGTCGGCGTAGAGCAGTGCGGTGGACTCGACCAAGGTCCGCAGCATCCGCTGTCCGCGCGTCGCGGTGCGGGCGCTGTCGTCGGCGTCAATGCCGTCGGCGCCGTTCAGTGCGAGACCGACCGTGTGGGGATCGGTGAACTGAAGGAGCGAATCGGTGTCGATGTCGAACCCGCCACCCACACCGGTGCCTTCGTCCTCCCATTGCTTGAGCAGCACGTCGTCGCTCGTGCGGCGGGTCAGGATGCCGAGCTCGGTAAGTCCGGCGAGAGCGCGGACGAACGCCTGCCGCTCGGCCCGCCGGTCGGGGTCGTACGGCGTGATCGAGGCGGCAGGGCTGACGGAGAGTGCTCGTACCTCATCAGACAGGTCCTGCACGGTTGTGGAGCCGACCGAGTCCTCGCACGCCGCGGCTACCAGTGCCAGCAGAACGAGGTCGCGTCGAGGCGGGGGTTCCATCGGAGGTGGTGCGGCAGTGCGCTGGGGCCCGCTCGGATCGCGGTGCAGTCGTACGACGGAGCCGGCGAGCACCAGCCGATAGCCCAGACGTGCGCTCCACTCGCTCAGCCGGGTACGGTGCCGCAGGGCGCTGCGGAAGAGCGCTGGCCGAGGGCGAGCACTCACGAGCGGGTGGACCAGCAGGGAGACGAAGACCTCCTGCGCCTCGGTCCGCGCGTTATCCTGCGCGACGTCCGAGGCTGGCGTGCTGGTCGTGGTCAAGCGCGTCCCGTCAGGTTCTGGTCAATTCCAGACGCCAGTTCGCACAGGCGACCTGGCCGTCAGGCATGGCAATCACCGCCGAGGGTACGTCGGCCGGTGCGGCGTGCGCGACCACCTTGAACCGGCCGTCGCGGCTGTAAGCGGTCCGGACAGCGCCTTCGTCGGGCTGTCGGCGCATCACGGCGGTGAGCAGGTCCCATGCCAGAGCTGCCTCCGCACGGTGGCCGATCGGCGTCCAGTCCGCCAGGTGGAGCCCGGATCGGGCCAGCAAACTGCGTTCGGCCGCTTCGGCCAGGGCTCTCTCAGCCTGTGCCTGGCGGTGGGCTTCACGCCGCGCCCGGCGGCGGTCGGGGACCTGCGCCGGCCGACCCACGGTCGAGCGGGCCCCTCGCTCACGCAGCCGGACGTCGACCGGCACCCCCGGCGCCTCCCAGAAGGAGGTACGCGCTGGCGAGCCGCTCGGCTCGGGCGGTCGTCCCGGAAGGTGGCGTGCGCTCCACAGGCCAGTGGCTGCGCACCAGGTCCGCCAGGCTTCCTCGTCGGACGGCGCAGCCTCGACCGTGGCCGCTACGCGCAGTAGTTCAGCCCGGCGGCTGACCCTGCCGCCGGTCGCGAGCAGCGCGCGCGAGCCTCGAAGCAGCGGCGGCACCACGTCACGTACCCGGCGGCGCAGCCGTTGCGCCTGGCCATCAGGACCGCTGAACCACAGGACAAGAGTCTGGAGAGTGGCGAGGTGGACCCTGACAACTGCCTCTATCGTCACGTCAGCGACATCGGCGTCCAGCCCGGCCAGGGCCATCGCCCGCCACGCCGTAGGTGGGATCTGCTGGAGTTGTTGGACCGCCTCTCGGATGCGCGGGCTGTAGGTGTCGATGCCCGAACCCCAGACGTTGACGTATGCCAGCAGCGTCTCGCGGAGCCGGCGCATCTTGTCCTCGTCGGGCGCTCCGGCGAGCGCCGCCGCCATCCTGGACTGCCAGATCGCCGCAGCTTCGGCCATGTCGGACAGGGTTGTCCGAACCTGGGCCCATGCCTGGGCGGCGCGGTGATGGTCTGCATCGCCGAGGGCGAGGAGTGTCTCGTCGAGCCGGTCGGCGATCACCGCGGGCGCGAAGGCCGCGGCGCTGGTGGCGATCGCGTCGTCGTCGATCTGGTGGCGGAGCCACCGATGCAGGTCAGCGGCCTCGCTCGTGAGCTGGTAGCGATCTCGGGTGCGAACGAAGTCGGCCTCGGACGTGGCCTTGTCCTGCCAGCGGGCGACGACGCCCCAGCCGTGGAGCGCTCTCATCCGCGCGTCGAGATCGAAGGAGTCCTGGTGGGTGAGTCGGTCCGCCGTGGCGGGATCGGCGGTTGCCATGATCCGGTCGCGGATCTTCGCGAGCAGTTCATCCCGGCTGACGCCGGTGAGCGACTGCTCCTGGGCGTCGAGGAGCGCGTCGACGATGAGTCGATACTGGGCGGCGTGTTGGTCGGCGGTGAGATACGCGGCCACGGTGAGCCTGCCGGGGAACCCAGCGAGCTCCCAGCTGTCTACGTCGCGCGGACTCTCGAAGATCACGGCCCTTCGCCTCATCGAGTAGCAGGAATGGCCCGACGACTAAGAGTAAGGGAGGGACGGCCGGCTTCGCCGCGCGGTGAGCACCCGCCCGGCAAGGAGACTACGGCTGCCTGTCGGGGCTCAGGACCTGGCTACGCAGGACGACGCAGGTCCAACGTCATCATGTCTACCCTCAGAGCATGCACTTGGTGTTCGGCCGCGAACCATCGCGCACGACTGTCCGAGGCGTCCTGCCCTGACGGCGCCCACGGACCTGTTCGACGATCGCCTTACCTTGGTGATGGTCCACGGTGGCTGGCCGATCGTGCGCACGCCGTAACGATCAACCTCGACCTTGGCGACTGCTCTCCTTGGTCCGCGTGAAGAGCGACGAGCATCGCGCGTGGCGTATACGCGGCGAAACCGTGGTCCAGCCCGTGAACCTGCAGGGCAGACGGCACATGGCGCTCTTCTGTAAAACCGTCGGCTTCGCCTACACTGGTTCGAACCCAGTACCTGCCACACCCCTGGAAACGGCCTCTGACCTGCACGTTCAGGTCCGAGGCCGTTCGTGATCTTGTCCGGCTACGTCCGGCAGTATCCGGCCGTGGGCCGCTGTTCATGGCGAATGCGTGGTGAAGTTCAGGCCAGCCCTTCGGTGCCGTCGCTCCCATCCTCCTCGAGGGCGCGCTCGATGCGCTTCCTCGCGATCTCGTCCCGGCCCGCGACGCACCGTATGTAGACCCTCAGGAGGACCGCGACGCTGTGGCCTGCCCATGCCGCGACCTGTGCCGGATCGACGCCGGCGTTGAGCCAGGTAGTGACGCACGCGTGTCGCAGGTCGTACGGCCGGCGTGCCATCGGGGAAGCGGCTTCGATCTCGGACAGGCCAAGAACGCGGACGTTCTGCCAGCAACGGCCGTAGACGCTCTCGGAGAGCCTGCGGTTGTAGTACCGGCCTCGGAAGATCCTCCCGTCTGGAGCTGTGCCGAAGCGCTCGAGATGGGCCCGCAGCAGCTGGACGAGGCGTGGGTGGCAGGGTACGGGGCGGACCTCCTCCCTGGCCCGGTGCTTGAGTTGGCGGGCTTCCCGGCGCTGGCCACTGTCTGTCCACCGCTTCGCAACGGCAGGAGCCGAGGCGTTCAGGTGGATATCTCCCCAGCCGCTGTCTTCCTCAGGCAGGACGAGGTCAGCCTCGCGAAGTTCGACGACCTCGGCGGGACGCATGGCGGCGTAGTACATGCAACCGAAGAAGGCCACGAGGTGAGGGCCAAGGTCGCCCTGTGCGGCCACCGCTGCCAGTAGTGCTTCTGCTCGCTTGCGATCAACCAGAACACGCGGATCAACCGCTTCGGTCGCCTTGGGCGTCGTCCACTTCACGCGCGACAAGGGATTGGTGGGAAAGTAGCCAAGCTCGACCGCGTACTCGAGGGCGTTGTAGAGAACGGCCCGCTTGCGCACGAAGGTGTTCGTTGATGCCGTTTGCCCATCCTGTCTTGTCGCCAGTGTCTCGAGCGCCGACCGAAGTACGCTCGGATCATCCAAGGCGGACAGGTGAAAGGTGTTTCGCTCGAGCCAGTGCACCGTCTTCCGAAGGTCGGGTGGGGGCGGCCCATTCTTGCGTTCGGCGGTGTTGAAGACCCAGCCGTACAGCGCACGTCGCAGTGCCTGTGTTGTGGGGCGACCGTCAACCGAGATGAACGCTGGCGTGACGGTGGCGAGGGCGTCGGCGATCGATGCCCTCGACTCTGCGGCGGCTCGGCGCCACTTCATGTCCATGTAGGTTGTCGCGTGCTCGTACCAGCTCGGGGTCTCGGGCTCAGTGCTCAGCATCGATATCGGTCGACCTGTGTCGCTGTCGAATGCTTCCCCGCGCCGGGCGGCGCTCAAGAGCTGCGCTCGGAAGCTCTCTGCGAGTGCTTTGGTCTTGAACGTTTCGGGTCGCGCCTTCCCTGCGACTGACCAGCGCACGGTATATGTCGTTCCGTTGGCGCCCTTGTACGTGCGGATGCTCCAGACCTTCACGTCATAGGACACGTCGCCGTGTCTCGAGTTGATGCGGCTGGTCACGCGGCCTCCTCGTGGGCGTCGAGCCAACGCTCCAGCTCGGCCCTGCGTACTCGGATTTCGCCGTTGGGGAGCTTGATGCAGCGGGGTCCCTTCGCCTTCTTCCGCCACTCGTAGAACGTAGAGCGGGAGACGCCGAGCTCCTCGCACACCTCGGCGACGGTGAGTCGTTCGCGGGATTTCGTTGCTGCCACTTCGGTTCTCCTCTGTGTCGGTTGGTAGTGCCCCGTGATGCGGCGTGCTTGGCGGCTAGGTCGCCTCGGGAGGCTGGGTGCTGGTTATGCGCTAGAGACACCGCGATGTCAGATGACTGTGGGAGTTCACGGCAGGTCGCCGACGCTGGCGAGGATTTCGCGGACCTGTCCGCGGACCGCTCTGCTCTGGTCCGTGGTGAGGTTCACGCTGTCGCCATCGCTGGTGACTGCGCACAGGAGGACGGGTCCGTAGTAGTCCTGGTGGACGAAGCCGAACTGGCGGGCGAGCTCGGTGGCGTAGGGGTTGACCGGGTGGTTGTACATGCCCTCGTCGTCGAGCCACATGTCGAGCTTGTTGGTGAGCGCCACGACGTCGACGAGGCGGCACCGCAGTGCTGTGCGCATCGCTGTGAGCCGATCGTCTGCGGGTAGGTCAATCGTGGTGACGGTTCCGTCGGTGTCGAGGACTATCGTCTCGCCGTCCATGCGTACCCTCCTTCGGTCTCGATCGCTGGTCATGCCGCTGCGGCCGTGTCGGGTCGCCCTGGGTGGTGCTCGGTGCGGATGTGCTGATCGGCCTCGCTGTAGGCGTGTGGCCAGTCGGTGGCGGTGCCAGTAAAGGGGATGGCGTCGTGGGTGCAGAGGCAGCACCGCCAAGTCCAGGACGACCCTCGCCTGCGCCACACCCGGCACGGTCGGTCGATCTGCAACCTCATCGGCTCACTCCTCCTGCTGGTCCAGGCGGGCAGCGCCTGATGGCCGGCCGACAGTCGGAGCTGGCTTTCACCGACCCATCGCCAGTCGCTACAGGCCGTTCAACCTAGTGCACTAGGAGGTTTGAGTTCGCAAACGCATGAGGTCCGGGAGTGGCTCCGGTTGGACTCCGGCGATCCGGTGTTGTCGGAGGTGGGCCGGCATTCGCGGCCCTTGGCGTGGCTGACTGCCGCAGCCCAGACGATCGGTCACGTCGGACGACGGCGACCATCCGGACGACCGAAGCACGGATGAGCAGGTGGCATCGCGATTGCCTGGCCGTACAACTTTCGGGCCTGGCATGACGGCTGTCGGGCGTCTTAGAGCCTGTTCCTGAATCTAGATCCTTCCGTGTGACCTTGATTTCCGATCTTGACTCGATCTGACGAGTTGTCGGCTGAGGAGCCGGATCGCAGCCCATCTGACCATTGATTCGTGGTGTTCG
>NZ_JBEFTX010000031.1:0-22951 GCF_040195635.1 Actinopolymorpha sp. B11F2 | reverse complement strand
CGTCCTACGGCATCGTCTCAACCAGAACCCAGAACTTCCCCAAGGACAACGCCATGTCCCACGGCACCGTGTGGGTCTACATGGACCCCGCCCCAACCAACCCGTGCCAATACTTCATCGAAGAGCAATAGGACTGCCTGGTGTCGAGCCGGAATGACCGCCGCTGGGATAGTCCGGGTTGGAGTGAACTCCTCGTCCGTTGTCGACGCGCCAGGTGCTGTAATCGATCGGGTCGGTGTTCCAAGCGTGGAAATGGACGGGCTCGGTCGGAATGTACGAGGACTGGGCACGTGCCGGTACCCGGACGGAGCCCGCTGATCAGAACGCCGCCGGCGCTGACCATCGCGGCCGAGATGAGTAATTGGCACCGAGCGCGGACGGCCGTTGCTTGATGGGATCGGTCGTTGGTATCCCTTCAACCCGCCGAGCGCGCATCATCGGTCGCGCACACGCCGCGAACTCCCGAGGCGACGGGCAGGCGGCGGTGAGGATTCGCAGTGGGGACGTTGAAGGGCTTTCATGGACACAGCTTGAAAGCGTGCGTCGAGTGCATATGAGGGAGGTGCATCGATGGATGCGCGGGCGCTCCGGGACCGGATCCGTGGGCAGATTCGTGGCGCTGAATGGCGTCGGGTTCGTGCGGAGGTCATCGAGCCGCCGGAAGGGCGGCCCGACCAGTGGCGTTATGGCGCCCAGCTACGCGGGATCGTTACCGAGTTCCGCGGCACCGACGATACCCCCGCGCCGGGAAGTCTGCGGCCCGGCTCGGTCCGGGTGGCTGGGCCCGCTGGCGAGCTCGCCATCGGCGAGGACGTCTTTGTCGACCAGGTGTGGGGCGCGGTGACGCGGGCCCCGGAGGTGGCCGGCCCGTTCGTGGTCGACTATGACTATGGGCTGCTGCGGGTGGACGCGGTCGTCGATGCGGGTGATGGCCCCGAGGTGATTATGGGCAAGAGCCACCTCAGCAACCCGTTGCCGCCGCCGGTCCCCGCGGGGGCTAAGCACCTGACGAATCTCTTCCTGCCCTACCACGCCAACCCGGCCGAGGCTGAGCTCCTCCCGGTTAGCCGATCGGCCGGTCTACGCTCACACCCCCAGTCGGCCCGGCTGCCCCGCTGGTTGGAATCGCTGCGCAGCGGCAGCGGCCGGATCACCTGCCTTGGTGACAGTGTGACGGCAGGCTACTCGGCCTCCTCTCCGGCCACCGCCTATCCCGCGCTGCTCGGCCGGATGTTGGCCGCGCACGGGCTGTCGGCCACGGTCACGGCGGTTGCCGTCGGCGGGTCGACGTCGACCCAGTGGCTCGGCCTCGACGACCCAATGCCCGGAACCGATTGGGACCGGGTTACCACGAGCAAGCCCGACTTGGTCACGGTCGAGTTCGTCAACGACGCGCACCTGTCGATTCCCCAGATCGAACGCTCCTACCAGCTACTGCTACACCAGACTCACGCGCTGGGTGCAGACCTTCTGCTCGTGGAACCGCACTTCAGCCGTCCGGACTGGATGGGGGCGAGCACGATGGACCTGGTCGATGAGCGTCCCTACGTGGGATTCCTCCGGGAGTTCGCGCGGCGGCATGATGTCGCGCTCGCGTCGGTTTCGCCACGCTGGCAGGAGTTGTGGTCGCTGGGGATCCCGTACCTCACCATGCTGCGCAACGGCATCAACCACCCCGACGACCGGGGCCACGCGATCTTCGCCGAGGAGATCGCGGCCGGCCTGGGCGCCGCCCCGGCCGCCACCGGCAGCTAGGACTGGTGAATCCCTTCAAACCATCGGTGCCGAGGTCCCGACAACGGCCAACGAGTTTCGCGACGCCCTGCGGGACGGCTCCAGCCTCACCGGCGTGTGGGTGGACAACGGCAAGGTGGCGACCACCGTGAACGCCGACGCCTATGTGAGGCATCGCGTCGATGCTGCCACCGACCTCATAGCCGATCCTGCCCGAGCTCAAATACCGGCACTGGTCGCGGATCCCAGGGCCCCGCCCGAGCAAGGCGTTCCGCCGCTCGACGACGACGGTGAGCCGCGTTCCGCCGGCTCTGCACATGAGCCTTCTCTTGCTGGACGGGTTGCGAATGCTAACCGAGCAGGATCAAGCCTTGGCCATTTCTGAGACACTCCCGGACTTGAGGAGCCCGGTCGTCGTCCACAGGCCACGCACGGTGGCAGATCACGACCGGTAGTGCACCAGGGCGTGCTGGTCGCGTCCGTGGCAGGCGAGGGCGTTAGCCGCTACCGCATTCTTGTCATCGGATCTGGGTTCACCCCGTCCTCCGCTTCACGGAAAGCACGCAGCTGTTGACGACCTCGCGAGCTGAGCCTACATTACTGGAGCGCTCCAATCGCCTGCGTCACCTGATGGCATGAACATCCCGGACTCGTGAGGGGTCAGACCATGTCAGATCTTGAGTGTGTGCAGTCGCCTCTATCCGTGTCACGTCGCTCCGTCCTGCGGTACGGGGCCGCAGGTGGTCTCGTCGCGGCCTTCGCTGGGATGGACCCGCCGGGCATCTCTGCAGCTTCACCGCGAGAGGGTCTGAGCCTGGTTCACGGTGGCCGTTCGACGTACGCGGTGCTGGTGGCCAGCGACGAGCCAGCGATGGTACGGCGTGCCGCCCGTGAGCTGGCCGAGTACGCGCGCCGGGTCACCGGCGGGGCGTTCCCGCTCGTCGACGAGGACACGGCACACCCTGGCTTTCCCGACCTGTTGGTTGTCGGCGCCGGCAACTCGTACGCATCGCGCTTCGGCCCTGTCGACACGTCCCAGCTCGGCGACGACGGCTTCGCGGTGCGGACGGCCGGTAAGGACATCCTGATCACCGGCCCCGGGCAGCTCGGCACACTCCACGGCGCCTCCTGGTTCGTCGAGTCCCAGCTCGGCGTCCGGTGGTTCGCCGAGAACTCCGAGACCGTGCCGGAGACGGACACGGTCGAGATGGACCTCGACGACCTGAACCGCGACTATGTGCCGCGATTCAGGTTCCGCCAGCTCCACTACGGCGAGACGTTCAGCGGCGAGCATCGCCACCACCTGCGACTGAACGGCCGCCGTGACATGTACGACGTGAAGATGCCGGCGGACCTCAACGTATGGTCCGGGTACTGGCCGGAAGACCGGCCTACCTTCTTCCGCGACCTGGTGACAGACCGCTCTCTCATTCACAACGAGAACCTGCTGTTCATGAGCCCCGCCGCGCGGGAAGAGGCGACCGCGACGGTCATCCGGTTGATCAACGAGCGCATCGCACGTGGCGAGGACGCCTCCCTCGGCATCATCCAATGGGACAGCGCCACGTGGCAGGCCGACCCGGACAGCCAGGCGTTCAACGACGCGCACGGCGGGGCACAGGGGGCGGCCATGTTTGACTTCGTCAACGACCTGGCGCGACGGATCCGCCGGGTGATCCCGAACGCCCGACTGGAGACCGAGGCGTACTGGTGGTCGATCAAGCCGCCGGCGGGCATGACGATCGAGGACAACGTGGTGATCACGATGTGCCCGATCATCGCCAACCGCGGGAAGCCCATCATGGATGCGGCAAACCAGCAATGGGGCGACTACCTGCTGGGCTGGTCGAAGATCTGCAAGAACATCGTGCTGTGGGACTACCAGACGATGTTCTCCAGCTACCTGATGCCGTTCCCGCAGTGGTTCGACGGGTTCGAAACGATTCGCCAGGTGGCTCGTATCCCGCAGGTGCAGGGCCTGTTTATCCAAGGTGTCTGGAACACGCGGGGCGGGGACATGTCCGCCATGCGCACCTGGGTGCACTCGCGGCTCGCCTGGAATCCAACCCTGGACGTCCGGGCGACCGTGCAGGAGTTCCTCAAGGGCTACTACGGCGCCGCCGCGCCGCACATCGAGGCCTACCTGCAGACGCTGTGGGAGTCCAAGGAGGCGAACGGCGCACTGACCGAGGCTTCCAATTTCATGTCGCCGATCTACAGGCTTGATGTCGTGCGTGCGGCCGACGGCCACCTCGCGGCAGCTGAGGCGGCGGTACGCAAGGACCCCGAGTTGGTCGACCGGGTCGCTATCGCACGATTCAACCTCGACCACGTGATCTTCATGCGAGCTCAGTCCTACATCCAAGACCTTCAGCGCGCAGGACAGACCTGGGACATGGACCTGGTGAACCGCAAGGAGCGGGACAAACGAGTACTCTCGCTGTCGGGCATCAGCCGTGTCAACGAGGGCGGCGGCGATGTTGGGAAAGTCGTCGACGGATACAACGTGGATCCGCTCCCTCCAAGCGACGTCCCACCTGGCGAAGTCCCCCCGCCGGACTCGGTGAGCAGTCTGCCTGCCGATGAATGGGTCGACTACCAGGAAGAGGTGATCCGCATCGCTGCTCCCTGGATGACCACATTGGTGATTGACGAAATGGCGTCCGATCATCGAGCGCTGCGGATGGATCCCCATGACTCGCAGTGGGGTGTGCAGTTCTGGTTCGATGCTCTACCGCAGGGGTCATCCTGGCGGCTCTTCGTGACCCTCAGAGCCGACACCGGATCGCTGGCCGCAGACGCGCCCGTCGTCAACACCGGGATCCACCCGCAGGGCGTCAGCATCACGAAGACAGCCGGCGAGCTGTCCAACGGCGAATATCACGAGATCGAGCTCCCCGGCACCTACACCCACAACCCCGAGCACGTGCTCTACGTCTGGAACCTCTCACAGGTGCCCGGGATCTGGGTCGACCGAGTCTTTGCGATCAAGGCCTGATCACGAGGCTCGAGCTTGGTGGCCCGAGGCCGTGGTCTCCGTGTCAACCCCTGACGCCTGTCCCGCCGCTTGCATTGATGCGCTCCACCACGATGGCTGCGCTCAGCCCTGCATCGGTCGCGGCGACATGGGCGTCTGCGAACTCGAGACGTCGCCGGACTGGCAAGCGTTGCCGCGAAGGCGCCCAGCCGATGCTCGGCTGGCTTCTTCCACTCCCTCAGCTCGATCGCTACCTCACCGAGAGCGGCCTTCAACTCCTCGATCCCGGTCCGCAACCTGTCCTCTGACGGAAACCGACCACAACCGCGGTCGTCAGCATCGGGCCGCAGATCGTGGGCAAGCGTGTTGACCGACACCAAAGGGAGGCGCCGAGGCCGTGTGCATCCTCCAAACCCACGGCGAGCATGGCCGGCTATACGGGCCGCGTATCAAGCCAGGCGACTTCACCCGAACGGAAACAACGTAAGGAGTAGGAGATGCATACGAAACCGCGCCGTGCGATAGCTGCGGCCTTGGTCGTCATGGCGGCGATGTGGGGGCTGGCGAACGCTCCTGCCGGCGCCTTCGCGGCCCCCTCCGAGCCCTCGCCGTCCGACGTGTCGTCCTACGCCCCGGAGGGCACGACGAATCTCGCCCCGGATGCCACAGTCACGACCTCGTCGAGCTATGAGATGCCGAGCGAGACGTGGGCCATGTCGTACCTGAATAACGAGGTGGCGGGCTCGGCGGACGGCTGGAGCACCAACCCGTACGAGAAGGTCCAGGATCCGGCGACGCCGGCGTGGGTTCAGTATGACCTCGGAGCCTCGCACCACCTTGGCCGGGTTGTGGTGTTCCCGAGGGAGAAGAGCTTCCCGGCCGACTACCGGATCGAGGTGTCGTCCGACGGTGACGACTACCGGAGCGTCTACACGAGCACCGGTAACGCGGACGATCGCGCCGAGCCGGAAGTGATCGACCTGACCGATGTCGAGGGACGTTACCTGCGGTTGTACGTCACTTTGCGCAACGGAGCCCCGAGCGGGGACGGCTATCTGGTGCAGCTGTCCGAGCTGGCCGTCTTCGGCACTCTCGCCGAGGTGATCCTGTCGATCGACAAGCCCGCCCTGCTGCTGGAGACCGGCGCCGTCGAGCCTTTGTCCTATGACGCGCGGGCCCCGGGCGGGCTACCCGAGGTGGTCTGGTCCTCGTCCGATCCCGACGTGGCCCAGGTGGACGGGGACGGCACGGTGACCGCCGCCGCGCCGGGCGAGGCTGTGGTCACCTTGGCCGCCCCGGATCTCGGCGAGTCGACCTCGATCCCGGTCGAGGTGCGGGACCACGTGGAGCGCATGGGAGACAAGTTCGAGATCTCCGCGTTCTGGCCACCGACGCCCGATCACATCAACGACATCCAGTACAGCTATCTGGGCGACGCCGGTATCGACTCGGTCATGGCGAACGACCTGCACCCGACGAAGGAGATCAACCTGGAGATGGCGCGGCTGGCCCACAAGTACGGCCTGAACGTCACGATCAACGACAGCCGCTTCGGTTCCAACCTCCTCAACCTGACCGACGAGGAGATCCGCGACCTCGTCTCCGAATACACCAACGTGCCAGGCGTGGGCGGGTTCTACATCCTGGACGAGCCGTTCGACCCGGACCCGTACGCGCGGGTGTTCAACGCCATCAAGGACGCCGCGCCCGAGTACGACGCCCACCTGAACTTCCTCCCCAGCTCGGTGTACGCATCGGAGGCGGAATACGCGCAGGTGATGCAGGGCTGGCTCGACCTCACCGGTGCCCGCGGCTACCTCATGTACGACCGTTATCCGTTCGGGACGGCGGACAACAGCCTGGACTACACGGGCTTCCTGACGAACATGAACACGGTGCGGAAGGTCGGGCTGGCCAACGGGGTCAAGACGGCGCAGTACCTGCAGGCCGTCGGAATCCCCGGTGGCTTCCGCCGGCCCAACGAGACAGAGGTCCGCTACGAGGCGAACATGGCCCTCGCGTACGGCTACAAGGGACTGTCGTACTTCACCTGGTTCACCCCCACGAACCGGAGCCAGACCTTCACCGACGCGATCATCACGGCCGACGGGCAGAAGACCGACCTGTTTGAGCCCGTCAAGCAGCTCAACAGCGAGATCCACGCGCTCGGCCCCACACTCATGCGGCTGGACGCCAAAGAGGTGTACCTCAACGGGCAGACCTTCGGGCAGCAGCCGGTGCCGGAGGACTTCTTTGTGCACTCGCTGTCGGACGAGAACCTGACCTTCTCCTACCTCCGCGACCGCGAGAACGGCCGCAACTACCTGATGGTGGTCAACAACAGCTTCACGCAGGAAAGGGACGTCTCGTTGCGCTTCGACGAGGCGATCGGGTCGCTCGAGGAGATCGACCGGCAGTCCGGCAGGCCCGTCGGCGTCGCCCTCGATGACGGTGTGCTCGACCGTCACCTGGACAAGGGCGAGGGTGTCCTGTATGCGCTGCCTGACGGCTACGACTACGAGAACGCCCCGGTGTGGAACGCGTCGAACGAGTACCAGGCCGGCGACCGAGTCAGCCATCTGGGCAAGGTCTACCTCGCAGCGTGGTACAGCAAGAACAAGACGCCGGGCGACCCGTACGGTCCGTGGCAGGAACTCGGCATCACCGAGGACGGCGTCCCGGCCTGGACGGCATCGCGGATCTTCACCGCCGGCGACAGGGTCTCCTACCAGGGCGAGCTATACGATGCGAAGCGGAGGACCCGTAATCAGAAGCCGGGTGACCCCGATGGTCCGTGGCAGGTGGTGTTGCCGCACTACACGTTCGACGGCGATGTGCAGGGCTGGCAGGCGGGTCAGAACGTGGTCGGGATCGAACGGGTGACCTCGATCGCGAACGGCCCCGGGCACTGTTTCTCGGGTGCCTGCCTTCAGGCGGACACCGCCGCGGTACCGGCGACGACGGTGCGAAGTGTCTACGTCGAACCGGACGAGCCCCTCGACATGTCGGAGGCGTCGGCGTTCTCGCTGGCATTCAACTCCTGGGGTTCCGTCCCCGGCGCGACCGGCTACCAGCTGATCGTGACGCTGACCGGTGCCGATGGCACGACGTTGACCAAGACGTTCCCGACGTCTGCGGACTCCTGGACGACGCTCTCGCTGGACCTGACCGGTTGGGCAGGTGCTTCGGAGGTCAGCCGAATCGAGGTCGGGACCAGCGCGGTCGGCACCGAGTACTCCCCCTGGGACAGCATGTTCCAGATCGACAGCGTGACCTGGCGGTAGCCCGACATCATGAGCGCCGGATGCCGACGAGCCTGTTGTCGACACCGTTGACTCAGTGCCACAACGGCATCGGGGGCGCGGCCACAGGGCCGCGCCTCCGGCTCCTTGATCGGGTACGACAACTTACTCGTCTCTAGCTGCCACAAATGTGGAGAAGGCAGCCATGCTACCGGGCGTCAAGGCTGCAGAAGGTTCGGCAGCCCGCCCGTCGGCGATCCGCACCCGGTCCCGTAGTCCATCCAGCACCCGTTGGGTGATGCCGTGTTTCTCCCAGCAGGCCAGGTACCGGTAGACCGTTGGCCAAGGCGGGAAGTCCACCGGCAACGCCCGCCACTTGCCGCCGTTGTCGACCACATAGAAGATCGCATCCACGATGTCGCGCCGACACCATTCCTCCGGCCGCCCATCACCATGCAGCGACACCGGATCCGGCAGCAGCGGATCAATAACCGACCACTGCCCATCGGTCATATCGCGGGGATACCGGCGCACCCGTGACCGGGACCGCCTATGAAACAACGCCAGCCGGCAACAGCCCGACCCAACCCCAGCATCCCCTGCTGACTTCTGCGACCCGACCCGGCAAACTAACACCAGACCTCCTGGCAGACGGTTGCTTCGACAACGAACCGATCTACCAGGAGGTCCTCACGTCCAGACGCAGAACACGCCGTACCACGATCACGTTCTGAAACAGGCTCTTTAGGCCTTTCATCACAGGTGTGCTGCCGGCGTGCGTCAAAGCGCAGGGCGCGCGGACTGAAGTGCAGCCGGACTGCTCTGTACCGATGCGTGCGACCGATCCGTTGGGGCGGCGGTCATCGCGCCGGAGTTCGCCTAGGTGAACCTTTCTGGACATGTGATCATGACCGTGTCAGCTTGCAAGTCATGATCGCCCACAACACAAGCAGTGCAGTGACCCGACGCTGGTTCCTGACAGTCTCAGCGACGGCCGCCGCCTCAACCGCTGCTCACGCTGCCACCGCCGCTCCAGCCTCGGCAGCGCCGACGCCGACCCACGGCTTGCTCATCGACATGCGGGAGTACGGCGCCATCGGCGATGGCATCGCCGATGACACCGAGGTCTTAAATGCCGCGCTGGACGAGGTGGAGCGCAACGGCGGCGGCACGATCTATTTCCCGCCAGGCACTTATCCGGTCGGCAACAGCGCACGGCCGCGCCTGCGGGACAACCTGACAATCATCGGCAAGAAGGCCACCTTGCTTAAGGCTGGCCCGAACGGCGCGTTGTTCGTAGCGCTCTCGCGCGGTCGAGCCGGGTACGGCACGGGCGTACGCAACGTCCGGATCAACGGGCTGCGGTTCCTCGGCTCCTATCCCAACACTCGCCTGGTGTGCCCGTTCGCACTGCACCACGCGAGCAACGTCGTTGTGGAGAACTGCACCTTCGAGCAGGTCCAGGGTTCCCGCCACAGCTTCGACCTCAACGCTTGCGAGGACATCGTCATCCGGGACAGTACGTTCCTCGGCTTCTATGACAATGAGGGCTTTCAGAACGGCGAATGCATCCAGGTCGACTACAGCTACAACGGCGCGCTCTCGTACAACGACGCGCCCGGCTCGCACAGCGGCCTGATGAGTCGTCGGATCACGGTAGAGAACTGTCGGTTCCTTCCGATCCGGGTCGACGGCGTGGACTATCCGTGCCCCAACCCGTTCGGCGCGCACGGCCTCAAGGAGGGCGCCCGATTCACCGACCTGACGTTCCGGGGCAACCTCGTGGTCGACCCGATCCACGGGCCGGCGATTAGCGACGAACCGAACGTCGGCCACGATCGCGGACTCATCCACCTGCCGACCTCGGCGCATGTCGTGATCGAGGGCAACCGGTTCGTCCAGACGAAGCCCGGCATGCTGCGCGTGATCTCTTTCAGCGCCGCGTCCTACGTGATCACCACGGAGTCCGATCCCAACGTCTTCCCGCCGATCAAGGAGACGCTCGAGCACCCGGTCAACTGTCACGACCTGACGATCCGCAACAATGCATTCGAGGGTTTTCGGGCGACCGATCCGAACGTACCTGCCCAGCAAGTGATCTTCCTGCGCGGACTGCCCAACGGCGGCGAGCTGCGCGACGTCGAGATCCGCGGCAACAAGTTCTTCGGCCTTGCCAACCCCGACGTGCCCGGCGCGGCGGCGATCGAGGCGAAGTACGTCGACGGTCTAGTAGTTGCCGACAACAAGTTCGAGAGCAGCGGCCCGCTCTTAAGCGTCGACGAGCACTCCCGCAACATCACGGTCGAGTCAACCGTCGCTACTGGTGTCACCGGATCGGCGGCGGCGATCAACGTGCCCGCTAACGACTACGAAATCACCCACAACATGCTTCGCGGCGGCACGCCGCGTCCGGAGGTCGGTATCTCGATCGGCATCGGCAGCCCTGGCATCGTCGCCCAAAACACCATCACCGGCTTCGCCGACCCGATCCAGACACCTGAGGTCCTCCCGGACGGAGTCGTCGTCCAAGAGCGCCCGTGAATCCGGCGACACAGGGCTGGCAATGGCGGCGACCCGGAGGTGTGGAGGCGGGCCGCCTCCGCCGCCGGCTGAGCTTGGTCGGACGTCCGCGGTACGGTGCCAGGGCCACCTGAAGAGCTCGCCGCGCCGTGCCGCGAGCCGCTGGAGGGGTCGGGGAGTCGGGTCCCCGGCCCTCCCCCACCGGAGTAGCCGGCGCGCTTAGCCGCACACCCTCGGGCACAGACGAATGTGCGTCGGTTGGCTTGCACGGCGCAGACCGGGCTCAGCTCGCGCAGCCGTGAACGTCGCTGGTTGCCGAGGCGACGACGACGTCGGTGTCGCCACCCGCTGCGGTCAGGTGCAGGCCATTGACGGTGAGTCCGTGGTCAGCCTTCGCAAGGGGCTTCTGCTCACCGGAAGAAGTACTGCCGATCGGCCTGCCAGCGAGGCTTCTATCTATCCGAGCTCATCGCTGTAGGCGTTCCACGCCATGGCGGAAGATGTCAAGCGGTCTGAGACAAGTCTTGTCACGCTGTCTGTATGAGGGGCTCCGGTGATGGTTGGTTGATTCAGGCTGCGTCGGGCAGTTTCGGTGCCTGGGGTCGGCAGTTGCCGAACCGTTCGGGGTGAGCGGTGTGGGCGACGTCCAGGGTCTGCTGCTGTTGGGCGCGGACCTCGGCGGGCGTGTGCACCGACGCGGGCGTGTGCAGCGCCGATCCCGGAATGCATGTGCTCGTGGTTGTAGTAGCCGAAGAACGCCTCGCAGAACGCCCGCGCGTCGGCGATGGATCCGAACGCCTCGGGGAAAATCGGGGCGTACTTCAGAATCTTGAACGCGGCCTCGCTGAACGGGTTGTCGTTGCTCACCCTCGGCCGGGAGTGGGACCGGTCCACGCCCAGGTCGAGCAGGAGCTGCGCGACGGGTTTGGAGGTCATCGAGGTGCCGCGGTCGGTGTGAACGGCCTCGGGGATGCCGTGGACGCCCATCGCCTCCTCGAGCATGGTCTTGGCGATCTCGGAGTCCTCGGTCGTCTGGACGGTCCGCGCGAGGGACGTAGCGGGAGAAGATGTCGAGCACGACGTAGAGCTGGAACCAGCCGCCGCGTCCGGGGCCGCGGAGCTTGGTGATGTCCCAGCTCCAGATCTGCCCGGGGCCAGTGGCGAGCAGTTCGGGCTTCTTCTTCGGAGGGTGGACCGCTTGCCGGCGGCGCTCGCCGGCGACGCCATGGTGCGCAGCAGGCGGTGCATGGTGGACATCGAGCACAGGTAGGTGCCCTCGTCCAGCAGCGTGGCCCAGGTCTGCGCCACGGACTTGTCGCAGAACCGCTCGCTGGTCAGAACCGCCAGCACCTCGGCTTGCTCGGCCTCGGTCAGGGCGTTGGGCGGCGTCGGCCGGGTCGGCTTCGGGACCGGGCAATGAACCCGGAACTGCTTGGCGCGGTAGTGTCTGCCCTCGAGGCCGGCCCAGCAGGGCGCAGGCCTTCTTGACCGAGGTCAGCTCGGCGAGGCCGTCGACGGCAGGATTGATCACCGCTGCGACCTCTTCGGCAGCTCCGTGCTCTCAGAGAGAGCGTGTCCAAGAGCGCGTGTGCCTTTCCCACCAGATCCAACGCAGCCTTCGTCTTCGCGAGCTCGCCCTCGGCCTGCTCCGCACGACCCCGCAACTGCTCGATCTCCCGGTCGCGACGGTCCTTGGCTTTCGGTCCCAGGCGTTCGGATCCATCGCCGACGCGCTGGCGTTCTGCGAGGCGTTCTTCGGCTACTACAGCGCGGTGGTGACGCCCGCCTGGGCGGCCTTGCGCCACTCGGTGATGTGGGAGGAGTACGGGCCCTCCCGACGCAGGATCGCGCCGCGCTCGCCGTGGTCGGCAGCGTCGTACTCAGCCAGAATCTTCGCCATGTACTCGGCGGTGAACGTGCGTCGCTTGGGTCGATCAGCTCTGGAGGTCACGCCCCCATCATCGATCCCGGCAGTATCGGCCAACGTCATGGTCATCAGGTGTCTCGCTTCTCGCCCCGCGCAGAGGGAAGGAACCCATAAGTGGCGTCTCACCTCAGCCTGACGCACAGCGGACCGGCGAGCTCGTCGTCGCATTCCAGATTCAAGAAGCCTTCAAGCGCGCGCTCGCCACCACAGAAGCGTACTTCGTCCCGCCGGACTTCGCTGCTTGCCAACTGACCCCAGTGCGACGCAACGACCTACACCACTCGGCGACGATGAGCACCTGGTCGACGACCTCCGGAGCGCGGAAGTGCAGGTCGCGAGCGAGTTGCCTGCCTCTACGGATCTGTGAGTGTCTGGGGTGGCGGTTCTGGGTGGACTGCCACCAGGATCGGTGCCGGTGCTGTCGGATGACCCGCTACGGATATGGCCGCGGCTGTGCGTGCCTTTCTTCTGACCTGTCTTCGACGAGTGCCGTCACCGGCCTGGCCCACCTTGTTGGCTTGATAAGAAGCCTGTCCACGCCATGGCGTGTGACTCCTCACAGGTGTGCCGCTTGGTGCCTCCACCCAGGCCGGTGCCGACCGTTGGCCCTATGCCTGGAAGGAGAAACAAGGACCTATGCCCATGTTGGCAGAGGTAATGGACGCCGTCGTCGGCGGCGACACGCACCGCGATACCCATGCTTTGGAACTAACCGCAGCGAGCGGCGTCACCATCGCCACATTGAGCATCGGCAACGACAACGCCGGTTACGCCGAGGCACTGGCCTGGATCGCTGAGAACGCGCCCGGGCCGCGGGTGGTCGTGGCGTTGGAAGGCACCCGAAGCTTCGGGATCGGGCTCGCGCGAGCGCTCGCAGCGGCAGGCCTGCCGGTGGTCCGGGGATATGGCCTGGTGAGGTGGCCGGCCTAGGACACTATCTAAGTTTCGGCCTGGACCTTATATGCAGATGGTTCTCGGTGTAGTTACTTGGCACTGGTAACCCCCTTCGTTGGAGGTCGACGACGATGTCTCGCCAAACAGCCCCTCACACCGCCGGTCGATACGCCGTCACGTTGTCCGCGGTGGTCGCGGTCGTGATCGGTCTGTTTCTCCCCATCACGTCGGCTGAGGCGGCGAGTTCTCCTCGCCAAAACGGCGACCTGTTGATCGTGAACCACAGTTTCGAGGACGGGCTCACCGGCTGGACGCCCAGCGACGGTCAGGGCGAGCCGCTCAAACCGGGCTGCAGCGACGTCGCCAGCACCGGCACGGCAGGGACGGTAGACGGTGCCATGGCCCTTCAATTGACGGGCCATCCACCGTGCGTCAACGTCGGCATGGTGAGCCGCCCGGTCGACGTCAACGCCGGCTGGGAGTACGCCGCATACGCCGATGTCTCCGCCCAGCTGACCAGTTCGCTGGCCATCCGCTGGCTGGATGTCGATGGCGCGGTGATCAGCCGCAGCGTCCTCGACCGTGATCGGCGCACCGATACGATGCGCGTCACCGGAACCGCACCGGCCGGCTCGACTACCGCCTCGGTAGAGGTTGGCGGCTTGGGGCGAGCGAGCTTTGACCGCGTGCTGTTCACTGCTCGAGCCACGGTGGTCGGCCCGCAGGTCAGCAAGCCGACGACCTACCTGTCCAGCACAGCCGGAGTCGACGAGAACGGAGATCCCGTCGTGTGGGGGGTCGGGTCGGGATCCGCGACCAGCCCGGCGGTGCTGGTCCAGGTCGATCCGTTGACCCAGGACACCGAGCGCGTCATCGAGCTGCCGAACGCCGAGGGCGGCTGGACCGTGAGACAGGCACCGGACGGCACCGTCTACGTCGGCACCTACCGCTCGGCGGCGCTGTGGTCCTACACGCCGGGCGACTCCACCGCGACCCGGATCGGGCCGCCCCCGTTCTCGGGCACCGACGTGTTGTACGCCATTTCCATCGACGAGAACAGCGTCGTGTACGGCGGCATTCACTCCGCCGACGGTGGGGGGATCTGGCGCTTCACCCCCGGTGAAGGATTCGGCATCATCGGCCCTCGTCCACTCTCACCGGGCGATGAATACACGCGATCCGGCGGGCACGACCCCGTCACCCGCTCCGTGATCTACGGCACAGGCACCGGGGCGAACATGATCGCCTGCTCGGTCGACGGTGCCGCCAGCTGCGTGGACCTGATCGGGCTCACCAGCCCTGAGGTACAGGCGGGCAACTGGACCTACGGGATGACCGTTGACAACGGCTACGCCTTCGCCTGGATCGGTCCAGGCAACAGCGCGGGCGAGGACTATCTGGTGATCTTCGAGCTCTCGCGCGCGTCCGACGGCACCATCCACGCCAGTGTGTTGGACGAAATCAAGGGCGTGGTCTACAACGGCGCGTCGCAGATCCACGACGGGAAGGTCTACTACAACAAGGCACCGAGCCCGGTCCAGATGTTCTCCTACGACCTCGCCACCGGCACGGAAACCCACATCGAGGCCGCCTCGCCGAGCATCTACGCCCGCAGCTGGGACTTCACTGACCTGCAGGACGAGGCCTGGCCGGGCAGGACCCTGGTCGGGATGTCGTCCAACGGTACGGTCCAGCTGTACAACCCGCAGACGGGTGAGTCCATGACGAAGCGTGCGACCAACCAGCCCGTGGTGTCGATCGGGATCAATTCGATCGTCGGCGGCCCGGATGGCCGGATCTGGTCCAGCGGGTACCTCGTCGGCGGCATTGGTGCCTACATGCCGATGCGTGGCGACCAGCACCAGACCTGGAGTGTGGGTGGCCAGGCCGAGGGGATGACCAGCCATGCCGGGCGGGTCTGGCAGGGCATCTATCCGAGCGGGACGATCCAGTCGCTGGATCCGACGGCCGCGACGCCGACCCCGACCGTCAACTGCACGATCGAGCCGCACCAGAGCCGTCCGTACGGCATGCTCGGTCACGGTGACCGGATCTACTGGGGCACGATGGCCGACTATGGCGAGACCGCCGGCGCGTTCGGCTACTACGACCTGAAGGCCAAGTCCTGTACGACGGTGCCCGGGGTGGGCGACCAGACGGTGGTCACCATCGCTGCGACGGGGTCGAAGGTCTATGCCGGCACCATGATCTACGGTGGGCTCAACTCCACACCGAAGGAGGAGCACGGCACGGTTCTGCGGTACGACGAAAGCACCGGCGAAGCCGAGCGTATCCCGCTGCCGGTCGAGGTCCGCTCGGTGAACGCGGCCGTCGCGTCGTCCGACGGAACGGTGTGGTTCTTCGCCGAGGGCTGGTTGCTCGGGCTCGACTCGTCCACCGACACCTGGACTCACCGGGAGTTGATCTTCCCGGACAAGGAGCCGCGAGAGGGGGCCCGGATCTCGGCGCATTACGCCCAGATGATCATCGTGGACGGCACCGTGTACGGCAATGCCGCGGGCCGGGTGTTCGGGTTCGACCCGGAGGCGATGCTGGCCGGTGATGGCGAGATCGAGGTCGTCTACGACGGCACCGGCGGTGGCCTCACCACCGACGAGTACGGCAACCTCTACACGATCTGGAACGCGACGTCACTGCTACGGCTGGTGGTGTGAGGGACCACCGACGCCGACGCCACCCGATCAACCGCCCGGCGTACCACTCATCGCCGAACACGTCCTGACCTCGACCCAGCAACAGTTCAAGTGCCTAAACCGGTCGCGGGCACTACGCCTGAACGACGTTCGAGGTCGGCTTCCCAGGTGACGTGCCCAATCCACTTCGGGCCGCCGAAACGTCGCCGGAAGCCGAATCGGAAGGCGCCCCGCACCCCCCAGTGCGCGGTGCTCGCAGATCGCACCGGCGACTACTATGGAGGATGCCGTCAGCATGCTGGACGCCCGGTGTCTGGCTCCAGCGATGCTGTGGTGCTCGTTTGAGCGTGGCTGCCCGCCGTTGTGCGACTGGCCGCCGTTCTAGCCTGCTGCGCGAAGTGCGCGGCGATGTCAGCCGTGGTCAGCCCACCCAGTGCTCCTGAACTAATGCACCAGATCCGGGTTCTAATACCCAGCCACCCGAGGGGGTAGTTTCCACACTCTTCGGAAGGATCTTGATGACAGACGGTAAGCGGGAGCGCAAGCCCAGGAAGCGGCTTGCTGCGAGTGAGAAGTACGAGATTTCGTGCAGGTGCTCACCGGACAGTCCACGCAACGGGAGGCGGCGGCCAAGTTCGGGGTGGACCGATCGACTGTGGTCCACATCTGCAGAACGGCGAAGGACGGTGCGTTGGCTGCGCTGGCGGCCAGTGTGCCGGGCAAGCCGGGCCGGTCGCCCGAGCAGGCCGAGCTCGAGGACGCTAAGGCCGAGATCGAGCGGCTGCGGGCCACGGTGACCGAGCAGGCGGTCACGCTGCATCTGCACCAGGGAAAATCGCCTTGGGACTCGTAGCCGGCCCGGTCCCGCCGCGCGTGCACGCCGATGTGAGAGCCGGATTGCTCGGTTTGGTCGGGGCCGCCACCTGCCGTGGCTGGTCGGCCAGGGGGGCAGCCGCGGTCCTCAGGCTCGACCATGCGCGGGTGCTGCGCTGGCAGGCCCGAGCCACAGCCGGTCGGCTCGAGGACGCCAAGCCCGGACTCGAGGTGCCGCTGCACGCGCTGCTGGACTCCGAACGCGACGCGATCGTCAAACTCGCCGAAGGCTGGGGCGAGATCGACCTGTCGCACCGCAAGCTGGCCCACCGAGGCTTCAGACTCGACCTGGTGCACGCGTCGGAGTCCACTGTGCTGCGCGTGCTAACGGCGGCAGGCATGCACCTGCCCGGCCCGCCCAAGCGTGCAACGCAGCGCCACGACGTGGACGTCTGGGTGATCCGTGCGCCGGATCCAAACCCTTCCTGCGCTGCTGCGCCGCTCGCTGGCCTCCGCGAGCAGGTTCGCCCAGTCCCGTCCGAGGAGACTTGGTAGGGCGTCGATCGCTGCCAAGGCAGAGTCGCCACCCCAGTAGCGCAAGTACCGGTCAAACCCACCTGAGTTGACCTCTTGGCGTAGATCGCAGACCGCCAGGAGCCCTCGTTGCGCATCGTTCAGCGACAACCCTTCGCGTTCTCCGAGTTCACGGTAGATGTCCCAAACGTCCAACTCAGCCATGTCAGGAAGCGTAGACGGCCCTCATGCCCTGTCATGGGCATGACCGCGCGATCAGCGGCAGATGAGGACGTTGCAACGTCCTGAACCGGATGCCCGGCCATAGGCTTAGGCGCGTGGCAGATGCGATCGTTCGCGCCAAGGCGCTCCGTTGGATCTCAGACGATCAGCCGGGTGTAATCGAGGTCAGCATCGTGGACTCGGACGGGCGGGAACATCGCATCATCGAGAAGGTCCCGGTGCTCACGAGCCGCGAGTTCACGTCGGCATCGGCGTTCCCCGCGGACCTCTGGATCAGGGCAGACACGGGAACCATCGAGGGCGAGCGCGTCCAGGTCTTCTTCGCGTATTCCGTGGAGACGACCGAAGGTCTCATCGGGCTCGCCGTCGCGACCGCAGACGTCAAGTGGCTCTGACTCCCGTCGCATGTGCGCCATCGCACGCTCATCGGCATGACCGAGGCGCGGATCGCGGCATGAGAGTGCGTTTCTCGCGTAGCCTCACGCGGCGACTTGGACCAAGGGCTATCCGTTCCAGGAACCTCTCATTGACCTGCGAGAAGACGCTGAGCAGGCAGATAGTCTCGCGGCTGAACTGCGACGAGAGGTCGCGCCGGGGCATGCCCTTGATGGGAAGGCATGGCGCGTCATCGCACGGGCTCTGCCGAACGACGACATCGTTGTCGAGTGCGGCGACGAGGTTGCCGTTGTCCATCTCACTTGGACACAAAAGCAAGACCGGCCGCCATGGCCGATGACCACATTCATCGCATCAGTCGAAGAGTTCGAGTCATACGTGGAGTCCGAGTACGACTGGGAGCCCTGACGCACGCTCATCGGCATGTCCGTGCGTTCACAGCGTTCCCCCGACGGCCGGCGGATGTCCGGTCAGGGATGCCCGTGCGTACGCCGACGCAAAGCCCCGGCGTCCACCAAACTGGACGCACAAACGCGGTTCAGGGCGCCGTCCATACTTACAAACACCCCCAAATAGGCGCCTGATAGCAGTCGAAGGTCCCCATCTCGCAGACCATCTCCACGGCGACAGTTAGCGAAGCGCGTTCAGCTCGTCGAGGGCGCGATGGCCGCGCTTGACCAACCCTGGAACGACATCGTGGCGCCCATGACGGATGGGAACTCGAGGCTCACGAGGATCTTTGTCACTGCGAGCACCGCCGCCCCCTCGCAGCCGACAAGGTCGAGGATGCTCGTCCACAGCCGCCTTCGGACACCGTCCAGCGGATCCTCGAAGGTGTACCACTAGAGGGTGGTGAGATCAGTCGCCCGCGTGCCGCTACCTGCGTTCCCGACATCCACGACCGCCACCACCGCTCCGTCACGTACCAGGACATTGCTGGGGTTGAGATCGGCATGGACCATGTCAGGTGCTTCTCGTGGTGGTGGGACGTCGACACACACGAGCCGCAGGCGCTCGACCAAGGCCGACACCAACGAGGAATACCCCGAAAGCCCGGCGACAGCCCTCGACAAACTCGGCGCTAAGTCTTGACCGTATTCTTGACCGGTGGCGAGCCGCCAGGCGTACGACCAGTGGTCGTAGGGCTCGGAGGCTTGGCCAGCCTGGAGTTCGGTGATCTCCATCAGTTGCTCAACGAGGGATGGGGTCAGCTCTGGCGCGGGAGCCGCGTCAACGAAGTCCATCAGATGCCATACATGAGTGGCTGTGGCCCCCACTCCGAGGCAGGCCGGGGTGGGATAGCCGCGCCTACGCATGTGCTCGACCACTCTCTGCGCTCGCAACGCCTCGTCCAGCTGGTTGGGGCGTGCCCGGGGCCATGCTTTGAGCACTGCATGTGCCCTTCCGGCCAACTGGACGCGCATGGCACCCACATCGAAGCCTCCGGGTAGGCGACTGAAAAGAGTGACCTCTGCCCCGACCACGCTGGCCACGTCGTCCAGGACCTCGGCCGGCAGCTCTTCGGGATGGGGCGCAGCGTGATCTGGCAATGCCTCGTCATCGGACATGCTGGCAGTCAAGCGGCAAGAATTTCACCAGCGCAACCGAGATTCCACAGTTTCCTTAGTGAGCACCTGCCACCCTGTTGACCTGCTGACACTCTCGCGACCAGCGCCCGCAAAGGAACCTCGCGCGTACGGATAGGGATCGGCGAACGTACGATAGTCGGGTGCTGGCACAATCGAAGCCCGTGGCAGCCACGCACACGCACGCCGTACGAGACCCCGCTCTTGTCCCGGAACTCCTTGTCCGCTCTCTTGATGAAAGTCTGGACTTCTGGCGCCGGCTTTGCGGGTTCGCAGTGCTGTACGACCGTCCGACGAAGGGTTTGCCTACATCGCCCTAGGCATGGCACACGTGATGCTTGAACAGGAGGGCGTCGGCCGCAACTGGGTCACCGCACCGTTTGACCGACCTCTTGGACGTGGCGTCAACCTCCAGGTGGCCGTCCCCTCGATCGAACCGCTAGTGGAGACTCTGCGCGAGGCTGACTGGCCCCTGTTCATGGAGCCGGAGGTGAAGTGGTATCGGACTGGCCAGACCGAGGTAGGCGTTGTGCAGTTTCTCGTCCAGGACCCGGACGGGTACCTGATCCGGTTCCAGACGTCAGCCGGCCGGAGGGCTCTCGATCAGAGCGCGTGGCGCGTCCGGTCAGGGATCCCCTGCGTACACCCGCGTTGCTTTCCGCGAGCGCCAGGTAGTTCGTCGTGGACGCCCTAGGCACGGACGGTTGTGGTTCCCCCTGCGGACATTGGCCAGGTGGCCGCTGACGGGGACACGAGACTGGGCCAGACGGTTGCGGGACGTTCTGGCCCGCCCGCTCGGCAGGCATTGGCTCCAGGGCACCGCCCAGGCGATCGGCGTAGAAACTCGGGACCTCGTGCGCAGCCCTGAGCTCGTCGATCCTGCCAGGTCGGGCACGCGGAGGGCGCCGGTTCGATCGACCGCCATGCTCCGGCGAGCGCGTCTGGTGTACGGCATCGGTCGCTGAAGCTCTGGTCAGCGGGTTGCCGGCCTGGGTTGCTGGTAGCTGCATGGCTCAGCTCGGCTGCCGTAGAGGTTCCAGTTCTAGCGGTAGCCGGCGGCCTGCAAGTCGAAGAGGTGCGCGTATCGGCCACCAACCTTGAGGAGTTCTTCGTGTGTGCCGGCTTCGGTGATCTGGCCGTCCTGCATGACCAGAATCCGGTCGGCGATGCGGACTGTGGAGAACCTGTGGGAGATGACGATTCCGATCCGGCCGCGGAGGTTTTCCCGGAGCTGGGTGAACACGCCGGCCTCTGCTTCCGGGTCGAGGGCGCTGGTGGGTTCGTCCAGGACCCACACGTCTGCGTCTCGGTACATCAGGCGAGCCAGCGCGAGTCGTTGCCATTGACCACCTGAGATGTCCTGGCTCCACTCGTATCCCTTACCCACGGTCGAGTCCAATCCCATGGGAAGGTCTTGGACGAAGTCTGCTCTTGCAGCGCGCAACGCCGCCCACAACTCGGCATCGGTCGCCTCGCGTTCGACCCGACCGAGTTGAAGGTTCTCGCGCACGGTCAGGGTGTATTTGCCGAAGTCTTGGAACAAGACGCCGAAGCGTGACCGAAGCTCGTTGGGGTCGACGTCACGGACGTCCACGCCCCCCACGAGGACCTGTCCTTCTTGTGGGTCGTAGTGGCGAACAAGAAGCCTGATCAAAGTCGTCTTTCCCGCTCCGTTGTCTCCCACCAAGGCGACCATCTCGCCCGGAGCAATCTCCAGGTCGACGCCACGTAGCGCCGGTCGGGTAGCCCCCGGATAGGTGAACGTTACGTTCTTCAACGCCAGTACGGGTTGGGTTGTAGGCGTCTGCCCGGATTCACCAGCGGGCACGGCCGTCGGCGGCAACGTAGCTGGATCGGGTCGTACGGGCAGGCGTTGGGGAAGGTCGAGGAAGTCGAAATAGTCGCGCAGGTACGGGGCGTGGCTCTGCAGGGCAACGACGGACCCGGATAGTGCGGAGACGACGCCGCCCACCGCGGTGAACGCGCCCAGCACCAGGAACAGATCGCCTGCCGTGAGCTGGCCGGCGAGCCCTTGCCGCGCGGCGAACCAGTAGGCCAGGGCGAACAGTGCGGCACTGATCGCACCGACGACCAACGCTTCTGCCTGTCCCTTGCGATACACCGCAGCCAGACTCGCCTCGTACCAACGTTGCAGTTCGATGTGGCGTGCTCTCATCCGATGCTGTGCACCTAGCCCCTGCAAATCCATGATGGCTGACTCGATGCTCATCAGGTGACGCCGGTACCACATCTCCCGGAAGTTCCTACTGTTGTTGAGGTCAGCCACGTACACGTTCCTGCCGACGCGAACCTGCGCGAAGGCCATCACCCCAACAGAGCCGGCGACCAGACCGAGTAAAGCAGGGTGGACCACGCTCATCACCCCGACCAATCCCACAAGCGCCACGAGCTGCCCGCAGAAGGTCACCATCTGACCGGTCATGGCAAATGGACGAGACATTGAAGTCTTACTCGCCCGAACCAACCGTTCGTGAAAGCCCGGATCATCCAGGTACGGAATGTCGATCGTCACGCTGCGACCGAGAAAGCGCTCTTCGGCCGCGTCGTAAACCCGAGTGCTGAAGATCTGCTGCTGATTGTTGACCACCACAGAAAGCACCCGCTGCACAATGGCCAACGCACAGATCACCAGGACCGTCGGCAGAATCGAAACCTGATCTCCCGAAGTTCCTTGCGCGACAAGGTTCACCAGGTGTCGTCCCGCCCACAAGATGGCAGGCATACAACCAGCCGACACCATCGCCGACAGCACCAGAACCAGCCATCCGACAGGCCCACTCTGCCAGGCCAAGCGCAGGGCTAGTCCGACCGCCTTCACCAGCGACACCTTCGGCTGAACATGAGCCCAAGCCGCGTAGTCCAGGCCTGAGTCTTGCCGGCCGTCGTTCGAATCGTCGTGCTGCCGTTCGTTCCTGGCAGCTGAGCTCATCCGCCGTCTCAGAAGCCGTAGGAGTCGCATGGGTGAAAACAGGCTCGACCTCCCGCCAACAAGACACACAGAAGCCGCTCCGCATGGACGTACAGGGCCCGACGGAACGTGGCGCCTCAGACGGCGGAGCGGCCGAGAACGTGCTGCCTAGCATACCGGGATTGGCCCCCATAGGCCACAGGATGCGCCTCTTGCCCATTAGACCCGAAGGCGTGTATCCCCCCTCTTACCCACCTCGCCAACACGATCTACGGCCATTCAAGGGCCGGTGAGCGAAGTTCGCCGTCGGCATGTGGCTTGCCCCGCTCGGTAGCCACCTGTTCTGGCGCTCGCACGGCGAGGTGAAGCTCAACCTGGCTCAGGCGCGTCCGGCTGGGGAGTCGGGTGGCCGGGGGGATTTTCACCCCCCGGCTCCCACAGATCCCGGCGTGAACCTCTCGGTTCACCGGGCTCTTGTCATCCTGATCACCAGATGCGGGGGGCCCAAGGAACCCATGCCCAG
>NZ_JBEFTX010000030.1:0-28428 GCF_040195635.1 Actinopolymorpha sp. B11F2 | reverse complement strand
GCCAACCACGTTGTCGCCTTTCAATCAAAGCGATCGCAGGACGACATCGGCCGCGCGAGTATCACCACTCTAACGCCGGACTACAACGCCGAGGACGAGGCATACGGGTGTCCGGCGAGGGAGCTCCCGCGGGCCATGGGTGGTCCGCAGCACGGCGATCCGATGGCTGCGGGCAGTCAAGGAGGACGCAATGTCGGCGGTCATGATCACGCAGGTGATCGTCAACAGTCGCCACTCGTCACATGGCACACTCCTTGGTCATGGCTGTAGGCGATGCCCGGGACGGCGGTCGAAGTCAAGAACCCTCCAGTGGCAGTGGCTCGGTTTGGTCGAGACCGCAGGACTGGCAAGATCGAAAGTCGACGGCTGCATGCCCGATCTGTCGCGATGGCGGCCCCACGAACGTGTTGGTCGAGTTCGCCGCATCGGTCGCGTGCGCTGGGCCGAGCGCTCCGTTGCCGGGCTATGTGTGCATGGTTGCCCGGCGCCACGTGGTAGAGCCGTTCGAACTGCCCGGGCTGGAGCTTCGCCAGTTCTGGGACGAAGCCATGCTCGTAGCCCGAGCACTGAACACCCTCTTCACACCCGCCAAGATCAACTACGAGATCCACGGCAACACGATGCCCCACCTCCACATGCACCTACACCCGCGGTTCGCCGGCGACCCGTACGTCGGTGGACCGATTAGCTGGCGCGCATCATTCGACCGATCTCCACAGGACCGGCAAGCCATCGCGGACGCCATAAGGCGCGAGCAAACGGCGACGGTTGAGTCGCAGCGCTGACGCTGTGATCAACTCGCTCGATGTCGTCCCATGCCATGCCCGTTAAGGGAACCGTGCCGGGCGTCGGGAGCCGATCCCTCAACGGACGGGCCCGTCGACGGCGGCCAGTCCCTCCGCCGGCAGTCGTAGTCGAGATGAGTGCCCTCGTTGTGCGTTTCCTTGGCTGGGAACCCATATCCCTGACAAGAGGTGTCGGGGAGATGCGTTAGCTTCACCGTCACCTGTGCCTAGTGCGCTCCCTATCCTGCTGAGGACGGTCGGCAATGAGTGACAATGCCACAGCCAAACCGGCCACGACAGAGCACCACGCCCTGGTCGCGGAGATCAACGAGCGCACAGGTCGAGGTCTGGTCGTTACGGGAATGGCCGATCAGGGTGAGACCGGCGGGGCGGTCTTCGTCCGCTGGCCGGATGGACACGATGGGGTCGTCACCCGCTCGTATGACGCCGGCCTGGACGCGATGCGTCGTACAGCCGAGGTGTTGTCGATGCTTCGCGGCCGAGGACTGCCCGTACCTCGCCACGAGCTGGTCGTCCAGCTTGACAACGGGGTCGTCGGCGTCGTCCAAGAACGCCTGCCTGGCACGCCACCACACCGCACCGACGCCGACATGATCAATGCGGTTCTAGCGATGAACGAGCGGTTCGCCGGCCTGCTCACCAGCCGCCCCGACGTACCCGTGCCACCATTGCATCTGCGGCATAGCGGCCCAGAGTTTCCCAGGCACGAGACCCTGGCGGGCTACAACGACCGCAGCCGGCGGCTACTCAAGATCATCCGCGAGGTTGGCGCCGCTCCCGTGCACGAGATGATCGGTGACGACCTTGTCCACACCGACTACACCATCCCCAACGTGCTCGTCGACGACTCCGGAAAGATCACCGGCGTGGTCGACTGGAACTTCGGTGTCGCAAGGGGCGACCGACACTTCGGCCTCATCAAGCTGCGCTTCGACCTCGCCTGGGCACGCCTCGATCCCACTGGCGGACACAACGGCGTTCAGCAAGAAGCGATCGACCACCTCGACAACTACCTCGCCGCAACGCTCGAACCTGACCTGCTCCGGATGTACTGGGCACACTGGACCCTGACCATGCTGCACTGGACCATCCGCGCCGGCGAACCCGACGTCATCGACTTACATCTTCGGCTGGGCGAGAGCCGCCTGAGCTGAGCCTCGCGGCGACAATCACATCGACGTAGGGCTGAGTCCACCACCGAACGCGTTGATGCTCAAGAGCACCGACGCCGGCCACGTAGCTGGAGGAGACTCCATCCATGTCGCCGTCCGCGAGCCGGAACCCTGGCCGGGCGTACGGAAGCGGATCTCCCCATCCGTACGCGGGAGGGTTCCCCATACGGACCTTGCCAATCCTGCGACCCAATCGAGGGTCGTGGGTCAACGACGCAGCAAGCAGCGGCAGCGAGATTGCCCGAAACCAGGGCGTCCAGGTCCGGGCGCATAGTGTGAGGTCGCTCCCTCCGAGCCGGTACCGGCGTGCGGCGTCAGGCGTCGATGTAGGCGCGGGACTGTACCTCGTACATCTGCGCATACCGCCCGCCGAGCGCCACGAGTTCGACATGACTCCCCTGCTCAACTAGCCGGCCCTCGTGGAGCACGAGGATCCGGTCGGCGGAGCGTACCGTCGAGAAGCGGTGGGAGATGAGGACGACGGTCCGGCCGGAGCACAGGTCGCGGATGGTGTCGAAGAGCGCGGCCTCGGCCTCGGCGTCCAACGAGGCGGTGGGTTCGTCGAGGACGACGAACGATGCGTCGCGGAACAGCACGCGGGCGATCGCGACCACTGCCCGACCGACAGATCGGCGCCGCCGTCGACTTCGACGCCGAGTGGGGTCTCGAACCCGTTCGGAAGGGCTCGGAGGAACTCGGCGGCCCCGGCATGGTGGGCGGCGTCCTCGATGCCGCTCCGGTCGGTCAGGCGTGCCACGTCGCCCAGGCCGATGTTGTCTGCGGCCGAGAACCAGTAGCGGCCGAAGTCCTGGAACACCACGCCGACCTGCGATAAGCCGCCGTCGTTGGTCACCGCGGACAGGTGTCGGTCGTCCCACCAGATCGTTCCGGCGGTGGGCTCGTACAGGCCGCAGAGCAGCTTGGCCAGCGTGGTCTTGCCGGAGCCGTTGTGGCCGACGACCGCGACGATCTCGCCGGCGGCGATCTCGAAGCTCACCTGGTCGAGCGCCTCGCTCGATGCCGCCGACGGATAGGTGAATGACACCCCGTCCGCTCGGAGCCTAGTGAACGGCGCAACCGAGACGGGGAGCCCAGGTCGCAGCCGCTCGGCCTAGGCACGTAGCTGCATGAACTCGTCGAGGTGCAGCCCGTGTTCGAGGGTCTGACCGAGATTCGTCGCGCCCTGTTGTGACCGGTTGGCGAGCAGGAGAACGGCGACACTGGCTGTGGCGGCCGCACCGAGGGAGAGATCGCCACGACGGACGAAGAACAGCACGACGAGCAGTACGCCGCCGAGGACGACCGAGCCTACGAGGCTCCCGGCGGCCGACCGTCGGACGAACCGGCGGACGAGCTCCCGGATGCCCGCGATCCGCTCGTCGTACAACCGCGTCCACTGGTCCAGCAGGTAGGGGGCGAGCCGGTAGGCCCGGACCTCGGGCGCCGACTCTCGGTCGCGAGTGATGCGCTGGATGTGGAAGCGCGACCGGTCGTTTGGTGTGTTGCCGAAGCTGAAGGAGTACATCTCCTCGCTGTTGGTCTTGCCTACCAACTACAGCGGCACGCAGGCGAGCAACGTGATCGGCACGAGCAACGGGCTCACGATGGCCAAGCCAACCGCGACTCCGATGGCCCCGACCAGGGATCCGAGCAACTGGGGGACAGCCATCGCGAGCGCGATCGGGCTGCGACTGCCGAACTGGGTCGCCCGCTCCACGTAGTTGTGGAACTCCGGCGAGTCCAGCTCCCGCAGCGGTACGTGCGCCGTCAGGCGCAGCACCACTTCGTCGCAGTAGCGGACGGTCTGCTCCGCGAGTAGCCGATGCATGCCCGCACCCGCGGCCCCGGCGAACGAGACGATCGCGGCGACCCCGAGCGCGGCCACGACCAGCCACCAGATCCGGGCTGACACGGTGGTGTCGGCGCCGTGGGCGAGCAGCTCCTGGAGCAGCTCGTTGCCGATGAGCAGCAGCACAGCGACACCGAGCCCTGAGAGGGCGAACAGGCACACCACGGCGACGAACGCCCCGCGGCTGGCCGCCGATACCAGCGCGACTGCCCGCAGGAGTGACGGTACGGGGCCCCGCCGTACACTCTTGAGCTTCTGGCGGACCTGCCGGCCGAGTTCGCGATGCTGGGCGGCGACGACGCCTTCATCTCACCACTGCTGGCACTCGGTGCACACGGCGGCGTCTTGGCTTCTGCACACGTGGCCACGGCACGGTTCGTCGAGTTGGTCGACGCGTGGCGTGGAGACACCGCCGCCCGTGCTCGAACGCTTGGTCACCACCTGGCCGCAATCTCCAGTGCGATGTTCGCCGAGCCCAATCCCACCGTAATCAAAGCGGTCCTTCATGCCCAGGGCCGCATCCCAACTGCCGCAGTGCGCCTACCACTCCTGCCCGCCGGTCCCGATGCCGCACAGTCAGCACTACGACACGTTGACACCCAGGGTCACGCCATCGCCGGCGCACGAAGCTAACTGCCCCAGGCGTCGAGCCCTGACGGTGCGTAGATCGTCCCCGCGCGCAGACCCGTGCAGAGTTCAAGACTGCTGTCGGCCAGCGTCGGGAACTGCCGCTGGCCTGCTCGTCGTGTCGCTTCACGTCGACCCCGGCCAGTCTCCGTCGGCCGGCTTGGCTGTACGGATGGCTGTACGGCGAGGTTGTGAGCACGGCGAAGCGATCAGACCTGCCAGGATGGGCCGCATGTCTTCTGACCTTGAGCACTCGTCCCGGGCTGCCGGCCAGGCTCTGGCCAACGACTACGACAGCTTCGCCGAGGCGTACGCGGCCGAGACCGAGTCCAACCTCATCAACGGCTACTACACCCGGCCGGCGATACTGGACCTGGCCGGAGACGTGGCCGGGCGGCGGATTCTTGACGTCGGCTGCGGAGCCGGCCCCCTGCTCGCGGCACTGCGCGATCGCGGCGCCATAGTGACCGGCATGGATCCCAGCGCCAAGATGCTGGACTTGGCCCGGCAGCGGCTCGGCGATGGCACGGCCCTACATCAGGGCGGTCTGGGCGCCGATCCTCTGCCGTTCCCCGACGCCGCGTTCGACGATGCCGTCGCCTGCCTGGTCCTTCACTACCTCGAGGACTGGAAGGCACCACTCGCCCAGTTGCGACGCGTGCTCGTACCCGGCGGCCGACTCATCGTGGCCGTCAACCATCCCTTCGCCTACCGTCTGATCAGGCCCGAAGGCGACTACTTCGCGACCGAACGGTGGTCCGACGAGTACACCTTCAACGGCCAAGCCGCCGTGCTGACGTACTGGCACCGACCACTGCACGCAATAACCAACGAGTTCACCGCAGCCGGCTTCCGGATCGCCGTCGTGAGCGAACCACCTCCCGCACCCGGTGCCCGCGAGGCGTTCCCCGACCTCGTGACATCCCCCTCAGGGTCCTTCCTGTGCTTCCTGTTCTTCGTCCTCGAGGCTTCCTAGTGCGACTGTGCGCAACGACCGGGGCGAACGTAGGCTGATAAGGCACGAGCCGCCATCCCACCACCCGCGAACCGGAACCGTTCGGGTTCGTAACACGAACGGTGTTACGGACCCCAGGCTTTAGAACAGGGAGGTCTGTTGGGGTCTGGAGGCCTGTGGTGTTAGGCCGGCGATCTTTAGGGCGTCTTTGCCAGTTTTCCAGTGGCCTTGGCTGACGCCGAGGCCCCAGAGGCGTCGGAACAGTTGCGCTGTCGCGTGGACGTCGGGCATGGCGCGGTGCCGGTTGATTGGTCTGGGGATTCGCAGTTGGAGGAGGAGTTGGTCCAGGTTGTAGGACCCGACGCCCGGTAGGACGGCCTTGGCCATCCGTACTGTGTCGAGGAATGGGGTTGTGGAAAGCGCTGGGCAGTGTTCACGGTGCCGATAGATCATTCCTGCCTCGACCGATGCGTGGTGCGCGACCAGTAGGCAGCGGCTATTTGGAAGCCAGATGTCGATGGCCGTGAAGACGTCGGCGGGTGGCCGTGCGGTCTGCACGTCGGCGGAAGTGATCCCTTTTAGCACGGTGTCGAACGGCGTCACTGGCGCATCGTCGGGCGGTCGGATGAGTTCCTCGAAGGAGGCTTCCGACGTGGCCGAGTCGCCGGCCGGGTTGAGGACGAGGGCGGCCACTTCGATGGGCGCCGACGGTCGACCGGGCGGCGTGGTGCCCTCGAAGTCGATGACGACGTACCTCACATCGTCCGGGGTCAGGTCGTCCATGTACATCCTCGGTGGTGGGCGATGGTCGAATTCCGATCAACATCTGACAGCTTGTCACCTCCGCGGTCGGCAGCGACTCCACGCACTTCGGGGCGTTCGACCAGAACATCTTCACTCACCGAGTGGCACTGCCGCTACGGCGGCTGCGGAGGGCTGATCTACTGGCACGTCGAACGCATGTCGATGGCCATCCACTCCAGCTGATCAACTGCTCGGGTAAGTATGTGATCTCCAATCGGACACGTCGATCAGATGAACTAAGGTCAGCCATTGACACGTAGCTGTCGGCGGGTTCAACATCGCCTGGATGACGCCCACTGTCCGTCTTGTCAGCGGCACCGATGAGGAACGGCGTACCAAGGCGGATCTGGAGGCTTTGCTCGCCGCTCACGACCTGACGCCCCTGGTGCTTCACTACTGACGTCCTCGTCGACGAGGCGACACGGCTTCCGCACAGCCATCCGGTTCTGACCCTCAACACGCGCAACCGTGGCCGACGCCTCCTGGCCGTCTATGTGCATGAGCAGCTGCACTGGTTTTGCCATGAGCGGTCCGACGTCGTGGACGCGTTGATCAGCGACGAGCTCGAGCAGCGGTACCCGGACGTGCCCGTTGGCTATCCCGATGGGTGCCGGAGTACGTTCTCCACCTACCTGCATCTGGTCGTCTGCTGGCAGGAGATCGACGCCCTTCGCAGACTTGTCTCGCGGGCAGATGCCGACCGGTTCGGCCGACACATGGCGGGGCCCGGCTACTACCGATGGGTCTACGGCACCGTTGTCGACGACTTTGACGTCCTGGCCGACCTCTACGAGCCACGTGGGCTCCGCATCTGCCCTTGATGAGCACACCGCGCCGGCCAGAGCCGGGGCGCTAAAGAGGTTGGCGGGTTCGCGGTCCGCCAAGTAGGAGTTCCCGTACCGGATGAGGGCTTCGGCGCAGCGGTCTGTCCGATTGAGGAACCTTCCGCGTACGGATAGGGACGGCCGACCGCGACGTTCCCTACTTCGGTGATTGCCGAATTGCCCTCTCCATATGGGATCAAGGCGCCGCTGACGCGCGGCAACGCACCCGCACTACCAGCATGTGTGCCTCGTAGCCGGACTGGAGTGTCCCTGCCAAGTGCCATCCTGTGCTTCCATGACGCCAAGAATCGACACCATCGTGATCGACTGCCCCGACCCCGAGGTCCTCGCCGCGTTCTACGCCGAGCTGCTCGACATGCAGATCCTGCGGCGACCACCGGACTTGATGACGATCGGACGGGAGGATGAGCACCCACGGCTGGCGTTCCAAGCCATCGAGGAATACCACCCGCCGCAGTGGCCCGACCCGGCATACCCAAAGCAGGTCCACCTCGATATCGGCGTCCCCGATGCCACCGCCACAAGGGCATGGCTCGGCGATCACGGAGCCACCTGGCACGAGGACGGCACCGACTGCCAAGTCTGGTCCGACCCAGCGGGACATCCATTCTGCGTGGCCCACGACACCTGGTCGGCACCTACGATCGGCGGAATCGTGCTGGATAGCGAGGACCACTCCGCCCTCGCCGCGTTCTACGCCGAGCTACTCGGACTGCACCAGACCAGACACGAGTGGGACAGCTTCTGGAGGATGCTCGACAGCGGCGACGGCCCGATCCTGTCCTTTGCCAAGATCGACGAACACCGCCAACCCCGCTGGCCCGACCCGACGTACCCGCCACAAATTCATCTCGACATCGCCGTCGAAGACCCGACCGCAGTGGAGACGGCCAAGCACCTCGGCGCGATCCAACTACCTGACATCGGTGGTCCCTGGCCGGTGTACGCCGACCCGGTGGGTCATCCATTATGCCTGTGTTCGCCAAGCCAGTGACTACCTCGGCCAAACGGACTCCGGTCACTGGTGTGGTCCGCTACGAGCGACCTCCCGCCCGACGTACCTACAAGCGAGCGTCACCTACGCATGAGGCGTTGGCGTCGCGCCGCGATCGTCCTACCTGTTCGTAAGGTGAGCGCGAGATGTTGACCGGTCAGCTCGACTACCACCGGGCGACGCTGCTGCACAAGCTGGAGGGCCTTGACGACGAGCAGCTACGCCGGCAGATGACCAGGTCCGGCCTATGCCTTTTGGGGCTGGTGAAGCATCTGGCCGGCACCGAGCAGGGCTGGTTCTTGAAGATCTACGCAGGGATTGACGAGCCGGACCTGTACGACCCGGAGGCCGACTTCCGGATCGACCCCGATGAGACCGTGGACGGGCTGGTCGGGCTGTACCTGCGCACATGCCAGCGGGCGCGCGAGGTGGTGGCCACAGGCAGGGTGGACGACGTCGTCACCACGCCCTGGGGCGCGCCGGTCAACCTCCGCGCGATCCTGGCCCACATGATCCAGGAGACCGCACGACACAACGGCCACGCCGACATCATCCGCGAGGCGATCGACGGCGCCACCGGCCAGTCCCGCTGGCTGGCTGCCTGCCGCTGCGGTGTCCGCTGAGGGATCCGCTAGCGAGGATGGAGTTCAGTGCCCGAGTTCGGACATGCCGCGGTGCGTGCGGTGCTGTATGCGCTCGATCCTGATCTGCGGAGCGAGCGGCCTGTCGCAGGTAGGTTTGCCTCGTTCAGCAGCGATGAGTTTCGCGGTGGTCCCTGGTCTATACCTCAGACCGCCCCATCGCACTCGAATCGGGAGGCATCTTGAGGCTTCTTCTCACGTCCGCGGGCGTGAAGAACGCCAGTATCCACCGCGCGTTGGTCGATCTGCTGGGCAAGCCGATCGCCGACTCGAGCGCGCTGTGTATCCCCACCGCGCAGTACGGGCACCCCATGGTCGGCCCTGGCGTCGGTGCCTGGCGGTTCATCAGTGGAAACTCTGACCTCCCCATGGTCGACCTGGGCTGGAAGTCCGTCGGCGTGCTGGAGCTCACCGCGCTGCCCAGCATCGATGAAGAGCGATGGGTGCCCCTGGTCCGGGAGACGGATGTCCTGCTGGTGGCGGGCGGCGATGCCCTCTACCTGTGCCACTGGATGCGTCAGTCCGGGCTGGCGAACCTGCTCCCGTCGCTGAAAGAGACGGTCTGGGTGGGACTGAGTGCCGGGAGCATGGTGATGACCCCCAGGATCGGGGAGGACTTCATCCAGTGGAGACCGCCGACCGGTGACCACAGCACGTTGGGCGTCGTCGACTTCTCGATCTGTCCACACCTGGCTCAGGAGGGCATGCCGGGCAACTCCATGGCAGAGGCGGAACAATGGGCGGCCGGCATATCGGGTCCGGCGTACGCAATGGACGACGAGACGGCCATCAAGGTGGTCGATGGCACCGTCGAGGTCGTCTCCGAGGGGCACTGGAGGCTCTTTCCCTCCTAGCTGCCGACGCCAACCGCGAGTGAGCGAGGCGCCCTTCCTAGGCTCACCTTTGGCTCAAGACACCGCGGCGAGGGCCGGTTTAGGGTTACTGATGGTTGTGGGTCCGGGAACTGGCTTGTCCGAAGAGCTGATGTCCGGGGTCAGATCAGTCACGCAGGATTCCAGAGTCGTCGCCGAGTGCCCTCCCGGGCCGCGCAAAAACTGTTCCGTTGACCTTGGTGAGTGGCTGAGCCGCTGACCTTGCGTTCCGATACGGGGCCAGCGTCCGGATGAGGATCCCCGGGTTCGACACCCGCGAATTCGGCCGATTGCCGTGGCGCGATGGCAAGCGATGGGCCATGGGCGAACGACCACCTTTGACTACGGTGCGTTCGGCTAGACGTAAGGAGAGGCTGTGTTGCCGAGCGAGGCCTACTGCACCGAGCCCGCCGCCTGGGCACTCTCGCGAATGTGATCGAGCGAGCGGGCGGAGGTGGCGGTGGGGGTGTATTCCAGGCCGATCCGTCCGGTGTAGCCGAGCTTTTGCAGGATCGTGAGCTGGCGGGGCCAGTCCACCGAACCGGTGCCGGGTTCGTGACGTCCGGGGACGTCGGCGATCTGGACATGGGCGAGCCATTGCGTACGCCCGGCGAGCACGGCCTCGGGGTCTTCATCCATGACGAGGGAGTGGTAGAGGTCGTAGAGCAGTTTGACCCGTGGTGAGGCGACCTCGTCGAGGATGTCGAGGCATTCGGTGGTCGAGTCCAGGAATGTGCCCAGGTGGTCGACCCTGGAGTTGAGATTCTCCAGGAGCAGCGTCGCATCATAGGGTTCGAGAACCCGTGCCGCCTGGCCAAGCGCGTCCACGATGGCCTGGTGTTGGGTCGATCGAGGTACACCCGGCCGGTCCTGGCCGGCAGTGACCACGAGATAGGGGCAGCCGAGCTTGTCGGCTGCCGCCGCGGATGCGGCCACGGCTGTGAGAAACGTGTCGTGTGTCGATGGGTCGACGAGGTGGCCCATCGGTTCGACGCACATCACCTGGAGCGCCGTGCCGGTGGCGTGCAGTGTCTCTGCGAGTTCGTCGAGGTTCTTGGTTCGCCAGAGCCAGATCTCCACCGAAGGTACGCCGAGGTCGGCGGCGGCCCGCACCCGGTCAGCGGCGCTGTCGCCCGCTTCGCCACCTCGCCCGCCGTGCTCGGTGAAAAGGAGCTCGAGGTTGGCCGAGAGTTCGTACATCGGGATCGCAACCTTTCTCAGTGCACTGGAGGACACACAGTGTGCCGTCTACCGGCTCCGCCGTCGGCTCAATATTCAGCCGCCGTTGACACCCGGGGCGGTCGGCCCATCAGCCATGACGCCGACCTCTCTATATAAGGAGAGAAACACCGTCCAGTTGCGTCGTGGCACCCGCGTCGCGTAGTGGCGCTCCCAGGACGCGAGCGTTCTCCCCAAACGGCGCGTGGCCGTACCCGTCGCAAGCACGTGACTACCGGCGCCGGTTATGTCGCCCCTGCGGACATGTTCCGGGGTCCGGTTCTCTCCTCCGCAACGAGCCCGCCGGGGGCGGGCGTGCAGGCTTGACAGGAAACCAAACGGTTTCCTATCCTCGGTGGGTGGAACCTGTGTTCAAGGCGCTGGGCGACCCGACCCGGCGGGCTCTGTTGGACGCGTTGCTTGAGCAGGACGGGCAGACCCTGCTTGCCCTGTCGACGCGCTTCCAGATGACCCGACCGGCCGTGGCCAAGCACCTGGGCATCCTCGAGGAGGCCGGTCTCGTAGTGGCCCGCCGGCGGGGCCGCGAGAAGCACCACTTCCTCAACGTCGTGCCGATCCGGCAAGTCCATGACCGATGGATCACCAAGTACACCGAGGAATGGTCGGCGGGCCTGTCCGACCTGAAGAGAGACCTGGAGCAAGGCATGGAGAAGGTGTTCGAGATCTACATCGACACCACACCCGAACGGCTGTGGCACGCGATCACCGACCCGGCCAGTCGGGCCAAGTACCACTTCGGTGCCTCGGTCCACTCGGACTGGACCACGGGCTCGTCGTTCTCCCTCGACCATCCCGGCGCGGAACGCCCGCTGGCCGAAGGTGAGAACGTCGTGGTGGATCCGCCGAGGCGACTCGTGCAGTCCATGCGGACGCTGTGGTCAGACGACGCCGAGAGACAGGGCACGACCAGGGTGACGTGGGAGATCGAGCCGGTCGGCGACGCCTGCCGGCTCATCGTGACCCACGACCAGCTCGCTGGCAACGCCCCACCCGAGCTCTACGGCGGCTGGCCGATGATCCTCTCCGGGCTGAAGACATGGCTCGAGACGGGCAGGACGCTGACCACCCCCGGTTCGTTGATCTACGGCGGCACCGACCCGTCGAACCCCGCATGACCCATGTGAACAAGGAGAAAGCCCATGACCACCATCACCGACATACGCACGATCGGCATCGCTGTCGCCGACCAGGACCAGGCACTGAAGTTCTACCGCGACACCCTGGGCTTCGAGGTCCGCCTCGACGGCATGGCCGGGGACATGCGGTGGCTCGAGGTCGCACCGCCTGGCGCCATGGTGTCGCTGGCGCTGACCACCGGTGAGACCACCTCGAATCGGGAGACCGGGATCAGGTTCGTGGTACCCGACGCCACCACCGAGCACGCCGCGCTGCGTACCGGCGGCGTGTCTGTCGGCGAGCTGCTGGCCTGGCCCGGCGTACCACCCATGTTCACCTTCGACGACCCCGACCGAAACCAGTTCGTGGTCGTAGAGCAGGCCGAGGAGGATTCACGATGAGCACCCGACTGGACCACACGTTCACCGCCGTCGTGGAACGCAGCGACGCCAAGGGCGGATGGACCTACGTACGCACCGACTGGAGCGCCGAGTTCTTCGGCACCCGCGGCCTCGTCAAAGTAGCCGGGACCATGGACGGCCACCCGTTCGAGGCGTCGTTCATGGCCATGGGAGACGGAACCCACAAGCTCCCGATCAAGACCGAACTCCGCGAACGCCTCGGCAAGGAGATCGGCAGCACCGTGACCATCCACCTCACTGAACGCCGTTGATCTGCTCTCGGAACACATCAACCCCTACGGCCGGTTCCTCCTCGACATGGACACCCACCTCGACCTCACCGCCTTGCTCCCGCCACCGGTCCAGGCAGCTGCTCTCAGCGGCGGTCCAACCCTGTCTCCTCGGGGAACCATCCGCGTACAGATGGAGGTCCCCGGGTTCGAGCGGTGGTTCCTTATCCGGACGCAGAACGTCCGCAACCAGTCGTACTCTCAGACCTCCTCGATCGGAACACGGGGACAGGGGAGCTGACGTGAAGGTCATCAGGCGGGTCATTGTGTTCGACGCCAGCAATATCGAAGCCGAAAGCAGGTTTTGGGCCGGCCTCTTGGGCGGCACGGTGCACCGCGACGCGGACTGGCACAGCATCGTGGTCGGCGGCGAGTGGGTCATGGGCGTGCAACATGCCCCGAACCACGCGGCACCAGATTGGCCAACCGGGCCCCAGCAACAACAGGTTCACCTCGACCTCCATGTCGATGACCTAGAAGCGGCCGATCGACTGGCAGTCGAGCTTGGTGGGCGTCAGCTTCAGGCCGCGAGGAGACCTGCCGACAACCCCGACGGTGATGAGATGTTCGCCGTTTATGCCAGTCCGGCCGGCCACCCACTCTGCTTCGGGATCCACTGACTCACTGCAACCTCGTGATACGCGCGGCCCCGCAGAGCCGGTCCGGTCGTTACCGATGCCCGAGAGGAGGCGGGCTGCCGGCCGTCTCGTAAGACCATCCCTTGCGGACACCCCCACTGGTGAGGGCCTCAGATGTCCACGGTTGGCCTTCCCCTTGCGAACGCCTTTAGATCAGTAGCCCTGAAGGCGTCTCAGGGAGTTGGTCTCGTGCCGAATCTTGCGGCGTTCTGGGTACGGATCCGGGTACCAGCGGAACTCACCCGACACTGTGCCCGGTGTCTCGCGGGGTGTACTTACGCGTCTGCGTTCCTGTCGACGTTCGCGGGTATCGCCGGAGCCTGCCGGCGGAACGGGGCGACTATGGCGCGCAGGTGGTCTGCGGTGCCCCACACGTCACCGAACTCGGCCAGGATGCTCAGCTCCGCGGGGATGGACAGTAGTGGCGCCCGCTCTTTCCAGCCGGGTTCCGGCGCGGCGGCCTCCTGCCATGCGGCGAAGAACCGCTCCACGGCCGACGGTCGCTGGTCAGCACTCGACATCCAGAAGATGCTGATGTCGAGTTCTGCCCAGCCGTAGCTGACGGCCGGGTCGATCAGTGTAGGGCGGCCGGTTCGGTCGGCGAGCACGTTATGTTGGCCAAGATCACCATGGAGCAAGACGGCGGGCATCACCGGAACCAGGTCGGGCAGTCGTCGGCCGAAGTGCTCTATGGCCTGGAGGTCCGCTGCGGACAACACCTGGCGGACCCGCGGCTCGTCGAGAAATCTCAGCACCCGACGCTCGACGAAAAAGGTGTGGCCATCGGCTTCCCAGCCGTTGTGCTGCGGGAGCCCGCCGAGCCAGTTGTCGTCTCGCCAACCGTGCCGGTCCGTGCGGGTTGCCGCGTGCAAGCCGGCGATGTCCTGCCCCAGCCGCTGCCAGAACGTCGGGCTGTCGCCATCGGATGGGTGCAAGGCATCCATGACTATTGCGTCGTCGCCCTGGTGGTGTACTCGCGGGACGGCGACCGTGCCGCTGGCTCCGAGTGCGGTCAGGCCTTCGACCTCGGCAGCCAGTGCAGACGCAGGCAGGCCGGGAATCTGCTTCACCACCCACTGGCGACCATCGCGAGCCATTACCAGCACTACCTGCGCGATGGTGCCGCCGGACAGGCGTTTGCTCGTTACCGACTCGTCCTCGGCTATCACTCCCTGGCGTCGCAACAGCAGGACGGCAGCGTCAAGAGCCTCATGTCCTCCCACTGAGCAAGCTCCCTTGCATTGTTGTATTGACCTCACGTGGATCGGCGCCGCTGACGCGGTGCTCACTCGTCGGCGCAGCGGACGCCCTGGCTTCTGAGGAACGTGCGTACCTGGGCGGAGTGAAGCTGGAGGTGGACCACGCCCTGGACGAGGACGGCGGCCAGCGATGTCCCGCCGTTTCGGTGCGGCGCGGGGAGCGGTGCAGCGGCCTGATCATCAGTCAGGTCACTAAAGATCTCGTCGACCTTCCGCCGACAGTGGTCGATGTAGCCGAACACCTCCTCGCGAGAGTACGTGGGCGGGACCACGTAGCCTTCTTCGTCGCGCGGAGAGAACGGGGTCGGCGGTGACCAATCAGCACCCAAGGGGTTGGACAGGTCGACGAAGTCGGTGAACCAGAGCGCGTGGGAGGCGGTCCGCCACACTGCAGACATGGCCTGGAACTTGCGCTCGCGGACCGCAGGGTCATCGAACGGTCGCCCGTCACGATCCGTCGGAGGCCACGCCCATTGGTCGGTCTTCTTCACCTCCCACATGCTCGCTTCCCACAGCTCATCTGGGCAACCGCGCAGAACGATGGCCATGTCCTCGAGGGTTGACCGGTATTGCGCCGCGACTACCGAGCACCAGGTCGTGGACATCTCTCACTCTCCGTCTCATCCCGTGTCCCGGAAGTGGTCATCCTGGCTCTGCTTCCGCCGTGGTCGAACGTCCGAACTCGGCGGCGACACTACGGGAGGAAACCGGACATCGTTATGGGTCCTGTTTGAACGAGAATCTGGGGAGCTGCCGTACAAGCCGGCTGGGGTGGTAGGCAACTGTCTCGTCACGGTGAACCCGGTCGACGCTCACGCCGTATCGCGTCTCCATTGGTTGAGGCTTGCACGAGCCGGTGGGTGTTCTTGTGGATCCCTCACCGTACGCGGTGCAGAGGGCTCTGTTGCCCTTTGACCTTGCCCGGTTGATGGAAGTCTTGAGAATCGGCGGCATGTCTTCAGAACCGTCTTGTCGAGGTGAGCTGCGTCCGGTCCGCGTTCGGTCCGGTGGACTGACAGGCGGGTCGATGCCACCGCCGCAGTCGAGTCCGGCGTCGGTTCGACGCCCGACCTGCTCAAGGCCGCCATGGGCATCGCCGAGGCCGCACACCCGGAGGAGGCTCACGCTTCGCGCCGGCGCCCTGTCCGGGCCGGAGGTGTCGTGGTCCGGTGGCTCGCCGCTCGACCAGATCGTCGCGCTGCTTGGCCGTTCGCCCACCTGGCCGAAAGTAGGTGGTGCCTGACGCGCCATGGAGCTTACGCTTGCGCGGGTGATACCTGTGCTCTCCGTCGCGCTACCCGACTACACAGTTGATTCGGAACCAGATCACCGGAAACTCGGCAAGCGGGTGGACGACGAGCTTCGCCGGCACTTCACAGGGGAGACCGTCCTGGTGCGGGGCCTGAGCTCCGCGGCGCATCCCCAGCTCTCCGTCGACGGCCTGATCGAGGTCGTCAAGCTGCACGGCACCGACCGCTACGATGCAACCAGGGCAGGCGATCGGTACGACAACATCCAAGGCAGGCACATCGACCTGTTCGCGTACCGGCGCAAGATCGGTCCTCGTACCAGGTTGTTCGAGCACCTGTGCTGGGGTTTCTACCACAGCGCGATCGCTATCCACGGCAAGCCGGTTCGCCTCGATCTCCTGACCGTGTACGACGCGTCACAGCTTTCGATCGTGACCCACCGGTACGAAGGCCGCACGGACACGAAGCGGGACGGCTTCGCGTTCAAAGATCCCTGCGCCAAACCCGCCGCCCTCAAGGCGATCATCAGACTGACGGCGTGACAGCCCGGGCCGGTGCTATCGGCCGTCTCGTTTTGCGGAACATCAACGTCGATGCCTGGGCGACACGACGGCGACCATGCGGGGGCGTCCGGAAGGGATCCCTCACCGAACACCCACGCACGCTCGTTGGCCATCTGACCGTGGGGACGCCGCCCTGGAGCGGTGGCGTGGGATCCTTCCCTGCATGACTCATACGGGATCGATGCGGCCGCATGCCCTGGTAGCGGAACTGGTGTCTGCTGCGGAGCTGACGTTCGGCGAAGAGTTGCGGGCTGTGGTTGTCAAGGGCTCGTTGGTAAGTCATGGCGGTCAGGACTTCCTGCCGTACTTCTCCGACGTGGACTGTCATCTGTACCTGGCAACCGCGGCGATGCGTAGTGCAGTAACGCCGCGGTTGGACTCGGCGCTCGCGATCCAAGGACACCTTGGGGATATTGACGCGCCTGCGTATGAGGTCGGATCGTGGTCGCTGGTGTTCTGGGATGAGCAGCGTCTAGACGAGTGGGCGCTCGCGCCGCTCCCGGGCGTATATGCGGTCGTAACGGGGCACCTACCGCCCACCTTTCGGGAGGGAACTGCCGACGAGTACATGTCGCAGTCCGATCGGGTCGTGAAGAACGCGGCGGACTCGGCCGATCGCGCTGTCAGATACTGCGCGGACCTTCCTACTTCCAGCCTCGCCGGCATGTACGCACGATTGCCAGCTGGGTCAAAGCCGCGCTCGCATCGGCGGCCACGGTCGCCACTGGCGACCTTTCCAAAGGCTGGGCCTCACCACTCGCCGACGTCCTCGCCGTCGTCGAGCCCTTCATCGTTCCATCCCGCTCCGCCAGCCGGCTCTACAAAGAGCTGCACGACTGGCCGATCGTGCGGACAGAGCCTGCTCGCCTCCGAGCCGTCGTCGGCCTGGGCGTCACAGTGCTCGATGAGATTCACCAGCATTTCAGTCGGTCCAGGTCAGAGACTCTCGCCCCGTCCGGCACCTGCAGCAGCAGGCCCAAACCACGCCGCTGCTCGTCGTCCAGCAGGTCGGCGAGGGTGTTCCACAGCCTCTGCGTGGCGGCCCCCCGCAAACCTGCGACCAGTCGAGTCAAGGTCGTCACCCGGGAAGCAGCACCTGCTGCTCACGCAGCCACCCCGCCGCCATCGAACAGTGCCCGCGGTCCCTCACCAGTCGTCCACGCCCGGTCATCAACCCGCGCAGCCAGCTGCGCCTCCACCTCGATGAAGTCGCGTAACGCGTAAGCATCGCGGATCTCTTGGGCATGCTCCAGCCGAGTCATCTCCCGTTCCCGGTAGTCCTTCAGACACGAGGGATCGGCGATATCCAGCTGCACGGCCAGATAATCTACAACCTCGGACGGCACATCTGTCGGATCGGGCACGAACGCGCCCAGATACTGAGCCGTCGTCAGCTGGACGGCGAATCCCAGCCGCGTATGCGGCAGCCGCTTTGGCCCGATCAGCCGCTGCGCCTTCTCATCCAGGAAGAAGAACCGATCCAACTCCGCCCGCGTCGGGGGACGAGCGTAACGCCGATACGCGGCCACCTGCTCGGCAGAAAGGAACTCCTCCGGCACCCGGGGACCCCTAACATCACAGGCGCGACCACGACGCCCGAAACGGCCCCCCAGCGGCCGGACCCCTACCGCCGTCACCTCACTGCATGGTCGCGCCTACCGATGGATTCCGTACGGATATTCGTCGTGGGCGGACTCCAGGACGAAACGCCGTTCGGACGTGTGGTCGTTCGTAGCCTGGCCGTTGCCGGTGGCGGCTCGCCTGAGTCGAAATACTCGGATCGCGCCTGAGTACACCAGTGCACGCTCGCCGTCAGACCGCCGGTACGGATACATGATCATGAGTTGGAGGTTGGGGACCGTAAAGGGCTAGCCCCACCTTCAACACGTCTGCATGCGTGTTGAAGGTGGGACTCACCTTTTAGGGCTGCCGTTGTCTCAGATGGCGTACGGGTCGGTGGACTTTGCCGCTGCGGTTCGGCCCGACGAGTGCCGAGACCTGGCCGCTCCGCAAGCGGATCGACGCACCCTGAACGGGAACGCCCTCGTGGCCGAGGTGGAGCTCGACCCCACTCGGTGCCACGCTACTGGGCAGCTCGTCAGGGCTCGAGGTCGAGCAACGCTTTACCGTCCGCGAAATCGGTGGGAACCGAGACCTGATCGTGGACGATCAGCCACTGGCCGTCGATCTTGCGGAGGCCGCCGGTGTACCGGACCCACACGCCACTGATCGCCTGTCCGTTCTTCAGGGTCCCGCTGAGCCGACTGAAGCTGTGCGCGAACGCCACCTCATCGCCGACGGTGATCTCGAGGTCGCGAATCTCGTAATCGATGCTCTGGAAGGTCGCGAACGCGCCCTCCCAGTTCTTCAGCTTCCCCTCAATGCCAACGTGCTGGAGCGGCGGTTCGATGTCGAACGAGACGATGTCCGCTCCGTAGAGCGACTTCAGCGCCTCGAGATCCTTGGCGCGGAGTCCTTTGATCAGAGTGTCGTAATGCGCCCGAATCTCGGCTTCGTCCAGCTCGCGTCGTGTAGGCATGGTGAGACCGACCCTTTCGTCGACTGTCGATTTTCTTCTCACCAGTACGACGAGACAGCCGGCTGGAATGTTTAGGCGTCGCGGCCGGGTACATCTACTTGCGGGGGCGGGCGCCGAGGTCGGCCTCGATCTTGCGGGCGGCGGCTTGGAGCGGAGGCAGCAGCTCCCGGCGGATAGCGTCGGCACTGCCGCAGCTCGCGCGGGCGGAGACGTTCATAGCCGCCACGACTTTCCCGTCCGGGGCGTGCAGCGGCACCGCCATCGAACGCAGGCCCTCCTCCAGCTCCTGGTCCACGACGGCGAAGCCCTGGTTGCGGATCCGGGCCAGGGTGTGCCGCAGCTTCACCGGTTGGTGATGGTACGCCGGTTGATCGGCTTGAGCTCGGCGTTCTCGAGATAGTCGTCCAGCCACTCGGCCGGCTGGTGGGCGAGCAGCACGCGCCCCATCGAGGTGGCGTACGCCGGAAATCGCGTGCCCACGCTGATCGCCACCGTCATGATCCGCTTGGTCGGCACCCGGGCGACGTAGACCACCTCGTCGCCGTCGAGCACCGACACAGAGCAGGACTCGTGCACCTCTGCGACGAGCTCCTCCATGTGCGGCTCGGCGACCTCCGGCAGCGACGGCGCCGACGGTGACGCGTCCTGCGACGAGCTGGAACCCGTTGCGGTCGATTCGAGCGGTTCGCAGTCCAGGGTTGGCTGTTTCAGCCTCGACGGAGAGCTCGGGGGTCGGCAACGACGGCGCCAGGAACACCGCCAAAGTGTCCACTTCGCTGGACAGCCGCCGCTGCTAGCTCTGACATCACGGCCTCTGCAGGAGGCCTCCACGACAAGGTCGCCCGCGCATGGGTGTACGTAAGCCGATGGCTCAGCGCTCGGAACTTCTGCGCCTCGTGATGTACCTGATGTCGGGCGAGGGCACCGAATCTGACCAGGACGTGGCTCTCCGAGAACTGGAGTCCTGCGTTCCTCACCCGTGCGTCTCGGATCTCATCTTCTAGCCACACCATGAAGGCTTCGACTGCGAGTTGACGCCCGATGAGGTTGTCGACGTTGCCCTGGCCTACCGCCCCGTCGAAACCTGAGTGTCGGAGGTCGGGTAGTCCGCTGCACTCCGTTGTGAGGTCGAGGTCGTCGTCAGGTCGCATCGGTGGCCCTGCGCCAGACCTCCTCGAACTCCTCCGCGCTCAGCGGCGAAACTTCAAACTCAGGCTCGCTCGCGATCTCCTCCTCTGATGGCACCGGTACCCAGGAAAGGCTCGTGCTCAGGTCACTGATTCGGTCCGTCCGGACCAAGCGACCGTCGGCGTACTGGTGCACCTTTCGTGTCTCGTGGCGTCGCTCGTCGAGCTCCTCAAACAACACAATTGGCTCGTCTGCGCAGTCGTGGAGCCATCGGCAAGCAAAGTAGGTCCGCACCCCGGGCAGGCTATCGGCGGCGGATCCCGTAACGCACTGACATGCCGCGATCCGCGCGTTCGCTCCTCCTAGGAGCGGTCGGCCGTCAGCGTGGGAGTGTATGCCTGTGACCGCGCAGGACGCTCTGAAAGCCGCACTCCGCGACCGCCTGGGACCCGTTGCTCGCAGTCACGGTTACCGGGGGTCGGCTCCCACCTGGCGCAAGTCTTCGACTGCAGGTGATTGGGCCGTCGTCAATGCTGAGTCTTCGTCCTTCAGCAGCGCGAAGCAGGTGCGGTGCGTCGTGAACCTGGCATTTGCCCCGGAGCCGTGGTTGAGGTGGCAGGCGGAGAACCTGGGCGCCGGCATGCCCAAGTCCGTGCCGGAGTCACTCGGGCTCTACCGCGAGCGGCTCCACCCCGAGGGGACTCCGGAAGGCACTGACGGCTGGTGGGACGTCTTCGACGATGAGTCGGCCCGCGTAGCCGTTGCCGACATGAGCGTGCAACTCGATCGGGCTGGGTGGCCGGTACTGGAGGGCATGTTCTCTCCTGACGCGATGATGGCGCGTCTGCGTGACGGAGACCTCGGCATGATGAAGAGGGCCCACCAGGGGATCTTCTTCGCCCGTGCTGAGGCCCTCTTGCTCATGGATGCAGGACCGTCCGACGCGCTGGAATCGCAGCTCGACTATGCGCTGAGCAATGTGATCCCAGCACAGCGCGAGAATGCCGAGCGGTTCGATGCCTGGGTCCGCGCCGAGGCAGCCAAGGCGTGATCTGAAACGCACTCTCATGCCGCTGTCAGCACCGCATAGCGTGACCGCTCATGCCACGATGAGCGCGGCCGTGCCGATGAGCTGTACGTCACCCTGAGGAGGGCGGCATCGGCCACACGCGTCGTTCGTGGCGCTTCTGCCACTGGGCCAGGCGCTCCCCGGTCAATGGCTGAGCGATGGTGCTCGCCAACTCGACGAACCGATCTTCCGAGAGTTCGACCGCTTCGTCGTTCACCGAGAGGATCCCCTGAAAGGTGGCTAGGCTCTGGGGCCGGTCAACGGTTACGTCCACCTCGTTGAAGTTGAGGGTTTCCACGAGCGGCTCTCCGTGGACCAGCACCGTGAGAACGATGGCGCAGATGTCCGCGAGGTCCTTGTCGCTGTACACGAGAGCACGAAGGGCGGGCAGACCGGCTTCCACGCCGCGATTCTATGTGCCGAAGCACCCTCACATACCGCGATCCGCGCGGCCATGCCGAGATCCGGTCGTCGGCTGATGTGACAATGAACCATGCTCTGCGCCTACGAAACCCTGTTCGAACTGACTAGCAACGAAGCGGACGAGTACGCCCGTGAGCACCTCGAAGAACGCGAGGTTGACTCCGAAGGGTGGCGGGTCACGTACCGATGCCCCAGAACTGGACGCGCATGGCTCCGGGATTACCCGGATAGCGGACTTCACGGTGGTGGCTCGCCACGACTACGCCAACTCGATGAGAGCGGCAACCCAGTCGATACCCGAGGCTCGGGTGATCCGTTCAGCTAATACGAACGACCATCCACTCATGCCGCATGGAGGACGGCGGGTGGTTCATGCCGATGCTCGTGCTTCAGCCTGGGCTGTCCACGAGACCCTCCATCCACATCTCCAAGACGGGCAGGTAGTCCGCCAGGCTCAGCTCCCAACCCGTTGGCTCATCGCTCGACAACAACTTGGCACGAAGCGCCCGGGCGGCTTACGCGAGCAGAGTCGCGATCCGTACGCGCTCGGGAACCGGCTCCATTTCAAGATGAAGCCCATTGAGCGCTGCCGCACGAACCATGAAGCTTGAGTCCGTGGTGAGGAGCTCCACCTCGGCGTCGAGAAGTTGGAAGGCGCGGCCGCCAACCCTCCAGGGTTCCTCCAGATGCGGCACGGTGACGACGACACCCACTCAGCGAGCCGATCGGCGAGCGCGCCCCCGAAACGCACTCATCTGTCGCGATCCGCGCGGTCACGCAGACGAGTGCGTTCGTCAGCACGGATTCAGTCGCCCATCCAGACCAGCATCGAGTCTGGCTCACGGGCGCAGACTCGGGCCATCACCTGCAGCCGCAGCAGGCCGCGAAACTCGGGTCCCGGTTTGGCGATGGGAAGGACGCTCGCTATGTCTTCCAGCAGTCCGGCCATGCGGTCAGCGACCATCGGCGTATAGGCGTAGCGGTCGACCTGGCTGAGAACCCGCAGGCTCACAGCTACGCCGTGGCCATAGTACGAGTCGTCGAAGAACCGATCGAAGTCACCAGCGGCGTCGAAGGTCCCGCCCGAGGGGTCAGGTAGTCCTCGGACAGGCCGTGCCTCACCGTCTCGCAACTCGACGTACATCGGCACCCGCCCAATGCTGCACCAGGAGGAGTCGCCTCGCACGCACATGCCGCTGTCCCCGCGCTCGGTCATGCCGATGAGCGTTCGACTGGCGGCGCGGCATGGCATCCTGCGTCAATGACCGTCCAAGACGCTCTGAATGCCACACTTCGCGACCACCTTGGACCTGCTGCTCGCCGTCATGGCTACAAGGGGTCGCCTCCGAACTGGCGCAAGTCTTCGACGGCTGGTGACTGGGCTGTTGTCAATGTGCAGTCTTCGTCCTTCAGTAGCGCGGAGCATCTGCGGTTCGTCGTGACCTGGCCTTCGCCCCGGAACCGTGGTTGAGGTGGGAGGCGGAGAACCTCGGAGCAGGCATGCCCAAGTCCGTGTCGGAGTCGCTCGGGCTGTACAGGGAACGGCTCCACCGGGGGGACTCCAGAAGGCACCGACGGCTGGTGGGACGTCACCGATGATGAGTCAGCCCGCCTGGCGGTTGCGGACATGATCGCGCAACTGGACCGGGCAGGTTGGCTCGCACTGGAGAGCATGTTCTCTCGCGAGGCGATGACGGCCCGCTTGCAGGACGAGGACCTCGGCATGATGAAGCGGTCCAACTTCGGGGTCTTCTTCGCCCGTGCCGAGGCGCTCCTACTCATGGATGCTGGCCCTTCCGACGCCCTGGAATCGCGGCTCGACTACGCGCTGAGAAACGTCATTCCGGGACAGCACGACCACGCCGAGCGATTCGATGCGTGGGTTCGTGCGGAGGCAGCCAAGGCGTGATCCGAACCGCACTGTCATGCCGCGATCCGGGCGGTCGTGCCGATGTGAGGGCACCGCTTCGGCATCACTGCGATGATGAAGTGGTGTCCGCGAATCGGGAATCTCCTGCGAGCCCGAAGTCTTGGTCATCGGTCGGTCTCGTCATCGGGGTCGTGCTCTGGCTGGCAGTCGTTGGCCTGGCCCTCGATACAGCGATCACGTGGACACCTGTCTACGGCGTTCCGGGCCTCGTGGTCGCAGGTGCGGCGCTGGTCGGGTTCCGGTGGCTGTGCAAGTCCTGGGTCCAAGGGTTCGTCTGGTCGGCACTGCTGGCCTTCGCGGTCATGTACGGCGTCATCTTCGGCACGTTTTCGGTGTACTGAGTCGCCGAGCACGCGCTGCGTCAGCGCGCGCTCATGCCGCGGTTAGTGAGGCGCGGTCATGCCGAGTTCCGTGCGGCTCGGCTGAATCCACGTGACGTGTGGCACTGCGTGGTGCAGGCTGTCGGGGTGGACGCGAAGGAACTGCGCGAGGCGCTAGAAGATGTCTTCGACCAAGCCCTCGTTTTTCACGGCTACGCGGACTACATGCGTGACTACGACGTCTACGTATACGCGACAGCCGACCCCGTACTGGCATCGGACCGGAGCACCTTCGCTATCGATTTACCCATGGCGTCAGAGCGTCGGTAACAACCGCAGTTCGGCGAGGTGTGTGGCCCCGCTCGCTTGGCGATGCGTTCACCGAGTACGACGACTGGCTACGGTCCGGGGAGCCCGAGGGCTACGTGTGGGGCGTGAAGTGGCAGTGCCTCTACCCAGGCATGCAGTTGATGCCCGAGTCTGATGAGACTCGCGATTGGTCAGCGCTGCTAGGACTGCCCTTCCGCGAGGTGTTGATCGAGACCAACGGACACAACATAACGCTGATCTTCGCCGACCTGAGAGTCAGTGTCGTCGAGCCAGGAGCCGCCCCATTCGTCGTCCCGCAGTCGGGCCCGGACGGCAAGATTCCGCTGCCGTAGCGCGCATCTGCCGCCGATTGTGAGCCCGGATGTGCCGAGAAGTGCGTGTTCAGTCGTGGTCAGGCTCGATGCTGTGCAAGAACCTTGCTGAATATGGCAAGGTAACTGTCATGAGCTAGGGACAGTTCTCCAAGCACATCTTCGGTGAACCACGCGATGGCATCGTGTTCGTTTGGCGCAACGTTGGCCGGAGACCCCATCCACGCTTCGATCAGCCAGATCTGCATGTCGAACGTGTCGGCACGAACTTCTTCCACGGGCGGACCCGATGGTGCCGCTATGTCGATGCCCAGTTCCTCTCGAAGCTCTCGGGCAAGTGCCGCGCCAGGCAGTTCCCCAGGTTCCACGTGCCCGCCGGGCAGGTCCCAGACGTCGGGATACCAACGACGCCGGGGAGATCGGTGACATAGCAGTACCCGGTTGCCGTCGCGCAGCAACGCCGCGATGATGCGAGCCTTAGGAGCCCTCCGCGGAGTTCGACACAGGCGTACTTTGCCACTGGTCGTAGCCGACACTGTGCCTGGCAGAGGGGTGGCCGGCATGCTGATCTGCGCGGTGATGCCGATGTGCGTGCGGCGAATTCCTCGTGCGGTGGCGCTCGTCGGCAACTACGCTGATCGATCGTGGACCCGGTGGCGCTCAACGAGACGTTGCATATTGCCCGGGCCGCGGAGTGCATGGGCTGCCTTGGCTCGGGCGACTGGCCGGATCTTGCCGTAGCACTTCTTCTCGAAGACGTGGAGGACCCAGAGGTCGCGGAGCTGGCGGGGTTCAACCAGCAAGTGAGCGCGTGGGCCGTCGATCCGCTGACCGAAGCTCTGTACGAGAGATATGGGGTGCCCGCTCCAGACACGGAGGGTGCCGTGCACTCCCTCGCTGGGCTGATGGCCGCGGATCTTCGAGCCCGCCCTGCTGTCGTCACCGGACCGATGATCAGGCTTCTGGCGCGGCTCGCGCCGCCGACCTTCGAGTCCAGCCTGGCCAACACGTGCTACGGGCTTGAGGAGTACCTGGACTGTGCCTGCTCCGGTCGAGTAGATCGGTCCCTCGAGGCCGAACTTGAGGCGATGCCCGGACCTCGGATCCCAGACTCGGTTGCGCAGGTGCTCGCCAAGCCGCTCCGGTCGACCCTTCCACTGGTGCAGCCGCCTCACGAGCACTGAGCAGCACTCTCATGCCGCGATCCGCGCGGTCATGCCGATACGCGGATGTCAGCGAGTGGGCCAAAACGGGGCGCGACCAGATCGGGAAGCGGTAAGACTAGCGCCGTGGAGATCGGAGCACCGGGTGAAGGGTGGGCGTGGTCTTGGGCTGCCTCGGATGCTGAGGCAGATGCACGCCGCCGCGACGCCAACGAGTTGGTCGGCCAGCGCATCCGAGCGGTTCGCTACTACACCCTCGACTATCGCCGCCATGAACTGCATCCCGAACTGATCGACGGTGGTCCTCGCATCATTGACGCCGAGTCGGAGTGGAACGAGCCGACGTGGCTCTACGACGGGTTCGATGCCATGGACTACGGGCTTGAGGTCACGACCGACTCCGGCGCAGCGTCCTCTCTCACATGGGACCCTCCGGGTGACCGTGAGGGGATTGGCTTGCAACCTGTCCCGATGCTCGGCACTGCCGTCAGAAGCGACGCGGACGTGGCCATCTGGGAAGTCGGCGAGCGCACCGCCAGTTGGACGCCGATGGTCGGCAGGCGAGTCACCGGTGTCGACCTGCACTACGTTCCGTGGCAGGAAGGACACAGAAGTCTGTGGTGCCCGCACATCACGTTCCACGGCGAGGATGGCCATGTCGAGGTCGTGATGGGCGACTCCAAAGACGGCGCGCTGGTCCCGTCCGCGGACAACGTTGCGGCGCTCCACCCGGGCACGTCATTGCCCGCTTGGTTCAGCTCGAAGGACTGACGAACGCCCTCACATGCCGCGATCCGCGTGGTCATGCCGATGAGCGGGGTTGCGAATCGAGGTCGGGCGCGTCCGCTGCGCGCTAGGCGATCTCCACCTCGATCAGGTCCCACTTTCGTGGGCCGGCGGCCACGAGGGCCTCGCCGAGAGGTCGTCGGAAGAGCAGATGACGAAATGACTTGAGCCTGTCCCCGAACACTTCGGGTGACGCAATGACGTCGGAGGTGGACACCAAGGCGTCGCCGACAATCGGCGCGCCGCAAGGCGCCCTTGACGGTGAGACCTACCCCTCATCCTCCCCGATCGGGCGGCCACGACCTTCTCCTTCACGCCACTGCGACCCGGCCGTTCCGTTTCCGTTCGCTACGCTCACCCCAACAAGCAGCCGTGTTGCGACCACCGCCAGAATCCGCCGATCATCCCCAAATGAGACGGCCGATTGCAGTGCCGTCACCAGGCTGTCACCAGGTGCGGCAGACTCGTGTTATGCGGCGTCGTTACATCGGAACCTGCTGGGTCAACCGGCTGGGTAGAGGCAGAACGGATGTCCCTCCGGGTCGGCGTAGACGACGTATTCCGCACCCATGTCAGGGAGCCTCGTAGCGCCGAGTCGGGCCACGAGGTTCTCCGCGGCCGCGAGATCGTCGACTTCGATGTCGAGGTGGAGCTGCGGTGGGCATTCGGGGTCAAGCCACTGCGGCTGCTTTCCGTTCGCGCCCTGAAAGCCGAGGCCGGGCCGTGTCCTGTCCTTTGCTTTGATCGTCACCCAGCCTTCCTCGTCTTCCATCCGCTCTGGCATGTCGAGGAGCTCGGCGTAGAACGCGGCGAGGGCGCGGGGCGAGTCAAAGCAATCGAAGACAACACCGCCAAGGTAGCCTCTCAGCGACTTGTCCTCTCGCTTAGGCGGAAATCCGGCGCATAGGCAGAACGGGTGACCCGCGGGATCTGCGTACACGGGACAGTCTCCGCCCAGGTCCGGGAGCCGTATCGCTCCCAGCCTCTGGACCAGGTCCGTCGGGCTCTCAGCGTCATACCCGTAGGCAGCTGCTGGTCCGCACAAGTGGAGCTGCTGCGGATACGCAGGATCCGGCCACGTTGGCGGTCGAAAGTCGTCTACGGTGGCAAACGCTAGCCGGGTGCAACTCTTGTCATTCCCGATAACAACCCTCTCTGGCGTGTCGAGGTGGCGGATCGGCATCAGCACGAGCTCGGCGTAGAAAGACGCCAACGTCCGCGCATCAGGACAGTCAAAGATGAGGTTCTGCACGTTCGCACGCATGCCTACAGCTCCCTGCACTCTCCGGTCGGGTTCGGCGGACACAACAGCGACGCTCAAAGCTTGCGCCGGGGCCTCTGCCTCAAACGAAGCCGTCTTCAGAGATCCCGCACCCACGGTCGAACCGCTCGTGATCACCACCATAGGGAGACGTCACTGACATCTCTTGTCAGTGGCAGCCTTCGCACCTCCTCGCCGAGCTCCCTGCGAGAATCACGGCCTATGCACTTATATGAGTGCTGTCATTTCTGTCGGGAGGACGGATGCTCACCGCGTGTACTGGGAGGTGTGCGGCAACCCAGACGGCAAGCCCGCGCTGTACGTGCACGGCGGATCGCCGCCTTCACGTCGTCTATCTGGGCGGGGAACGCCGCGTGTCCGCTCAGCCGATAGTCGACGGTCGCGGTAGCGATCCCAGGCGCCGCCAAGGACGCACACCAGTTGGAGAGCCCGCCCTCGCGGCCGCCGAGAAACCAGCCTCCGCCGTGCAGCCAAATCGTCGCCGCACCCGTCGGCTTCTCCGGCAACACCAGATCCAAGGGGGGCGGCTCACCGTTGGCGCTGCCGTACTGATTCCCAGGCACCAGCGTGAGCCGCGCATCGCAGTCGATCGTCGGAACAAACAACATGCCGCCAGTAAACAAGGAGCTACGGCCGATCACCCGTAGCGGACATCCCGTATCGGCCACAAGTTACCTGCGGACCAACCCATGGCCCGCAGGAGCTCCCTCGCCGGACACCCGTATGCCTCGTCCTCGGCGTTGTAGTCCGGCGTTAGAGTGGTGATACTCGCGCGGCCGATGTCGTCCTGCGATCGCTTTGATTGAAAGGCGACAACGTGGTTGGC
>NZ_JBEFTX010000029.1:0-31771 GCF_040195635.1 Actinopolymorpha sp. B11F2 | reverse complement strand
AAGAGCTTCTGCACGTCTGGGACCAACCGCACCTCGACGCGCTGGCAGAAGATGCCCGACTTGTCATCAGCGAACTGGTCACCAACGCCGTCCTGCACGGAGGCGACAACCCAAACGCCCTGCACCTGCTTGTCCGCGCCGACCAAGACGGCAACCTCTACCTCGCCATCACCGACGGCCCGCTCAACCCCCCAGTGGTACAAGAACTGACCAGCCACGCCGAACACGGCCGCGGACTCGCCATCATCGAGCAACTCACCACCCGCTGGGGAATCGAAGCCGACGACACCGGCGGAAAACGAGCCTGGGTAGAACTAGGTCAGCACAACCCCAGCGACCACAACGACAGCAATGAATCGGATGCTGCGGACCGTCACCTCATCCGCGAGCCGCCCCTCCAACGCGATGAGGAGATCAGCTCGACACGCGAGATGCGCACGCGAGGGCTGAGGTCTATCGAACCCGGTGCGTCGCCCACCGAAGGTGACAGACCTGCGCTACCGCGTCCTACGCCCGGGATTGTGACGCCGTCGCAAGCGCACGGGCTTGACCGGCCCCGCTCCCTCGGGAATGGCTCGTTGCGCGGACAACCGCGGAGAGTGGTTGCCCAGTGACGCGACCGGGATCGACATTCACGAAGCGATGAGGCAGATCGGATGTCCAGCTGGGTCGAGCACAACGACTAGCTGATTCGGGTCGCGGTCGTAGGGCTGGTACGGCGGGACCATCCCACCTGACTGGATCACGAGGGCGACCGCCGCCTCGATGCCGCTGATGCCGCACTCGAAGTGGATCATCTTCGTTTGGCCCCCCACGTGTTCTGGCCCCCCACGTGTTCTGGCCCCCCACGTGTTCTGGCCCCCCACGTGTTCTGGCCCCCCACGTGTTCTGGCCACACAGGTGGCACGTACCAGTCCTGGGCCTGAATGTTGATGAACGTGTGGCGTGGATCGCAGAGCGAAGCCCACTTCTCCTCGAGGTGGACCACCTTCCGCCCCGAGCGTGGCGACGTAGAAGGCGACCATGTTCTCAACCTGATCCGGTCCGCAGTCGATGCAAACACCACCGAACTCGATCACCGTGTCTGCGTGTTCCTGTTCCACCGGGCTCGCTCCTCCCAAGCCAGTAGCTGTGTGATTGGGCGCCATGCTCCAGCTACTGACCCCCGCGAGCGTAGGCCGCCCGTCAGACCTTGAGCCGTGCCACTATGTAGTGCCATGGGTGTTGCGGGTCGCTGCTGCGATACTCGTCGATCGCGGTGGGTTTGAAGCCGAGCTTCTCGTACATCGACAGGGTGTCTGCGTGGTCCAGGCTTCGGGCCGTGACCGGGCATGCATTTACCTGGCTAATGCCGGGGATCTCCTTGCTCGGCCAGTTGTCCCAGAGGTAGTCGGTTATCTCTGTTGAACGCCAGCCGTGCGTCTTCCGCAGCTTCGCCAGCATCGGGTCGCGGTGTAGGAAGGTCATCGGTATCGCCTCGATCCAGCCGCCGCCGCGCGCTTCTTGATCGCTCCCACGGCTGCCGCCAAGGCGACGCACCGGGCAGGGTGGCGCCGATCGCGGCCACGAGCCCGGCGTGGGCATCGCAACCTGGCGGAGCTGAGGACCGGGGTTGCGTCGTCAGCAGGAAGCTTCAGGTCCTATTCACTGGAGAGCCGTTGCAGTGTCTGTGGCTAGACACGGTGAGGCAATTTCCTGGCCACAATCCACGATGCAGGAGGTTCACTGTGACTCGCCCACGTTCTCGCGACCTGATCCAGGACTGGACTCCGAGCCGGCGGCGGCTTCTCGGCCTGTCAGCGCTCGGCGCCGCCACGGTGCCGCTCGGCATCGGAGCTGGACCGGCCGGTGCCGTAGAGCCGCTCCGGTTCGGCGTGATCGCGGATTGCCAGTACGCCGATGTCGATACTGCCGGTACTCGCCATTACCGCGAGTCGGTGCACAAGCTCCGCGAGGCGGTGGCGGCGTTCAACGATGCCGACCTGGACTTTGCCCTTCATCTGGGCGACTTTGTCGATCGGTTCGCCGAGAGCTTCGCCGACGTTGTGCCGATATTCGAGAAGCTGCGGATGTCGAAGTTCCACGTTCTCGGCAATCATGACTTCCAGATGCCGTTGGGCGAGCTGCTCGAGACCCTGCGTATGCCGGCGCCGTACCACCACTTCCGCCGCAACGGCTGGCGCTTCGTCGTCGTCGACACCAACGACATCAGCCTCTACGCCAATCCCAAGGGCTCGGAGAAGTACGAGCTGGCCCGCGCGATGCTTGACCGGCTCACGGCCGAGGGTGCGGTCAACGCCCAGACCTGGAACGGCGCGGTGGGAGAGGAGCAGCTCGCCTGGCTGCGCCGCGTCCTCGACGGCGCCCGCTCCCGCGGCGAGAGGGTGGTACTGAACTCTCACCACCCGATCTACCCGAAGAACGTCCACAACACCTGGAACGACGACGAGCTGGTCGACTTGGTTACCTCGTACGACAACGTGGTCGCCTGGTTCAACGGGCACAACCACCACGGCAACTACGGCTTCGCCGGCGGCAAGCACTTCGTGACGTTCCAAGGCATGGTCGAGCTCGACACGAACGCGTACGCGACTGTGCGGGTCCTCGAGGACCGCTTCGAGATCGACGGCTACGGCCGTGAACCCGACCGCATCGTTCCGTTCGGCAGACCGGCCACGGAACTGGCCGCCACAGCGGGCTGATCGTTGACATTGCTGATCGTTGACACTGTCGTGCGACGAGGCAACTGCATGACCGACCCTGCGGTGTAGCCCGGTGTGGCCTGCCACGCGGTTGAGAACCGATCGCGGGACCCTCCCGACCAGTCACGAAGTCCGCTGGCACCCAGCTGGAAGCCCCTGCCCGAGCATGCCGATGCGAGCACGTTCTGTGGGCCGTCGGATGAATAGACGACGTCGATCTGCCGGGCACCCTGTGGAACGTCGCGGGATGTAGTACCAGTCGGGAATGCTGGGCTCGAACTTGCCGGTTGCCGTCTCGGTCTGTTGTGTCGTGGCCGGCACAGGTGCGGCGAATGCACGAGGTGAACTGGACCAGGTTGGTCAGGAACGCAGGTGACGCGCCTGAGTCCGCGTCGGCGAGTGCTCGGCCACTGTTCTGCTCGAGATTCGGGGAACGGCTTATCCCTTACTTCGCATGCGCTTCCCGTCTGGGACATCGCCGGTTTCGATTCGACTGGCTGGATCTGGACGACAACAGTCGTTCGATCCCTGGAGCCATCTCGTGCTGAACTCGCCTGCATCCTCCGTCCCTGGTGACCGGACCGCTCGTGGTCCCAGCCGCCGCGCGGTGCTTCTCGCGGGCGGGGTGGGCGGAGCCTCCTTGCTTACGCCGTTGCCCGCGGCCGCCGCAGCGGGCTTGGTCCGGTCCGGACGCCGGGCGGTCAGTGACGGCGTCCAGTCTGGCGACGTCTCTGCGACATCCGCAGTGCTGTGGGCGCGGGCGGATCGGCCGGCACGGATGTTCGTCGAGGTCAGTCCGACTGAGTCGTTTCGTCGGGTACGACGGGTCACCGGCCCGATTCTCGGCCACGGCAGCGACCTGACCGGCAAGACCGTCCTCCGCGGACTGCCCGCAGGTCAGGACGTGTTCTACCGCGTTGTGCTCTCCGATCCCGATGACGACACGCGCACAGGCGAACCTGCGGTCGGCCGATTCCGCACCGCGCCTGCCGGAGTCGCCGACATCCGCTTCCTCTGGTCGGCCGACCTCGGCGGTCAGGGCTGGGGAATCGACCCTTCCCGAGGCGGCTACCGCATCTTCGAGTCGATGCGGAGGCTGGACCCAGACTTCTTCCTCTGCTCCGGTGACCTGATCTACGCCGACGGCGTGATCCCAGCCGAGAAGCCGCTGGCCGACGGTACTGTGTGGCGCAACATCATCACGCCGGAGAAGTCCAAGGTTGCCGAGACTCTGGCTGAATACCGCGGCAACTACCGCTACAACCTGCTCGATGAGAACTTCCGCCGGTTCAACGCCGAGGTTCCGCAGATCAACTCCTGGGACGACCACGAGGTCACGAACAACTGGTACCCGGGCGAGATTCTCGACGACAGCCGCTACACCGAGAAGCGGGTCGACGTCCTCGCCGCCCGCGCCCGCCAGGCCTTCCACGAGTACCTTCCGACCAACATCCGCAGCGACGACGAAGGCCGGATCTACCGGGTGCAGCGGTACGGCGACCTGCTCGATGTGTTCGTGATCGACATGCGGTCCTACAAGGACCCGAACACCACCGGACTCGAGACAGCGAGCGACGGCGGCGTCTTCGGACGCCAGCAGCTCGAGTGGCTCAAGCAACAGCTGCGGGCCTCCCAGGCCACCTGGAAGGTGCTCGCCGCGGACCTGCCGATCAGCCTCGTCGTCCCCGACGGCGCCGCGATCGAGGCCATCGCGCAGGGCGAGCCAGGCAAACCGCTCGGCCGGGAGCTCGAGATCGCCGACCTCCTCTCCTACGCCAAACGCCACCACATCACCGGAATGGTGTGGGTCACCGGCGACGTCCACTACACCGCCGCCCACCACTACCACCCCACCCGTGCGAGGTTCACCGACTTCGACCCCTTCTGGGAGTTCGTCTCAGGCCCGCTCAACGCCGCCGTCGGGGTCGCCCCGGAACCCAACCGGATCGACGCCACCTTCGGCCCGGAGGTGGTCCACTCGCAGGCTGCGCCCACCGCCGACGTTGGCAACCCGGCCTTCGGCTACCAGTTCTTCGGCGAGGTCGCCATCGACCGCGACACCCGAGCCATGACCGTAAGGCTCCGTGACATCGACGGCAGCATTCTCTACACGGTCGAGCTCCCACCATCGGACTGAAGGCACGTAAGTACGCGGGTCGCGATGCCGGCATGTACGCACCGGCTCGGCTCACGGAGCTGTCACCGACGGCTGTATCGCGAAGACGTTCGCTCCGTCCGGACGGCAGACCCTCGCCGCAGTCGTCTGCAGCGGGCCGGCCTCGCCGTTGCGGCGCAGCGAGGCCCGGTTGTAGCCGTCGCTGCCCATGAACACCCCACCTCGCATCCATGTGCCATTGACGCGAGGGGCTGGAGCATCAGTCATTCGTCAGAATGCCGGTCGGCAGCCGCATCGAACGAGGAATACGTCGGTGTGGACTGGAGCGCCTGCGCGAGCGGCTTGGTGGGACACCCCGTGCGGCAGGTCTTCACTGTTGGGCTACCGGCCGTACCCGTGGCGGAAGCTGTGCACTCCTAGCGTTCTTCGGGTTGGCCGCAGGGCGGTCGTATCCATTCTGGAGGTCCCATGCTCAGCCTGTCCTCACGCTGCCGAACCTTGAGTGTGTTCGGCGTCTTCTTTGCGCTAGCGAGTGTGCTGCTGGCACCCTCGGTCAGCGCCTCCGCTGCAACGACCGATGCAGTGGACGGGATTGGCCCGGTATACCGCGGTGAGCTGCACGTGATGTCGTTCAACCTTCGGTTCGCCAGCAGCACGCCGCCGAACTCCTGGCAGGAGCGGCGTCCGGTCATGCGTGAACTGCTCCGCAGAGAACTCCCCGACGTGATCGGAACCCAGGAAGGTCTCTACCAGCAGCTGCGAGACATCCAGGCCGACCTGCCCGCGTACTACGACAGCATCGGGCAGGGGCGGGACGGTGGCTCGCAGGGCGAGGCCATGCAGATCTTCTACGACAGCCGCCGGCTCGATCCGCTGGAGTACGGCCACTACTGGTTGTCCGACACCCCGGACGTGGTGGGCTCGAAGACGTGGGGCGGCTGCTGTCCGCGCATGGTCACCTGGATTCGCTTCTACGACAGCGAGGCCAACGTCGAGTTCTATTCTGTCAACACGCACTTCGAGGCATTCGACGCCGAAGCGAGAGCGAAGTCGGCTCAGTTGATGCTCCAGCGGACCGAACGATTCGACCCAGACCTCCCGATCGTCATCACCGGCGACTTCAACGAACCGGCGGCAGCCGGCCAAACTGTCAACGACATGCTCGTGGCCAACGGTCCGTTCATGGACAGTTGGGAAGTGGCCGAGTCGCGAAGTCCGTTGTACGCCACCTTCCACGGCTACCGGCCGCTCGTGCCGGGCGGAAGCCGTATCGACTGGATCCTGACCACACCTCAGGTGCGGACCCGTGTGGGCTTCATCAACACCTTCCAAAAGAACGGCCAGTTCCCGAGCGACCACCTGCCTGTGCAGGCAGTGCTCCAGCTACCCACCGGCTGAGTCCGCCAGATAGCCACATAGGGGCCGACGTACGTGCGGCTCACGTCGGCCCCCCTCTGGTCCTCGCGTAGTGGCAGTGGTGTCCTCGATGAGGAGCGATGCCGCCGTGCCGCTCGCGCGTCAGGCGGGTCCGGTGCCGGGCACTCCCAGCTGCGCCGCGCTGCGGATCGTCCAGGTGCTCGCGGGCTGCACATGCCATCGTGTGGGGGCTCGGACGCCGGTCCGCCAGACCGGCCGCGTTCATCAGGAGTTCGCGCGACAACTGGTGGTCTTGTCATTCTCGCGGTCTTTGATTTGGGATGTCGAAAGGGCACGGCCTTCGAGGCTGCGCACGCAGGGTCTTGTCAGGCAGGCAAGCCGGCGTGCGTGCAGGCCGCCATTCTGAGTGGGGGTTCTGGGTGTCCAGGCGGAGAAGCACGGTCTGCGGAAGCGACCGGTGCGCGGACCGCTCGCCGCGGCCAGGGAGGGGATCGGCGCGCACCGAGTCGATGACGTTGCTCGCGGTCGTTCTCGCCTCGGTATGGGCCGTCTGCCTGCTCCCTGATCCGGCAGCTGCTCATACGCTGGATACCCAGGGCTTCTCCGAGATCGCCCAACAGGGCGACGACGTGCGCTACGAGCTGGTTGTCGACTATGCAGCGTTCGCGACGGTCGCCGGTGTAGGTGAGCCGGGGGACACCTCGACCGATGACGCCGAGCGGGAGCTGAAGAGGGGCCAGGACGAGGCGGCCGAGTACCTCGATCGGCATCTGCAGGTGCTCGTGGACGGAGTGGTCTGCGACGCCGTTGTCGACGACACGGGTGTCGAGCAGCGCTTCGAGCAGCCGTACGCACGTGTCTCGGTGCTGTTTGACTGCCCGGGTACAGGCGAGTACGAGATCCAGTACTCGGTGCTCGTGGGGGACCTGGACCCGGGACATGGCAATGTGGCCAGCTACCACCTGGCGGACGAGACTGGGGAATTCGTCTTCGACGCCGAGCACAGGGAACTGCTCGTGGGCGAGGCAAGCCTGGTCCGCCAGGTGTACCGGTTCGCGGCTTTGGGCTTCCATCACATCCTCGGCGGTTTGGATCACATCCTCTTCGTGGTAGCACTCTTGATCGGTGCCAGAGGACTGCGCGAGGTGCTGGCCGTGGTGACCGCGTTCACGCTGGCGCACAGTGCCACGCTGGTGTTGGCCGCCATCGACGTGTTGACCGTGCCGTCGTCCGTCGTCGAGCCGCTGATCGCCCTGTCCATCGCCTACATCGCTGCCGCCAACGCCCTCGCCAGACCTGGAGCGAGGTATCAGTTGCCGGTGGTCTTCGGCTTCGGCCTCCTGCACGGCATGGGCTTCGCCGGAGCGCTCCAGTTCAGTGGCGATCTTGACTGGTCGGCGGTCTCGTCGCTGGTGAGTTTCAACATCGGCATCGAGCTCGGGCAGGCGCTCATGGTGGCCTTGCTCCTCCCGATGTTCCTCTTCGTACGCACGTTCACGTGGTCGAGGTACGTACATTTCGGCGCGAGCGGTGTGATCACGATCGTCGGCATCGTGTGGTTCGTCGAGAGGCTCGTGCTGGCATAGCTGAACGGTGTTCTCCCCCTCGGCCGATGGACGGTCAGTCCGACAGAGGCCAACCCCCTGACTTCTTCTCCCGAACGCAACGTCAGATGGCAGTCGAGAAAGGAACCGATGACAGGTGCTGAACATGGCCGAGACCCGATGGCTCAACAAGAAGGTAATGCACAGGACACTCTTCGCGGGGACGCTCTCACTGGCCATGGTGGCGATGGGCAAGCCGGCGTTCGAGCCGGCGGTTTCCTGGGCGCAGGCCGCGGCGACCGAGCCGCAGGTCGCCACTGGCGTGGTGTTCGAGGACCGCAACAAGAACGGAAGGCGTGACGCTCAGGAGCCGGCTGTCCGTCACGTGTCTGTCTCCAACGGGCGTGAGGTCGTGCGCACTGACAGCCAAGGGCGTTACCGCATCAATGTGACCGACGAGACGATCATCTTCGTGACCAAGCCGTCGGGCTACATGGTCCCTGTCGACGACAAGCAGCTGCCGGAGTTCTACTACATCCATTACCCCAACGGCTCGCCGGTCGAGACCGACTATCCCGGAATCTCACCAACCGGTCCGTTGCCCGAGTCCGTCAACTTCCCCCTGTACAAGGAGAAGGAGTCCGACACATTCCAGGCGCTCGTCTTCGCCGACCCGCAGACGACAACCCTCGCTGAGCTGGATGACCTTCGCACCGATGTGGCGAACGAACTCACCGACACCGACGCGTCCTTCGGAGTGACGGCCGGCGACGTCGTCAATGACCCTCTGGATCTGTTCGGGCCGCACAATGAGATCATCGCGACGATGGGTGTCCCGTGGTGGAACCTGCCCGGCAACCACGACATCAACTACGACGTACCCGACGACACGTACTCCACCGAGACGTACAAGAGCGTCTACGGCCCAACCGACTACTCCTTCGACTACGGCCAGGCGCACTTCGTCAACATGGACAACATCGACTACCTCGGAGAAGGACGCGGATACCGCGGCTACCTCGACGAGCGTCGCCTGGAGTGGCTTGCCAACGATCTCGCCCACGTCTCGAAAGACAAACTGATCGTCATCACTACACACATCCCGCTCAGGACCGAGGCCATCGGTGACCAGGCCCAGAACACCGTGAACCTCGACCAGATCTTCGAGGTGCTCAAGGATCGTAAGCATATCTTCAGCACCTCCGGCCATGACACGTCGAACAGCTGGCAGACCTACATGGAGCCTGGAGAGATGGGCCCGACACCACCCGGCGCCAACCCGGCAGTGTGGCCGGGCAAGGGCACCTTCCACCACCAGGTTCTCGCCGAGGTCCGCGGCGGAGGCTGGAGCACCGGCCCGACCGACGCGCGCGGAGTCCCCGCCGCCGACATGGCGGATGGCAACCCCAACGGCTACTACTTCCTCGACGTGGAAGGCAACGACTACCGGATGCGCTACAAGCCCGCCAGCCTCCCAGAGGACTTCCAGATGCGCATCACCTTCCGCGGTGGCGAGGGGAACCGGACGCTCAGCAACGGCGTACCCGTCTGGATTCCGTCCGGGCCGAGCGGGTCCGGCGGTATCAGCCCAGCGCCGCGGTTCGCACCCGGCGACTGGAACGATGAACAGGTCCCCCTCGTGGAGGCGAACGTTTTCGACGGGGGCGAACGGCACCGGGTCGAAGTCCGCTTCGACGACGGCAAGTTCTCCCCGATGGACTACAACCCGCCGTCATTCGGTGTGACGGACGGAGACCCGAACGGCAACCTGGACACCTACATCCGAGCCCTCCGGGAGAGTCTGGAAGGCTCCGAACGGCCGGTCAACCCGGAACCGTCCTCGCACATCTGGACAGTCCCGGTCCCGCAGGAGCTGGGAGCCGGCGAGCACACGGTGACCATCAGGAGCATTGACCCGTACGGGCGAACGACAAAGACGTCCCAGCGATTCGACGTTCTGGGGAGCTAGAGCGTCAGCGCTCCTCGAAGCGCGGGCGGTGGCGTCGAGTTCGACGCCACCGCCCTTCGCGGGTGAGCGGTCTGGCGCTGGAAGGAGCGTGGCTAGCGCGGAGGCCCATCTCGAGCGTCACAGTCCGGGGGATCGTCGATAGGTGTGGAGGGGTCGACTGGCTTCGTCGAGGGGAAAGTGGCTGCATCACGCAGAGCTGTCGTGGAACGCAACGAGCACTCTCGCGGGTCTCCTGTCTGTGGACTCGCGACCGGGTCCGTGCCGGGTCCGACGACTTGCCTTTACGACGGCTCTGGGCCGGCTTCGGTAATGGCAGGTGAAGTCCACATGTCTAATGGAAAGCTGCAAGGCGAACGAGATGGCAGCTCAGGCTGCGGCAGGTATGGCCGCATTCCATGCACACGGGCCGACCGGCTTCTGCGCACAGGGAAGGCAAGCTACTCTTGCTCACCGCCGCGATCCTCGAGCCTGTGCTGTGATGGGAGGTGCGCCGTATGCGAGTCCGAACGCATGAAGGCTCGACACGACGATTTCCGCTTTCGATGCCTGCTGGATGTAGTCGGCGCGCACGCTGATGGTCTTCTCGTCACCTACATTTCTCTTCCTGTTCCTTCCTCTCACGCTTCTCGGTTACCTATTCGTAGGTCGTCGGCACAGGAACATGTGGTTGCTGCTCGCCAGTGGATTCTTCTACCTCTGGGGCGCTGGCGGCCAGATCGCGGTGATTCTTGTCGTGGCGCTGGTGAGCTTCGCGGGCGCTCGGGCGATCATCCGGGGGCGGCAACGCAACGAGGAGGCTCACAGGGACATCCTGATCATCACCACTCTGGTCATCCTCGCGACCCTGACTCCGCTCTTCATCGTCAAGTACCTGCCTGTGCTCCTGAACACTGCCCGAGATCTCGGCTTGGGAAGCGTCGCTCCAGTCCACATCGCTCTGCCGCTCGGGGTGTCGTTCTTCACCTTCCACGCGATCTCGTTCGTCGTAGACGTCCTGCGGCGAAGCATCCCGCCCGGAACGTCTCTACGTGACTACCTCCTCTACCTGTTTCTCTTCCCGCATCAGATCGCCGGCCCGATCGTGCGCTACGACGAGATTCGGACCGAGATCGAAAATCACCGGGTCGTCACAACGCGGCAGGCGGCATACGGTTGCACGCGGTTCGCGTGGGGCCTGGCAAAGAAGGCTTGCATCGCCGACCCCTGCGGTCGCGTCGCGGACGCGGTGTTCGCGCAGTCCGACGATCTGTCCACACCTGCAGCCTGGTTGGGGGCTGTTGCTTACGCCATCCAGATCTACTTCGACTTCAGCGGGTACTCCGACATGGCGATTGGTCTGGCGGCGTTGTTCGGGTTCCACTTCCCCGAGAACTTCGCCGCACCGTACCGCTCCCACAGCGTCACCGAGTTTTGGCGAAGCTGGCACATGACGCTTTCACGGTGGTTCCGTGACTACGTTTACATTCCACTGGGCGGCAGCCGGCACGGTCCGCGGCGTGAGTACGCAGCGCTGCTTCTGACGTTCCTGCTCACTGCTCTCTGGCACGGAGCAAGCGGAACCTTCCTGCTGTGGGGAGCACTCCACAGCCTGGCCCTCGTCGTCGAGCGCCTGACTGGTCTGAGGTACGCCCAGCGGTGGCGAACAGTTCGCCGCGTAGCGCTGGCGCTCTTCGTCATCTTCTCGTGGGTGGTCTTCCGTTCACCGAGCCTCGATGCCGCCACCGACGTATGGGGAGCGATGCTGAGCGGTGACCTTCGCGGCCTGCCACCCGGTGTCCTGGTCGTCATGGGTCCGTGGCAGTGGTGCGCTCTTTCCGTCGGGCTGGCGGCGTTCATCGGTCCCTGGCAGCGGACGTGGTTCCAGACTCTCTTCGGCATCGAGGCCTCCACGACCGGAATTGTCCGCGGCCGGCTCGCCGTCGCCGCAACGCCTGCACTTCTCCTGGCAGCCGTGGTGGCCGTGATCTGGCTGGACTTCAGTCCCTTCTTGTACTTCCAGTTCTGATGCTCATGTCCGCCTTCGCCAAGACTCATCGAGGTCAGCATGTCCGTTGATCGACCGCCGCCGGGCTACCGACGCGGCAGCACTTTGATCGTGGTCGCCCTCGCAGTAGGACTGCTCCTGCCCTGGCTGGCCGGTGACCCGGCCGGTGGCGGACTCGAGAATCGTAGAAGCGCGGAGTTCCCAGATTTGTCGGCGAGGGGACTGCTCGATACCGCGACCTACCGACAGGCAGATGCTGCACTTCGCGACAGACTCCGCCTGCGCACGACGATCACGGGTCAGGTGGGTAAGCAGGGCATCGACCGCCTGGGTGCAAGCATGAACGATCGCGTCGTCGTGGGGGACGACGGAGACCTGTTCGGGTCCGAGGGCTTCACTATCCCGTGCACGTACAAGAGGCGCTTCGACATCGAGGCGACCGCGCGCGCCCTCACGTCGTGGAGCCGCCTTGCCGCTGCGCACGATCGGCAGCTTCTCTATGCCATTGCTCCGAGCAAGGCGACGGTTCGTCGCGAGAAGCTCTCGCGATACCCGACGAGCCTTACCGAGTGTTCGGATCGTGTCCGAGCGCAGATCCGATCGACGTGGGGACCGTCCGGCGATTCGACGATGCTACTCATCTGGGACGAGCTCAGGAAACTCGACCAGGCCACCTCGGGTCAGGCCTACCAGGTCGGAGACAGCCATTGGACGACGGTCGGTGCAAGTGTCCTGGCGAGTCGGCTCGTCGAAGCGGTGCCAGGCCCCGCCATAGACGTCGGAGACGACTTCGCCCCAGACCGGACCACGCGGAGACGAGGTGGCCTCTACCGCCAGCTGGGATTCAGCCGTGCAGACGTGATCCCGGTGGTCTCTCCCGGACGTGACGGAGTGCACACCGTGCTGAGCGTCGCTCCCACATCTTCAGGGCGCGGTCTGCGTACCTTCACGAGCAGAAGCACGACCCAGCGCCTCCATCCTGGAAGGACGCTGGTCATCCATGACTCTTTCGCCACCGCGTTGGCACCGGTGGTCGCACCATACTTCCGTGAGATCAGCTTCCTGCACTGGACGGACTTTGCCGCGCTCGTGCGTTCCGGGCAGCCGATGCCGACCTTCGACCGGCTGGTCATCGAGTCCACCGAAGCCGGCTTCACCCAGAAGAGCGTGGACTTTCTGTCCACTCCACGTGTCCATGCGGCAATCATGTCCGCTCTCACCCGCGACAGCGTCTGTTGCGACAGCTGATCTATGACACAGGCTGGGCGCCGCGCACCGTCGTGGCGGCTGATCAGGCGGGCTGGGCGCACGCACCTTCGTGGCGTAAGGCCTGCGTCCACTTCATGTTCACCTCGTGGCAGCCTCCCCGTCCACGTCCGCGACCTACGCTCACACACCGACGCTCGCCGACCTGGAGAACTGGCCTACTCACAATGAACGTCCTACCTGGTGTCGCCCTTGCCGCCCGACCCGGGCCTGACATGAGGTACCTCTAGTCTTGTCGCTCATGGCCGCCGACACGCCGCTGTCAACAGCCGAGACACGCCCATCTGAAGGGCTCTCGAGCGCGAACCCGCCGGGCAAGCACGCCCTCCGATTGGCCCTGGGACCCATCGGAATCGCGGTGGTGATCGTCAGTTCGGTAATCTTCCTCTACCCGGTGATCGCCGGTCCGATCACCGGTGACGACCGCTACTGGTACCTCTGGATGGGTTCGTCGACGGACTGGTCCCTGCTGCGTGAGGTTCAAACGACCTGGAACGACCTGACGGTCCGACAGGACTACGGGCGTCTGAACGTCCTGACCGGGTTCGAGCGACGTGTCGCCGCCAAGGCGGTCGTCGAGACGGCGCTGGCCACCGCGACGCCGATCGTGGTCTACGTCGCTTTGCTCAAGGCCATGCTGCTAGCGGGCGGAGTCCTGTCCGTGCTGGCAATGGTGCGAAGCCTTCGGTGGCGTGATGCGGAGGGTCGACTCGTCCGTGTAGGTCGGCGGAACCTGCTGCTGATCGGTCTGGCAGGGACGCTCGCGGTCGCGGTCATCGCACAGGCGCACTCGCCGAACGCGAGCGGCTGGAACGGATGGACCGCTTATCCCATCTCGACGTACGGCGCGGTGGTCTCGATCCTCGGGTCGGTCGCGCTGGTGCTTTGGCTCACACGGCTCGTGGCCGAGAGAACATGGCGGATGGCACTGGTGGCGGTCCCGGTCCTTGCGCTGCTGGGTGCCGCGACGAACTTCCGGTACGAATTGGTCTTCCCTGCGATCCCGATCGTGGCCGTGGCGCTGGTGATCGTGCCGGTCACCGACGGCGCTCATCGCTCGGCGGGTCGGAAGGCCAAGCTAGTGACCGGCCTGGCGTACTTCGGCTCGTTCGTGCCGGTGTTCGCCGGAATCCGGCTCTACCTCGCAGACGTCTGCGCGCGTACGCAGTGTTACAACGGAATTCAGGTGGATCTGGGTCTACCAGCTGTGCGTACGACAGTGTTCAACGTGCTCTCCGGTGTGCCCGGATTCGGCGGCAACGAACTCCTCCGCACTATGGAGGTGATTGGTATGGCCAACCGCTTTCCGGTGTTGCCGAACACCTGGTCAGTGCTCGCCGGGGTGATGGCGACCGCCGGCCTGTTGGTCGTGTGGTGGGCAACTTCCCGGCGAGAGGGTGCGCTGGCCTCGGCTGTTCCTGTCGCGGCGACCTCGGGCAGCGAGCCACCTACTGATGGCCAGCAAGCCACGTCGGGTGGACGTGATGCAGGTGCATCAGCTCGTCGAGCGGAGGCGATTGCGCTTGGCATCGGCGCTGGACTGTCGCTCCTCGCCGCGCTCGGCACGGCTGCCGTCATGGGACTTTCGCCGCTGTCCCATGACATCATCGGCGAGCCGGGCACGTTGTACCGGAATGCGATGGTGACGTCCACCGGTCTGGCGTTCACGGTGGTGATTTCGGCGGTGGCACTCGGCGTCCTGCTGTCCCGATCTTGGTGGCGCGCACTCGCTGTATGGGCGGCGCTCGCGGTCGGCATCGGAATCGTCGGCGCGTGCACGCTTCCAGCCAACATGATGGCACTACGAGCCAACCGGATCATCTACACGGTGAGTGAGGCAATCAACTGGGAGGTCGTACAAAGCGAGACCGGACCAGGCAGTGAGGCTCGGCGGTGCGACCTCTTCGAACGCGCCGTGGGAACGATGGGAAGCGGTTCGCTGTACCGGCTGTACCTCCACGCGAACAATGCTTTCGAACGGCGTAGCGGCGAGCCGTTCTGCTCCGACCCAAAGTACCGCCGCTCTACTTGACCGCCGTTACGGTCGGGGCGTAGCAAGGGGAGCTGTGCACTCCAGGATGACGTGCGTGTACGGCAGGCGCAGCAACCGGTGATGGACCGTCGAGGTGACCTCGCGAAACGCCTCGCGCGCCAGCTCGACGTATTGCTCGACGGTGCGTACGTTGGCTCCACGGTCCTGTCCGACCACGAATCGGCTGATGGCGGACTGCCCTTCGGCAAAACCGCAGTCGAGCGTCACCAGCCGCCCTGATGGTGTGAGCACCTGTGCGGCGACGGCGAAAAGCTTCTTCGCCTGCACGTCGTCGATATGGTGCAGGACGCTCTTCGCCATGACCAGATCGAACTCGCCGAGGCGGTCGGCGTCGAGGTCGTCGACTCCTGCGACCGAGAAAGTGCCACGGTCACCAAAGCGACCCTGTGCCGACGTGATGTAGTCAGCGCTGGGATCGACGCCGACGTAGGTCACGTCGGGAAGGTACGCCAGGATGCCGCCGGGTCCGCAACCGACGTCGAGCACACGGTCACCGGGTTGGGGACGGAGATGCCGCTGAACTAGTTCGTTGCGCACATTGGGCGAACCGACCGCTCGCTGGAACACTTCGTACACAGCGGGAATCGACAGCACCGAACGCATTCCCGACGTTTTCTCGGTCATTTGCCAACCTCAAGGACGGGCGGCCGCCGGGCCATCCGGGGCTTCGCGGTCGAACTCATCTGTCCAGTGCCTGGCTTGCCTTTGACAGCGGCCAGGAAGATCGACGAGCCGAACGGCAGGTCGAACCTCTTCAACATACGGCGATCGAGACCGGACAATCTCATGAGCAGCCAGTCCAGCCAGGCCGGGACCGGGGTCAGTCCGCCGTCACCCGATGCGGGCGAGCGGCTGAACCGCCGCTGAACACGTTCGGCCACGAAGAACGGAAACACCGCACTGAATGCGTACGTCGACCGTCGCACCTCCAGGCCGGCGCGTTCCACAGCGGTCAGCAGCCTGCGCTGGGTATAACGGCGGAAGTGTCCGGCGCGCACGTCGTGATCTGTCCAGGCCCACTGATAGGCGGGCACCGACAGCAGGAGGTGTCCGCCGGGGGCGAGCACCCGCGCCAGTTCGGCCATCGCCTGGTCCTCGGGCTCGCAGTGCTCGACCACATCGAACGCCGCCACCACGTCGAAGACCTCCGAGGCAAACGGGAGTGCCAAGGCACTGCCGCACACCCCGCGCTCCGAGGCCAAGCCCCGCGGATCGACATCGAGGGCGATCCTGCGCCCATGCCGACGCATCCAGCTCACGCTCGGCCCGTCGGCACTACCGACGTCGAGCACCCAGGAGGGTTCGCCGAGGAACGGCTCCAGCGCCGTGCGCAACAGCTGGGTACGCGCCCGGTACCACCAGTAGTCCGGCTGCTGTAGGGATGCCGAGCCCGGGTGTGTGGTCGTGGTCATGTGAATGTGCGCAAGGCGGTCAGGAAGGCGTCGACGGCCCGGTCGCAGTCGGTGGGCGTGAGGCTGTTGTAGAACGGCAGCCGAAGAAGCCTGCTGCTGATGTCCTCCGTGACCGGACACTCCGTGGGGCGAGCGGCGAAGCGGCGGCCGCCGTCGGAGTTGTGCAGGGGCACGTAGTGAAAGGTGGGGTTGACACCTTGGGCACCCATGCCCTTGAGCACCGCATCTCGCGTCGCGTTGTCCGGGAGGAGGACGTAGAACATGTGGTAGGCCTGCTCCACATGGGCGGGGACGATCGGTAGGCGGAAGCCGAACTCGGCGGCATGGGGGGAAAGGAGCCGTTCGTAGTGCTCCCACACGGCGCGTCGCTTGGACTGGATCGTGGTGTGCCGCTGGAGCTGCGCGAACAGATATGCGGCGAGGATATCGGACATTCCGAAGGAGGAACCGTTGTCTTTCCAGGAGTACTTGTCGACCTGCCCGAGGAAGAACGCCTGCCGGTTGGTGCCCTTGTCGTAGAGCACGCGGGCTCGGTCCACGTCGCGCTCGTCGTTGACGAGGAGAGCGCCGCCCTCACCGCAGACGATGTTCTTGGTCTCATGGAAGCTCAGCGTGGAAAACCTGCCCAGGCTACCCAGCGGTCGATCGCGCCAGCGGCCGTAGAGGCCGTGCGCGTTGTCCTCGATCAGCGACACCTGGGGCCAGTCTGCCAGCGCGGCCAACACACCGTCCATGTCGCAGGCGACTCCCGCATAGTGCACCGGCACGACGGCGCGGACCGTGTCGTCCATGAGGGTGGCCAGATGCTCCGGGTCGAGGCCGAGCGTGACGGGTTCGATGTCGCAGAAGAGTATCCGCGCGCCTTCCCGGGCGAACGCCAGTCCGCTCGAAGTAAACGTGAACGACGGCACCACAACCGTGTCCCCGGGCCGGAGGTCGAGCAGCATTGCAGAGAGCTCCAGTGCGGCCGTACACGATGTGGTGAGGAGGATTTCCTGCGCACCGCTTTCCATGCGCAACAGTGCCGCCGCCCGCGCGGTGAACGGGCCGGACGCCGACAGGTGCCCGCCTCGCACCGACTCCGCGATGTAGTCGAGTTCTGGGCCTTCAACGGCGGGCCTGTTGAATCGAATGTTGGGGAGGGTCACTCGTGGCTCGGCGTGACTGGTCACTCCACCCCTCCTAGATGTGAGCCCGCGTGCTCATCCCAGACGAGCTGGGCTCGCTGGCACGGCCAACCAGTATGGGCCTGGGGCCGCTCAATCTCATCAAAAGTGGCTAGGAGTACAGAGGAGTTCGGCCGAGCTTCACCTATTGGTTGCCTGGGCCGTAGCAGGGACGAGCTGGACGGTGATGCAGATCCCGCCGCGTGATCACTGTCCTGCGGTTTCCCAGGGAAGGTGACGTCCGAGCAGTTCGGCCAACCGCGCGTCACTGTCTTTGAAGTAGGCGCGTAGGTGGTCCACAAGTGTCTGATCCAGCTCGGGTGCCTGTCCCGCGTTGCCGTTGACCGGCTGGTCGACACATGGAGGCTGGACCGAGGGATCGACCCCAAGTGCGTCGTAGAGTCCGGCTAGCACCCGACCTGAGTCGGGGCCAACCAGGTCCTCGAAGAACCGCACATGCACGCTGCCGGGAAAGGCCGTGTACCACGGCTCGAGGTAGTCGGCGTAACGCCCACGCTCGAGATAGGCATACGGTGAGACGGACGTGCGGGCCTTGTCCCAGGGGTGGGCGCCGACAAGATTCTCGGTCAGCGCGAGGTCGAGCGGCCGGTCGTCATAACTGTTCCCTGCGCTGAACCGCCAGTTGGACACAGCGCGCGCCACCGGATCACGTACCAGGACGACGATCTCGGCGCTGCCGAGAACGACGGCGGCCCGGGCGGCAGCGTCCGGCCGCTCTAGGTAGCTTGTGCTCTTCTCCCCGAGCAAGGACTCGGTAGTGGCGTGGGAGAAGTATCGCGAGTGGTAGAACTCCAAACCACGGGCAGCAAGGTCTGCCGACATGAAGGCCTTGGGCTCGGGACGCGCGGGGCGGGCCATCGCGATCTCGGGATGAGCGTCAAGCATGGCCGTGAGGTACGTTGTGCCGCAGCGCTGGGCGCCGACGACGAGTAGGTGGCGGGTCACCCCGACACCCGGTCGACGACGTGATAGTTCTTGTGCGCACTGACAGCGTTCAGGGTGCGCACGGTGTACTCGCCGAGCATCGACAACAACGCGATCGTCACGCCGTTGAACACCGCAAGGAGTACGACCAGCGTCGTCCAGCCCTCGACCTGAGTCTCCCCGACGAGTCCCCGGATCAGATAGACCGTGCCTATACCGAAGCTCATCGCGGCGATGACGAAACCACACAATGCGGCGAGGCGCAGCGGAACTGACGAGTAGCTGAAGAGGATTGCGAGCACAAGCCGGATGATCCGCACCAGACTGTAATGGCTCTTTCCGACCGGGCGCGGCTCGTGACGAACGGCAACGTGTGACCGACTACCCGAATAGAGCAAGGCCTGACCGGTGATGTAAGGATAAGCGGTCTGTGAGGCGCTGATTCGATCGACCACGTCGCGCCGAAGAATTCGGAAGTTAGAGACCGCGAGGTCGGCAGGCTGGCCGAAGACCCGCCGATTGATCAAGGTGATCGCCTTGCTGCCAAGACGCCTGTACGAAGCGGCCTGCTTACGCTCGAAACGACCGAAGACCAGGTCGTGCCCGCGCATCGCCGCGTCGATGAGGACCAGAATCTGGTCGGGCGGATTCTGCAGATCGTCATCCATCGTGATCACGTAGTCGCCGGTCGCTTCGCGAAAGCCGGCGAGATTGGCGCTGTGCTGGCCGTAGTTGCGGAGAAGGTCGATCGCTACGATGCAGGAGTTGTCCCGGGCCTTGGTGGAAATCACCTCCCAGCTTCCGTCGCGGCTGCCATCGTTGACGAGAATCAGTTCATAGGACAGACCCGCACCGTCGAGTACGTCGACCACCCGATCGATGGTCGTGCCGACGATCTCGACGCTGTTGAAGACCGGGATGACGATCGAGTAGGTGAACGAGTGATGGTCGAGGAGTGCCCCGGGAGCGGGACGGTTGGGGCGCGGCCTCCGCGGGCTTCGCGGTGGTGATGGGGTGGTAACTTCCATGGCGTCCATGTGACCTGCATCCACATTCAGGCTCTGTTTGACCTCAGGACTTTGGTATCCACATCGAGCTGGAACGTTTGTCATCCGATGCCGGGAAGCGAGGGTAGCGCATTGAAATGGGCCGCGGGCAACGTCGAAGGGCGAGCTCGGCGCGGTTCAGTGGCCCTTGCGGCGGGAAGTGCCACGGCCGGAATATTTGTTTACCTGTTCTTCGCTCTCGCGACCCGGTCCATTGGCCCCGCGGATGCCGCACCGCTGGCCGTGCTGTGGTCTTACTGGGCTGTTGCGGCGTCCGTCCTGACATTTACAGTGCAGCACTGGACTGTCCGTACGGTGACACACGAAGGTCATGGCGCCACCATCGTTCGGTCCCTGCCACTGCTATCTGTTTCAGCGCTCGGGCTGGCAATGCTCGCGGGTGCGCTGGCGTATGCCTTCCGGGGGACTCTGTTCGGACAGAGCGGTCCGGTATTCCCGGTGCTGACAGCTTGCGTCACGGCGGGATCGCTCTTCGTGGGGCTCGTTCGAGGAGCGCTTGCGGCACGCGGTCGCTACTTGGCGGCGGCGGTGTCACTGGTGGGGGAGAACGCGTTCCGTGTAGTGGCGGCGGTCGGGATCGCAGCCGCTGGCGGCGGGGCGGAGTTGTTCGGCTTGGCCTTGGTCTTTGGGCCGCTCGTCTGTCTCGTCTGGGTTGGCAGTCTGCGGTTCGCCCGCACCGCGCCCGGATCTGCGCTTCGCAGCCCTCTCGCTCTGATGTCAGGTGTCGCTGGCGGGTCGCTTCTCGCACAGGTCGTACTGACCGGCGCTCCAGTCGTCCTAGCGGTGACCGGCGGTGAGCCGGCGGTGGCCACGTCACTGTTTGTCGCACTCGCTGTGTGGCGCGCTCCCTACATCGTTGCTCTTGGCGTGACACCCCAGATCACGGCATACTTCACCGGTCTCGTCGCCGCCGGGCAGGTGGCACGGGTCGTCCGCATTCGTGCTGTGCTTGCGGTGGGTGTCGCAGTAGGTGCGGCTGCGGCGGCGCTGGTCGGAGCGAACGTGATGGGAAGCATCCTTGCCGCCGCCTTCGGCCACGGTGTGAGGATGAGCGACGCAGCCCTCGCGGCGCTGGGCTCAGGGACTGTCGCGGCCTTGGGCAACGTCGTCCTGATGCTCTTGCTACTAGCCCTCGGCCGTGCGCGGTCGGCGACCCTGAGCTGGGTAGCGGCGGTAGCCGTATCAACGCTTTGGATGGTTCTGTCATCGATGGCGCCGTCCCCGCGGGTCGTGGTGGCGTTCGTCTTGGCACAGGCGACGGCATTTACGCTGCTGTTCCTCTCCAGCCGTCAACCGCGGTAGCACACAGTCCATCGGCCGTCTGGTGTCCGACATCGGGATGCCACCTTTTGTTGGTCCGTACGCTTCTTGACCTGGAGCGAGGTTGCGCGCAGGGTGATCAGCAGGCCCGGGGGCAGTGGCCATCGATGTTGTCGAGTTCGGCATCCGCAGTTAGCCCTTGAGGAGGAGACCTATGCTTCCCCGCACCGAGGCGACTTGTCTCGTGAGAAGGTGCGCCATGGCTGTTGCGCTCGTCGGCGTCTCTCCGTTGGTTTGGCAGCCGTCACTGCCGGTGCGGGTGCGGCGCAGGCGGTGACGCCAAGTGCAACAACATCGGTCATTGACACGACGTCGATGAGCACGGCGGTCGCGGGGGCGCGGCCGTACGTCCTGCGGCGGAACGGCCCGGCCCTGCGCCTGTCCCATCATGTGTCGGCTGCGGGGGAGGCGCTGCTGACCCTGCGCGCGGCAGCCAAGGGCACAGACTGGGCCGCGGACGGCAGCGAGTCCGCCGTCGTATCGGTCTTCGTTGATGACCGCTACGCAACCGACGTTGTGGTCACCGGCGACGATCCCCTCGATCAACAGGTCGCACTGGGTACCCTCGATCGCGGTCGGCACAGGATCCGGTTGGAGTTCGCCGACGAGCGCTCCGCCGACGGCGCGACCATGGTGGAGATCTCCCGGCTGGAGCCGACGACCTACGCCGCGGACGACCCGGCGTACCTGGCGCTGCGTTACGCCCCAATCATCTACGGTCGGAACCTGCCTGAGCGGGGGAATGCGTACCAGAATGCCACGACCGACACACCATTGATCGCCTGGCACGAGGCAGCACCGGCCACCGCACCGGGCCACACCCGGCTCACCTACTCAGTGGTGTGGAGCAACGAGGACGGCGGCACGAACAGCCCGGCGCTGATGGCCCGATGGGGGCGTACCACCGACATCGAGTGGGTCTACGCGGTCGAGGTCGACGCGAACGGCGAACGCGTACCAGGTTCCGATTTCTATCAGGCGCCGAACCACGAGACGAAGCAGTTTCAGGGCAGTTATGAAGGCGATCACGCACAGCTGCAGACATGCACGTCGAACAACAACATGTGTGACGTCGTCGACAACTCGATGCGGTTCTTCCCCTCGACGCTGCAAACCCTGCCCGCCGGTAAGGCCCGCGAGCATCTCATGGACGTCAATCCCTGGACCTACCTCGTGATGGCCAAAGAGCTGATCCGCGAAGGGAAAGTCGAACTGCCTTCTCCTGACACTCCTTCGACTCCGGAAGTGAGCGATCAGCGCAACTACCTTTACGTCGTCGTACAGAAGGTGACGGAAGGCGCCAACAGCGGACCTTCGTGGGTGGGCCTGTCGCTGGGCGTGCGCCTGATCAGCGGACAGACCGTCTACCTCTCCCACCACACCGATCCCACGTGGTCGATTCAGCGGAACGTTCCCGCGGCAACGACAGTGGAGCTGCCTGCAGGAACGACCGCCGACGACATTGCCGAGATCACCGCACATCGGATCGTCGTGGGCACCGACACCGGCGCACCGGTCCGGGTCACAGCGATCGACCGGGGCTTCCTGCTGGGGGAGGACTATCTGCCGCAGGAGTCGTTCCTCTCCTGGAACGGCGACGTCGCGCTCACCGCCGACCAGCCGACCGCCCGGCTCTGGGCCCGCTGATCCAAAGTGGGTCAGTTGGCAATGGTGATCGCTCTGCGACAATCGAGGGGCCTTGGCTCTTGGTCGCCCGTCTGCTGCGGCAGATCCGACCGTTCGGCCCGGCGTCGCCGCGGAGACGCGCGACGGCGGTGTGGACGACACGTCGCGACGCTAGCTTCGTCCGTCGTGACCACACCGACGAGACCGCCCTTCGGCACGGGAACCACCGTCACGCGTCGCGACGCCCTGCGGGGAAAGGTGCTGTCAGCGGTGCCGTGTCGGGCGATCTGCGACACCGGCCACCTGCTTGCACTGGCACGCTGGCCCGGCGTTGAAGGGCTATGGGAAGCGACCTGGATCGAATGGCTCCGTACCGGAGACAACGCCTACCGGAGCCGCCTGATCGACAACCTCGCCACGGGTGACTGGAGGCTGGCTCCCTGGACGTGGCGGGACACCACGAAGCTCGACCTTCTGATGCCCGGCATGTACTTCAGTGTCTCGCTGTTCTTCGTAGGCGCCGAGCAGCCGAACGGCTGGTACGTCGACTTCGTCCGGCCGTACCGACGCACCCCGATCGGTATCGACACCTTCGATCTCCTGCTGGACCTGGTCATCGACTTGGACCTGTCCTTCCGCTGGAAGGACGAAGAGGAGTACAACCAAGCTCGACGGCTCGGTGTGATCACCGATACCGATCATCGTCGCGTCGAGCAGGCACGGGAACAGGTCATTGCTCTGCTGAAGGAACGCGCAGGGCCGTTCGAGGACCGCTGGCTCGGCTGGCAACGCGACCCGAGCTGGGCCCTCCCCATCCTTCCGGTGGACACGCTCACCCTGGCCACCACCCAGCTGAGCTGAGTCCATCGAAGACTGCACGGCCGTCGCGCCACTCGATGTGACGATTCCAGAGTTTGCGTTCGGGCCGTCACGTGTCCGATCATCCGGGTCGCGGCATCCGGCCGCGCCGACTCGTGGTCGTCGATCCGTGTTCGCACGTGAGCCATCGCTTGCCGCAGCGCCCTGTCCTCGTCGAGGAGGGAGCTGTCGCGGCCGGCGGATATCGCATAGATGGGGTCGGAGGGCGGGGCCATGTTCACACTCGCCCAGGCGGCCCAGGCCACCGGCCCGGAGCAGGCTACGTCGGTTACAGGTCTGACGACATCGTCACTCATCTCCTGGCCGGCGATCTGCCGGCCTGCGGGTCGTTCGTACGAATGGATACGCGCAGATGGACGCGGACGGGACCGGCGACCCTCACACGACCGAGGACGTGTCGAGCTGGACGCCGGGTCGTCCGGCCTCGACGACGAAGCTGGCGTCGGTGTGGACCGGTGCGCCGGGCGTTCGTACGAAGGGCACGAGACGGTAGTCCGCACGCCACTCGTCGTCGGTCACTGAGCAGCGGACGTAGCCACGCAGACCGCTGTAGTACTTCATGTTCGGGTTGGCGGCCAGCCACTCCTGGCCTCGCGTGTCCATCGCCGACCCGTTACCACCAGAGGTGATCGAGGTGCCGAGGAACTCCGCGCCGACCGTGGTCGAGGCCGGGTCATCGAAGTTGAGCTTGAGGTCGGTGACCATGCTGGCGTGGGCGTCGCCGGTGATCACCACGAGGTTCTCGACACCGCGTTCGGCGACCGTGTCGAAGAGTCGTTGGCGTGCCGGCTCGTACCCGTTCCAGTTGTCCATCGGCAGCAGCTTCCCGGGTCCGGGGTCGCGGTCGGCCTCGGCCATCACCGACTGGTTGGCGAGTATCTGCCACCTGGCCTTAGACGCGGCCAGCCCGTTCGCAAGCCAGCGCTCCTGCTCCGTACCGAGCATGGTCCGGGCGGGATCGGCGGCTTCCTCACATGGCACGACGAGTCCGTCTCCGCATGCCTGGTCGCTGCGGTACTGGCGTCCGTCCAGGACATGGAATTCCGCCAGCTGCCCGTACCCCACCCTGCGGTAGAGCTGCAGGTCAGGACCATGCGGCAACGAGCTTCGCCGCAGCGGAAGGTGCTCGTAGTAGGCCTGGTAGGCCAGTGCCCGTCGCTGGAGGAACTCCTCCGGCGACTGATCGGGGTCGGAGGAGTTCTCGTCGGCGTAGTTGTTCTCCACCTCGTGGTCGTCCCAGGTGACGATCCACGGGAACGCGGCGTGCGCCGCCCGGAGGTCCGGGTCAGTCTTGTGCTGCGCGTGGCGGATCCGGTAGTCGGCGAGCGAGAAGATCTCCGCGGCCGGCAGATGTCCCCTGCCGATGCTGCCCTGCGCTGAACCCTCGTAGATGTAGTCGCCGAGGTGGACGACCACGTCGAGGTCCTCCTGCGCCATGTGCTGGTACGCGGTGTAGAAGCCGTCAGGATAGTTCTGGCAGGACGCGAACGCGAACCTCAGCTCGTCCGGCATCGCGCCGCCTGCCGGAGGCGTCCTGGTCCGACCCACCGGGCTCACCGTGTCGCCGGCCCGGAACCGGTAGAAGTACTCGCGTCCAGGTCGCAGCTTCGTGACCTCCGCGTGCACCGAGTGCCCGAGTTCGGGCGTGGCCTTCTCCTTCCCGCGTACGACGACCCTGCGGAAAAGCTCGTCCTCGGCGACCTCCCAGTCCACGTAAACCGTCAGCTTGGGCATGCCGCCACGCCCGTCCCCGGCGAGCGGCTCGGGAGCAAGCCGTGTCCACAGCACGACACCATCCGGCTCCGGATCGCCGGAGGCCACACCGAGTTGGAACGGGTCACCGGAGAACGCCGGAGCACCCCACGCCTTCGCATCGGAGAACCCGCTCAGGGTCCATGCAGTACCGAGCCCTGCCGCCCCCGCCAGCCCGAGAAACCCACGCCTGGCAAACCTTCGCACCGATCCCCACCCCATCTCAGCAGATGCTGAACCTCGAAGAATGCGTCAGACACGATCCTTCTGACGCACATGAGCAACAGGTGGCGCCAGATCGACGGCAAGACGACAAGCACCAGCCAGTACCGGCCACTGGTCCGACGGAGCTGGCGCCGCTCTCGGCTCCGGGTGCTCGATGTGGCCGGCGCCGCCGCTCACCGCCTCCCGCGTGGGTAGGCAGCTTGTGCCCAGGCTCGGCGGTAGCGATCACCTCGCCGGGCTGATCGATCCCGATTGCGATGAGCAGCAGGGCGCCGCACCACCGACCAGGCTCGTGCCACCGATGAGCACAGCAGTGAGGACCTGCAGTTCGTAGCCGGTCCCCGCGGCCGGTAGAGCGATGCCGGTCTGCGCGCACAACAGCAGCCCGGCTATTCCTGCGGCAAGGCCGTTGGCCGCCGTGATGGCCAGCCTGACCGAGCGGTGCGGGGGCGGCAGGCCGGCGATTGACCTAGGTTCCTCTTGAAGGCGTACTCGCGCCCGAGACCAAGCATCCGAAGTATTTGGTGTGTCCTTGCGCCACACGGCACGCCCACGCTCGCGTTTGGCGCCTCGTCGCAGTTCGACGAATCGAGCGTCGGTGGCACCGAACGGCATCACTTCGTTTGCTGAGGCGTTGCCGGTGATCACGTCGCTGTTCACCGAACCTCGCCATCATGCACTCGGCCCGTCTCGGGGTTTGCACACACGGGGCGAGTAGGCCGTTACTCGCTCCGACCCCTGAGAGGATGGCGCCCTGATGCGCCGCAGGCCTTCCCGTCCTGCTCCGAGCAGGCATGCAGGAACCAGGTTTTCGACGACCGTTTTGGCGGTTCTGGCCGCCGCAGCGCTTTTCACCACGGGATGGTTCGTGACGCCCGCAGACGCAGCGCCACCGGGGAAGCCGGATCCGTCGCCGACGAGCCCGCCTGTGCTCACCCCTGATGACGGCGCCTATCTCGAAGGCACCCAGACCGTCGCCGCAGTCCCAACAGTTGCCGACGACGACGTGACCGGCCTGACGATCGATGGCAACGCCCTCGATGCCGACCAGACCGTGGGTGTGTCTCGGCTGAGCTTCGACGTGGGCAGCAACTCGACCGAGGCCCGCTATCACAACTACGTCCTGGTCAATGGTGAGCACCGGATCGACATTCCCGACCTGGTCAACGAGCGGGCCAGCCTCGACATTCCGAACGAGCACCTGGTCCAGGGCGAGAACACGATCGAGGTCATCACCGGGACGATCACCACGTCGTGCGGGGTCAACCACGACGACTTCGTGCTGTCGAACTTTGGGCTGGAATTGCTGGGCGAGGTGGCCGACGGTGAGGAGAACGAGTACTCCTACGCCTTCGGTGACGGCAATTGTGGCTCCAACAGCTCGCTGCGGCTGGACGCAGAGCTGACCTTCTTCGTCCTCGGTGACCCGCAGCGGACCACTGGCCTGTCTGCGGTTCTGGACACCACGGCCATCGCGAATGGCGAGCACGAGATCGTGGCCAGGGCCGCCTCGGGGGCGTCGGTGAGCCATACCGTGACGGTCAACAACGCTCCGTCGGGCGCGCCACGACTGACCCCGACGGACGGAACGATCGCCCGGGGGACGCAGCCGGTCTTCGCGTCGCTACCGGCCGCCGGCGGCGGGACGGTGGAGTCCCTGACCGTCGACGGTGCCGATGTGCCGAGCCGTCCCACGTTGGGCTCGGGCGACGCGACGTTCAGCTTCACGGTCGGGTCCAACTCGATCGAGGAGCGGTACCACAGCTTCCTACTTGTCAATGGCATGAAGTTCGACATCGGCGGCGACTACGTCAGCGAGCGGGTGGACGTCCCGGTTCCCAACGAATGGCTGGTTCCGGGAGACAACACCATCAGGTTCGTCACAGGTACGTTCCCCACCTCCTGCGGAAACAATCGGGACGACTACACGATCTCCAACGTCGTCCTCACCGCGGCGCACGGCACGGCCGCCGGCCAGGGGTTGCAGACGTCGTACAGCATCGGTGACGGCAACTGTGGCTCGTCGACGACCGCGCTGCGCGAGGTCGACCTCGGGTTCTCCGTCGACGCGCCCGCGCGCGGCCTGCGCGCCGATCTGGACACCAGCCGCCTCGCCGACGGCCCCCACACGCTCTCCGCAACCTCGGGCACGGGTCAGACCGCCACGCGCACCATGTTCACCGACAACACCGCCCCGACGATCTCGGCCAGCACGCCGGCCGCCAGCGCGACGATCAGGTCATCGGTGCCGCTGGATGTTCAGCTCGACGATGCCTCGGGCGTCATGTCCGGACCGGACGTCAAGCTCGACGGCACGCGTATCGAGCTGGGTGCCCTCGTCGGACCCGGGCTCTCCGCCGGTGAGCACACCCTCGCCGTCACGGGCACGGATTCGCTTGGCAACACCGCCACCCGCGAGATCGTGTTCCAGTCAGCGGGCATCCCGGACGATCCGACCGGCCTGTCGCCTGCATCGGGTGCCACCGACGTGCAGACGACGACGACTCTGGAGGCCAGGGTCGGTGAGCCCGATGGTGGTCCGGTAACCGCGACGTTCTCGCAGACCGAGATCCTCACCCCCGCTCAGGGGTGGCAGGGCACCACCTCGTCGATCCCGACTACGCAGCGAGTCCCTGGTGAGCAGAACATCGGAGACACCAAGGTCCTCGCGCCCGGTGACTCCGGCGTGCTGGAGTCGCTGGCTGGCCGGGACGTGACCTACCAGCGGTTCGACGTCCAGGTGGAGGGCTCAATTGAGTCCCCGGTGCTGCGCTGGGAGGGCGTCATCGACCCCGCCCGGGTCGTCTCGCTACGCGCGTGGAATCTGCAGACACAGCGCTGGGACGCGCTGGCTAGCCGCCGGGGTGCGGTCGAGGACTCCACTGTGCTGACGGCGAAGGTGGGCCCGCACTACATCGACGAGCAGCAAGTGCACGTCCTGGTCACGGGCGAGGACCCGTTCGCCGACGACATCGACCCCGGCTCGAAGGACCACTTCGACGACCCAGCCGCCTACGACTTCTCGATCGTCCACTTCACCGACACCCAGTACCTCTCGGAGGGTGCCGTGGAGCAGGAGACCGCCGAGGAGCGAGCCGTCTGGGAGTCGGCGTACGCCGGCATCGTCGACTGGATCATCGAGAACGACGAACAGCGCAAGATTGCGTACGTCGCCCACACCGGCGACATCGTCGAGAACAACATCCGCAAACCTGCGACGCCCGAGCTTGAGGAACAGGTGGTCGGCGAGTTCGAGGTCTCCTCGACGCAGCAGCGGGTGCTCGACGACGCGGGCGTCGCCAACGGCGTGATCGCGGGCAACCACGACAACCAGTCCGGCACGGAGAATGGCCCAGGCGCGATCTACAACCAGTACTACGGCCCCGACCGCTACGCGGCTGCGTCCGGTCGCTGGAGTGACGCGGAGTACGGCGGCCCGTGGCGTGAGGGAGACAACCAGAACCACTACGACCTGTTCTCGGCCGGCGGTCTGGACTTCGTTGTCGTGGGCCTGTCCTACGGCGTGACCCGGGACGAGGGAGAGTGGGCCGACTCGATCTTCAAGAGGTTCCCGGACCGCAACGGCATCCTGCTGTCGCACGACTACCTGGCGCCGTCGAGCAAACCGGACGGTCGCGGCGCGACGTTCTCCGCGCCGGACGGCTCGATGCTCTACAACACGGTGGTCCAGGACAACCCGAACGTGTTCCTCATCCTGGCCGGCCATGAGCACGGTGTGGGAACGAACGTGAAGCCCGAGGTCGGCGAGGTCGGCAACGGGGTGGTCGAGCTGCTGGCGGACTACCAGTTCTACACCGTGTCGGCGGACCGGCTGGGGCTGACGGAGGTCGGCGGCTACGAGCCGAACGCCCAGCTCCAGTTCGGCGCAAGCTTCCTCCGGATGCTCCAGTTCGACGTGGACCGTGGCGAGATGTCCGTGGATACCTACTCCCCGCTGCTCGACGATTTCGGTGCCACCGAGTACGACGGCAACCACCGCTACAACGGGCTCGAGGACAACATGGTGCTCCCGGTCGATCTCACCAGCCGCACCACAAGCTTCAGCACCGATTCGGTGGCGCTCTACGCACCGGTCCGCGTGATCGGCGAGACCCAGGTCCCGTCGGGCGAGGTGGCGTCGGTGACGTGGCAGGGCCTCAAGCCGGGGACGGCGTACGCCTGGATCGTCACGGCGCAGTCGACGGGTGGTGGCACCACGTCGTCGCAGCCGAGCGCCTTCGCAACCCGCGAGCGGTGACCGTCCAGCGACTCCTCGGCCAGGCCGCTGTCCTCCTAGGCTCGATCGTCGTGCTGTTCGCGCCCGCCGTCCCAGCGGATGCCCATGACTCGACGACGACCGCCTACGCCGAGGTGACGGGTACCGGCATCGACGTCGAAGCCGTCCTCGAGCTGGAGTACGACCTGCTCATGAAGTCGGCGTGGCTCTACGACGAGGCATACCAGGCCACCGGGCGTGCCGAGCAGCTGCGCCAGCTCGACCTGAACGCCGACGCGGTGGCCGACTACATCGTCGACCGGTTCCAGGTCTCATACGACGACCGACGGTGCAAGGCCCGACCGTCCGGCCCGGCGGACGTGAGCGTCCGCAGCGGCAGGGCCTTCGCAGTGCTCACCTTCGCCTACGACTGCGACGGGGCCGCCGGCGGCGTCCACGCCATCTTCAGCGCGCTCTTCCCCGATGGCGAGAGTTTCGTCCACAGTACGAAGACAATCATCCACTACGACGTCGGCGGCGTGCAGGGTTCGGCCGCCCTCGATGCAGCGCAATCCCAGCAGGAGATCAGCTCTACCGTCAAGGACTCGCCGACCAATGACGGCGCGACCGTCACCACTCGCGAACAGCGGCTGGTGCACCAGGTGGGGGCGTTCTTCGTCCTCGGCTGCGGGCACCTGCTGCTCGGAGCGGACCACCTCCTGTTCGTTCTCGTCCTGCTCATCGGTTCGCGCGGGCTGCGGGACATCGTGACGGCCGCGTCAGCCTTTACAGCGGCGCACAGCGTCACCTTCCTGCTCGCCGCGGTCGGCGTGGTAGACGTGCCGGCGAATGTCGTCGAGCCTCTCATCGCGTTGTCCATCGCCGCGGTAGCCCTGCTCCACCTAGTCAGGCGGGGGGCCGTGGGCCAGCGGACGACACAGCTGCGGTTGCCGGTCGTGGTCGTGTTCGGACTGTTGCATGGGCTGGGCTTCGCTGGGGCGCTGGGCATCGACGCGCGCTGGTCGTGGGAGCTGCTCCGGTCATTGCTGGCGTTCAACATGGGGATCGAGGTGGTGCAACTTGTCCTGATCGCCGTCCTCTTCCCGCTGCTCATGCTGCTGCGTCGTACCTCGGTGGGCGACCGGGCCATCGCCACGGTAGCTGTCGCGACCGCAGCCATCGGCATGATCTGGTTTCTCGAGCGGACAGTTGAGGGCTGACTGGGTACCGGCGGACACCGGCTGAGGCAGGCTTCGGAATCAGTGTGGCTGCCGCGGTGAGATGCGCGAGCAGCTCGCGCACCGTCAAAGCCCGATGCACAGCGACGGCGTTGCCCACTGCTCGTCACCTAATCCCCAGAGTTGCCGTTCGCCGCGCGGCGTATCCGCGGCGAGCCCCGACGCCGGCTGGCAAAGCTGCTGGTCACATGACGGATGCCCACTGCCTGTAAAACCGCCGCTGCAAGCTACGTTGGTTCGAATCCAACACCTGCCACGATGCAAAAGCCCAGGTCAAACCCGGTTTGGTTGGGGACCATCCCGTCGGAGTGGGCAACGGTAGGCGGACCGTCGCCTCCGGGCTGGTGTCCGGTGTTTGCCCTGGTCAGAGAAGTGCGGCGTAGTGCGTCGCTGGTGCTGTTGGGATCACCGTGGCGTATACGCGGCGAAGTTCGGAGTGCCTCGGGGCATGAGGCGGGTTCGTGCTCGGTCCAGTGCAGGATCTGGGACGCCGAGTGTCACACTGCCTCTCTGGGACGAGTACCCGCACTGACGGGGCCGCGTACTGTGATCACGGCCCCGCCTTCGATCCGGCCACCTCCAGCGCCCGTCGTGACTTCGGCCGCTTCCCCGAAACGACCGAGTTCGGTCGAGCAACCATTCTCTGGCAACGTCTCATCTGGAGCTATCAGCATTCAGGCAAGTAGCGAAACGATCCCCCGCTCGTGATAGCGAGCGGCGTCTGGATCATGGAAGATCAACTCGGGGCGGCCATCGGCGCAGCCCGGACCGCTCATCTGGGCGCCTTAGCCCGGATCCACCGATCGGCTTGGTAGTCGGGGCTTGAGGAGTGGTGGGTGTCTTGGCGGGTGTGAGGGCGTGGTGATTCCCCGGACCTCGCTGTCCGGGGTGTTCCAACTGGGTCTCCGGTCGGG
>NZ_JBEFTX010000028.1:0-32202 GCF_040195635.1 Actinopolymorpha sp. B11F2 | reverse complement strand
GTGCAAGGCTCGACATCGGAGACCCTTGCGGCTTGGCCTTGCACCCTTGTCCAGGTTCCGGGTATGCCTTCGGTGCTCGATCGACGAGAGAGAAACCCGACGACCCCTGACCCGAGCTTGATCGTGCCTCTCTCGGAGGGAGGGCCGGGGTGTTGGGGGCGGAGCCCCTGACTATGAATCAGGCCGCGTGTTCGTCTGCCGCCCGGCGAGCCCGAGGACGGCGCCCCGCGCCGCCCGCAAGGGCGGCAGCCAGGCGGCGCGCCGCGTCAGCGGCGCCTTGATAGTGACAGAGCGCAGTTCGGTAGAGTTCGAGCTTCGCATCTTGTTCTGAGCTGAAGGGCATGGCAGGAGCACGGTCCACACCTAGCGGGCAACAGTGAGCCGCGGTGAGTTCTGGTGAGACACTTTGCCGGCGCGACGGTGGTGCGTTTCCCCAGGTCAGAGGCCAGTTTTGGCTGATCACGACGGTGCGCCCCCGGCAGGATTCGAACCTGCGCACACGGCTCCGGAGGCCGTTGCTCTATCCCCTGAGCTACGGGGGCCCGGGGCGGAGAAAGGTTATCAGGGAGCCTGGCTCGCGCCCCGACTAGGCTGGCGCGGTGTTTCCCGCCCGGCTGGCCGCCGCGATCCGTACGGCGATAGCCGAGGTCGTCCCGCCAACGACCGAGTTCCCCGACGCCACTCCGGCGGCATGGATCCGGCGACCGGGCCGCGTCACGTACGGCGACTTCGCCACACCCGCCGCCCGGCGCTGGTCCGCTATGACCGGTATCCCCACTGCGGCGCTTGCCGAGCGGCTCGCTGCCCGGTTGCGCGACGTCGAGGGGGTTGCCGAGTGCGAGGTGGCAGGCGACGGCTTCGTCAACATTCGGGTCGACGCCCGCGCATTGGCAGACATCGTGCGCGAAATCGTGGTGGCGGGGCAGGCGTACGCGCGAAAGGATCATCCGGGCCCGGAAGACCCGGCCACCATTCCACGGTACGTCCCGTCACCTGCGCTGGCGGATGAGATGCGGTACGCCCACGCGCGCATGTGCGGTTTTCTCCGCGCGGCCGTGGCGTTGGGGATCGAGGTCGATCCTGCCCGCCTCGACCGCGACCTCGATCCCGACCACGACCTCGATCCCGACCATGACTCCGCCCGGATGACCACCGAACGCATCCGCCCGCTGGTGTGCGCACTCGCGGAGTTCCCGGCCGTGGTCGCCCGGAGCGGGCGGGCGGGCCGACCGGAACGCACGTCCCAACGCCCACTCGACCGGTACCTCAATGAGGTCCTCCGCCTCGTCGAAGGGTTCGAGGACGCGGGCGGGATCCTGCCGAAGGGCCCGGAGGAGCCGTCGCCGAGCCACCGCACCCGGCTGCTGGTCGTGGACGCCACCCGGATCGTGCTTGCGGACGCGCTGGGCCTGTGCGGCCTCGACGCGCCGACGCACTGGTGACGCCTGTGCACCGTCGTGACCCCAGATAGCGCAAGGTATGTCGGCGCGCGCCGATGATCCGAGCTGATCGCTATTGTTCGCCGGATGGTGTGTCCTGGCCGAGCGTCCCGGGTCGGAGGATGACAGGTGACCGACATTCTCGTCATCGGCAGCCCCAGTTCGAGCGCCGACGGGCTCGCCCGGATCGCCGGCGACTTCACCTCGTCCGGATGCACCGTACGCGTGGCCCTCGCGGTCACTCCCAGGCACGCCATCCCGAACGATGTGCGGGAGGCGCTACGCGTCGCCGAGATCCGGCAGCTGCGCACGAGTCTCACCGGGCGCCGGGCGGGTGTCGCTCCACGCCGGGGTTCGGCCGCGTGGGCAAGGGTCGTCCTGCGGAATGCGGTCGTACGCGCAGGCGTCCGCATCGGCGGACCGTCCCGAAGGGCCTGGTTACTGGCGAAGTACGACCCGTGGCTGCGCCGTTCGGCTGTCAACGCCGACGTGATCCTCGCCGCCGACCGGCATGCGCTTCGGGCCGCGCGGCACGCGGGCACCCATGGGACGAACGCCGTCGTCACGGCCGTCGGCGACAGGACGTACGCAGAACTGCGTGACCGGGCGATCGGAGTCCGTCCGTTGCAGCGGTTGCTGCACACCCGCTCCGCCGACCAACCACCGCAGGCGGCCGTTCTCGCCGCGTGGCGGAAGGTGGCGACGGACCCGGGCCACCTGTGCCACCGTCCCTTCGTTGCCAAGGCAGTCGAGATCACCAAGGCGCTACGCCGGCACGAGGCGCTGGATGCCACCGAGGAAGTCGGCCGGTCGGCGTTGGACCTCCCGCTCTCCGCGTTGGACAGGGACCGGATCAGGCTCGAGCTCGTCATGGTCCGGATCTCCCGTGGTGATCTCCCCGACGAGCTGGACGAGACGGCACGCGCGATGGTGCGGCACGCGGACGAGCACCTGCGCGCGGGCAGGACGAGGCTCGCGGCCGCGTTCGCCCTGGACGTCGCCGACGCGATGTTCAGCCGTGAGCTGCATGCCGACGCGTTGAGCACACCGCTGGTCGAGGCACCCGAGGAGTTCCTGGCGCCGCTGCACGAGTCGCTGACGTTCCGCGCGCTCGCGGCGCGGTCGGGCGCGCTCGCCGACGCAGACGGTCCCGGTGCCGCCGACGCGCGATTTAGCGGTGGTCCCTCACCCCGTCCGCCACTGGGGCGAACGACGGGCAGGCGTCCGCACCGGATCCTCGTCGTACCCGGTGACTATCCCCACTTCACCCAGGGGATCATCAGCACTCTGGCGAGCTACGACGACGCCGACCTGCGGGTCCTGTCGCTGCGCGAACCGGGCGTGAACCGGCGGAAGAAGCGCCTCACGATGGTGACCGACCGGCTGAACGACGCGCGCGGCGAGCCGCCTCCTCCGCTCGAGCAACGAGACGCGGAGCTCCTGGCCTGGCCGGACACGATCTTCGTCGACTGGTGTGACAACGCCGCGCAGTGGGTCGCCCTCCACGCACCTTCCCACGTCCGGCTCGTGGTCCGGCTGCACAGCCTGGAGGCGATCTCGCCCCAGCCACACCTGATCGACTGGTCGCGGGTGTCCGATGTGGTCTTCGTCGCCCAGCACGTCCGCCACCTGGTCGAGCGCGCCGTCCCCGGCGTCGCCGCCTCGGGACGCATCCACGTGATCCCCAACGAGATGCGGTTGCGGCGCTTCGGCCTTCCCAAGCGCCCGGGCGCCGAACGCACGGTGGCCATGGTCGGGTGGGCGCAACAGGTCAAGGACCCCCTGTGGGCGCTGGAAGTGCTCGCCCAACTGCGTGGCCACGACCCGAGCTGGCGACTGCGGCTCATCGGCCACGACTTCTCCGATCGGCAGCACCGCGGCGCACTGCGCTACCGGGACCGGTTCCGGGCCCGCGCCGAGGACGGTGACGTCCGCGACGCCCTGGACCGCGTCCCCTACACCGACGATCTCCCCGAGGCGTTGCGCGACGCCGGGTTCATCCTGAGTGCCAGCCGGCGGGAGGGGTTTCCGGTGGGTACGACCGAGGGCGCCGCCTCCGCAGCGGTGCCGGTCATCCGGGACTGGCCGATGTATGCATCCGCAGGTGGCGCGCGCGGGATCTACCCGGCGGAATGGGTGGTCGAGACGCCCGACGAAGCCGCGACCCGGATCCTCGCGTACGCCGACCACGGCGCCAGAGACAGGGCCGGACAGGCCGCACGCGACCACGTGGTCGCGCACCTGGACTGGTCAGTCGTCGAACCGCGGTTCCGCGAGATTCTGCTGGGTCCTGTCTCCCAGATGGCGCCGGTCAGGCGAGGGGCGTCGCAAGTCATGCGTGATGTGGGCGCAGGACACTAGCTGAGGGGACTGCCCCGGCGGCAGGCGAGTTCGTGGAGCACACTGGCGGCGGCGTCCACATCGCCCACGGGTGAGGCGAAGGTGAGCGGCCTGGTACTCAGCGGGCTACCAGCCTCGACCAGACCCCATACCGGCCGGCCGGTCCCGGTGTAGTCGCTCCACTTCGACGGGAGATACGGATTGCGCTCATGGCTGTCCGCCGTCAAGGCGTCGTTGACAATCAGGCAGTCGAACTTCGTCGCGAGGTTCAGGAACGCGAGGAACCGTACGTAGCCGTTGCTGCGTACGATGTCGCCGACCTGTAGGTCGTCAACATGACCTTGCAGATCCGCCGGCTTGCTGGTGAAGACGTGCAGTCGAAGGCGGGCGCGGACGTCGGGTTCGAGCCGGGCAAGTGCCTGGAGCACATCTCCCAAACCCCGGGTGGCGTAGAAGTTGCCGAAGTACGCGAGGTTGACCACCGACTGGTCGAGCACGTAAGCGTGCTGGACCATCGAGTAGAACGCAGGAGCCAGCGTCGGATGCGGCGAGATCACGGACTTCTCCCGGGCCATGTCCGCGACCTCGGGGATCGGGCAGTAGCTCAGCATGTAGTCGCGCTGGTTCTCGTTGGTGAAGACGATCGAGTCCGCACACGCGTAGGCGACGTACTCACACCAGTCCAGGCAGTTCCGCGATCCCAGCAGCGGAATGTCCTTCCGCTTGAGTTCTGACTGCACCATGTCGAGGAGGGGTCCCGGCGAGATGGGGGCCCGTCGTTCGGCGCCCGCGACATCGCGCGCCGCCGGATCGGAGAACTCCGCGGTCCAGGCAACCGCCGGATTCCTGAGCTTGTACGCAGCGGCGAGAAAGTGCGAGGCCGGCCACATCACCCTGCTGTAGAGCCGGTCATAGGTGCCCTTGGCGCGTTCCAGCGCGCTGATCTTGGCGAGACCCTCGGCGCAGAACGCCTCGATGGCGGCCCAGTTGGAGAAATAGGTCGGGCTGTCGATGGCGAGCTCGTTCTCGACGTACGGTCCGCAGATCCGGCGCAGGCTCGGGTCCCGCTCACGGTTCTTGTCCATGCTGTTGAACACGACGTCGACGATGTCGGCGCGGTCGCGCACCCGCTTGGCCATGACCACGGCGCTGGAGTCGTTGTACGGCGCGAAGCAGTAGGCGACGGCGAGGGCGCGTGCCATCCCGGCGTTGAGACGTTCGTACGGGAAGTTCTCGAGCTCGTACTCGTCGAGCAGGTGGACGACGCGTGGGTGAGCTGCCGGATTCTGCCGCAGGTACGCGTTGACCACGTCGACCTCCGCGTCTACCTGCCGGCACAGCAGGTCGAGGGTCGCGGGGTCGCAGTCGTGGGAGAGCGCGTCGAGCTGGGCGATGACCTCCAGGCGTACGACGACGTCGGATTCGAAGTCAGGTGGGTCGGAAGGTTCGGCGGCGGAGGCGGCGGCCCGATGGTAGGTGGCCTCGTCGTCGGCGACCAGCGTCTCGCGGACACCGCAACGGTGGTCTGCCAGCATCGCCATGAAGAAGACGACGTCGTGGGCGGATCTCGGTGTCGCATCGCGTTCGACCTGCTTGGCTAAGGCCGCTGGGACCAGCGTGCCCGCGCTGGACATGAGCGCCTCGGCAACGGTCGGCGGGTCGCCGCCCGCGACTGGGACCACGGGGGCCAACAGGATCGTCTCGTCGTCGGCGTGCTTGAGCAGAGACTCGAGATAACCGGGGGAGATCCGGTCGCGGGCGTCGACGAAGGCGATGAACGGTCGTCGCGCCGCCGCCACGCCGATATCGCGGTGGCAGAAGACTCCGATCCCGGAGAGCTCGACGGCCCTCAGGGTCAGTGGCTGCTCGGCCGATTCGGAGAGTACGCGGTCGAGTTCGCCTGGAGCGCCCTCGACGACGACAATGACCTCGAAGGAATCGACCGAAAGTGTCTGCGCCCTGATCGAGTCGAGACAGCCGGCCAGATCGTCGCCACTGCGGTAGGAGATGACGACGCTGACGCCGTCAGCGTAGGGACCGGGGCCGGCCGGCTCGTCACCGCGAGGCTCGGCAGCGGATTCGGTCGCGGAGCCGGATGCCGAATCAGACTCGTGGGAGTCGCGCCGCCCACCGAGTTCGCGAATCCACTGATCGACCAGCGCTTCGGTGACGGAACGCTCGCCCATGGGCAGTTGCCATGGGCGTCGCGTGGCCGCGCTGGAAGCGTCGGCGTCTCTTGTCGGCGACATGTGGTTCACCACGTGTTTCCCCCCGGTTTGTTTCTCGGTCAATTCTTCGAATGTCTGCCGACGTGCTGCCGCGAATGGGCGGGTGCAAAGAAGGCGCGGTGACCGAGTGTGTCCGGGGCTTGCGGTCGTACGCTACCAATTCGTCGGCGTGTCCGAGGACCAGATATCCGTAAGCTGCTTAGCTACCGTTCGGCGAGGCGAGACTGTTCACAATGGCGCGTGTTCACTAATGGCAAGACTGTGCGGTCTGAGAAGGCCGCGGCCCTGGAGACCATCCCACCGGTCGCACGGCCACTCATTCCGTCCAGTCGCGGGAGGTTGAGCGTGGCTGACATCACACTGGCCCCGGAGGATCGCTCCCCGGCCTCGGTCGAGCTCCTCGACATGGGCGACGCGGACTGGGCACGTCGCACGCTACTCGTGATCACGGCCGAACCGCGGGCGGCATCGGCCAGCCTGATGCTGCCGTTCACCCGGGCGCGCGTCTTGCGCGACGGGGACCTCCACGACGCGGAGGCGCTTGCCGGAACCTGCTTCGACACCGTGGTCATCGACGGCCCTGCGCTCGGGCCCGTGCGCCGCGACCTCGCCGCGGCCTGGGCCAGCGAGCACGTCCGTCCGGACGGCCGGGTCGTGATCCTCCTGGAGCCCGCCGCCGGCGGATCGGATGCCACGGGTGTGCTCACGGGGCTCGCGTGGCTTGGCGTTGCCACCCTCGACGGTCATCCCTGTGCCGTCCTCCGCCCGGCCGGTGGGGCGGGCCGGCCGAACGCAGCGGAGACGAGGGCTGACATCGCGGGCCGGCTGACGGCCGCGGCCCAGACCTTGCTGGCGATGCCTCAGGCCGGGCGGGCGGGCAGGCCCGCGTCATCCGCCCTCCACCGGGCGAAGCGGGACCGCGAGGACAGCGAGAAGGCCCTGCTTCATCACCTGCGTACGTTGGCGAAGGAGCTCGCCGACGAGCGACGCCTGCGGATCGCGGCCGAAGAACGGCATCGCGACCTCGAACGCCGGCACAGAACGCTGGAGACCCGGTACGCCCGGCTCCGCGACTCCAAGCTTGGCTCGGCGACGGTGCGCTACTGGCAGCTGCGGAAGAACCTCCGCCGGAGGTTGGACGGTTGACGTGAACGTGACACTTCGACAGGTCAGGTCCCACGGTCCTCTGCGGGCGGTGCGCTGGCCGATGCTCGGGATGGGCAGCTGGGTGGTCCTGGTGGCGGGATTCGCGAGCATCACGCGGCCCGGGACCCCGGTCGTCGCCGTACTCCTTGCGTTCGGACCGGTCCTCGGCGGCCTGCTCCACCTGCAGCTCCAGAACCGCGCCCTCCTACGTCGGCTCGACCGCATGGCGAAGGCCCAGGTCACGACCACCAAGGACGTCGCCGCCACGAGGCAGCGGCTGGACGCGGTTGCCGATGCGACTGCCAGTCGCACAGTCCTGTCCAAGCTCCTGAAGGACACCGCCAGCGACGTGATCACCCGGACCCGCCGCGGTGTCGCCGTCGACCTGTTGCTCACCTATCGCCAGCTCGAAGCGCTCCAGAACATCTACGCGGTCGCCGGCGTCGACCGGCCGATGCCGCCGACCCGCGGCTGGGCGTCCTCACCTGACCTGCTGCTCCTTCTCGCCGACCTCGTCGAACGCGCGCGGCCGTCGCTCATCGTCGAATGCGGCAGCGGCACCTCGACGCTGTGGTTCGCCATGGTGCTGCGGCGGTTCGAGATCCCGGGACGGGTGATCGCGCTCGAGCACCAGCAGCAGTTCGTCGACAACCTGCGCGACCGGCTGGACGGGCACGGGCTCGGCGGCCTGGTGGACGTCCGCTACGCCCCACTGGAGCCCGTGCGCGTGGGCGAGGCGGAATTCCAGTGGTACGCCCGCGATGCGTGGAAAGACCTGAAGGACGTCGATCTGCTCTTCGTCGACGGTCCGCCAGGCATCCTGGGTGAGCATGCCCGGCTGCCGGCGCTTCCGCTGCTCGCCGACCACCTGCACCCGGACGGCGTGGTCGTGCTCGACGACATGATCCGTACGGACGAGCAGGAGGTCCTCGCGGAGTGGCTGCGGACCTGCCCGGACTTCACCGCCGAAGAGGTACCCCTGGAGAAGAACGCCGCACTGCTCCGCCGTCGGCGGCCGTCCGGCTCCTGATCGTCGGACCGCCGCCTGGGGTCTCGGCCGCGGCAGCGCCAGTCCAGCCGGGCGAGAATGACCACGCTGAGCATGCCTGTGATCCCCCGGCGGGGGCGTCGACACCCGGCTGGTGGTCGTTCGCCTGGCTGACCAGGCCACGTACCCCGAGCCGTCACCCCGCTGCCGGCTTCCAGGACGGGCGCGCCAGGCGAATGCCTGAGGCGTCACCCCGCTGCCGGCTTCCAGGATGGGCGCGCCAGGCGAATGCCTGAGGCGTCACCCCGCTGCCGGCTTCCGGGATGGGCGCGCCAGGCGAATGCCTGAGGCGCCACCCCCGCTGCGGCTTCCAGGGCGGGCGCGCCAGGATGGTGGCGTGAGTAGAGCGCATGAAGCCGGTGCCCTCCATGCCGGGGTCGGGCACCGCGGACCCGCCTGGCTGCGTCCGCCCGAAGACCCCGACGGCCTCGTCGCCGGCCTGTGGCCCCGCAACGTGGCCAAGACCTCCGCCGGCGTCCTCGATGTCGCGGGCGTCGCCGTCACCGAGCTGGCCCGCGAGTTCGGCACGCCTGCCTACGTCATCGACGAGGACGACTTCCGCGCCCGCTGCCGGGAGTTCCGCGACGGGTTCTCCGGCTGGCACGTCTACTACGCCGCAAAGGCGTTCCTCTGTGCGGCGATCGTGCGCTGGGTCGCCGAGGAAGAGCTGCGGCTCGACGTCTGCACCGGCGGTGAGCTGGCCGCGGCGCTTCGCGCCGGCTTCCCTGCCGAACGCATCAAGATGCACGGGAACAACAAGTCGCTGTCCGAGCTGGCCCGCGCACTCGACGAGGGCGTCGGCCGGATCGTGGTCGATTCCTACGACGAGATCGACCGGCTCGCCAAGCTCGCCACCGACCGCGGCGTCCGCGCGTCCGTCCTGGTGAGGGTCAAGGTGGGTGTCGAAGCACACACCCACGAGTACATCGCGACCGCCCACGAGGACCAGAAGTTCGGCTTCTCACTCGCCGGGGGCGACGCCGCCCACGCCGTGGAGCGGGTCCTTGCCGAGCCGGCCCTGGAGCTTGCCGGCCTGCACTCCCACATCGGCTCGCAGATCTTCGACACCTCGGGCTTCGAGGTGGCCGCCCGCCGGGTCGTCGGTCTGCACGCGCAGGTCCGCGAACGCCATGGCGTCGAGCTCGCCGAACTCTGCCTGGGCGGCGGATTCGGCATCGCCTACACCACCCAGGACGACCCGGAGCCGCCGGCACAGCTGGCGGCGGAGCTGGGCGCGATCGTCGAGCACGAATGCCGGGCGTCGGGGATCACCACCCGGCCGGTGCTGTCGATCGAGCCCGGACGGGCGATCGTCGGTCCGGCCGTCTTCACGCTGTACGAGGTGGGCACGGTGAAGGTGGTCGAGCTCGACGCGAAGGCCTCGCGTACCTACATCGCGGTCGACGGCGGCATGAGCGACAACATCCGTTCGGCGCTCTACGACGCCGACTACTCCTGCACGCTGGCCTCCCGGCGCTCGGTCGCTCCGCCCGTGCTCAGCCGGGTCGTCGGCAAGCACTGCGAGGCCGGCGACATCATCGTCAAGGACGCGTTCCTTCCGGGCGACGTCCACCCTGGTGACCTGCTGGCGGTGCCGGCGACGGGCGCCTACTGCCGGTCGCTGGCCAGCACCTACAACCATGTCCCGCGCCCGCCGGTGGTCGCCGTCCGCGGGGGCGAGGCCCGTCTTGTCGTACGCCGTGAGACGGAGGACGATCTCCTGCGACTCGACGTGTGGTGAGACATAGTCTCGGAGGCCGGACGCTGGAGGCAAGAATCTGCTGCGGTACCCAGACTTGGGTGGTCAAGGTGCGCGGTGACGGACGAATGCCACCGACACCTGACCGGGCGGGTCGAGACGCGCAGACGGGCGAAGGGTTGCGGATCGGATGAACGGCGTCGGGCGAGGTGAGCCCCTCAAGGTGGCCCTCCTGGGCTGCGGTGTGGTCGGTACCCAGGTGGTCCGGCTGCTGACCGAGCACCAGGACGATCTCGCCGCCAGGGTCGGCGCGCCGCTCGAACTGGCCGGCATCGCGGTCCGCCGGGCGGGGCGGCGGCGTGACGTCCCGGTGGACCCGAGCCTGTTCACGACGGACGCGGCCGCGCTGGTCAGGCGTACCGACATCGATCTCGTGGTCGAGGTGATCGGCGGCATCGAACCCGCCCGCTCCCTCATCCTCGGCGCCCTGGAGCACGGTGCCTCCGTCGTCACCGCCAACAAGGCGCTGCTCGCCGAGGACGGGTCCTCGCTGTTCTCCGTCGCGCAGAAGTACGGTGCCGACCTCTACTACGAGGCCGCCGTCGGCGCGGCGATCCCGCTGATCCGGCCGCTGCGGGAGTCGTTGGCCGGCGACCGCGTCACGCGGGTGCTCGGCATCGTCAACGGCACCACCAACTACATCCTCGACCGGATGGACGCCGAGGGTGCCGGGTTCGCGGAGGCGCTCGAGGACGCCCAGGCACTCGGCTACGCCGAAGCCGACCCGACAGCCGACGTCGAGGGGTTCGACGCGGCGGCGAAGGCGGCGATCCTCGCCGGTCTGGCGTTCCACACGAGGGTCACCGCATCCGACGTCCACCGGGAGGGCATCGCCGAGGTGACCGCCACCGACGTCGCCAGCGCGCGGGCCATGGACTGCGTGGTCAAGCTCCTGGCGATCGCGGAGCTGGCACCGGGTGGGGACCAGTTGGGCGTCCGCGTGCACCCGGCGATGATCCCGCGGGCGCATCCGCTCGCCAGCGTCCGTGAGGCGTACAACGCGGTCTTCGTCGAGAGCGCGGCCGCCGGGCAGCTGATGTTCTACGGGTCGGGCGCGGGTGGCGCGCCGACGGCCAGTGCCGTCCTCGGCGATCTCGTCGCCGTCGCGCGCCACCGCGTGCAGGGGGTCACCGGGGTGGGCGAGTCGACCTACGCCCAGCTGGCCGTGAGACCGATGGGGGAGACCCCGACCCGCTACCACATCTCGCTCGACGTCGATGACAAGGCGGGCGTGCTGGCGGCCGTCGCCGACGCGTTCGCCCAGCAGGGCGTCTCGATCCAGACCGTACGCCAGGAAGGCCGCGGCGCGGATGCGCAGCTCGTCGTGGTGACCCACCAGGCGCCCGACCGGGCGCTTGCCGCTACCGTCGATGAACTGGTGAAACTCGGCGTCGTCCGCGAGGTCCTCAGCGTGATGCGCGTCGAGGGCCTCGGCGAGGAGTGAGTGGCGTGGGCGCGGCGACGACTGAGCCGGCGCCAGGGACAATGACCACGCTGCCCATGCGGGTGTGCCCCTACCAGGTGTCGATGCCTCGCCCGGGTTCTGCGAGCATGCCTAGCGTGGTCATTTGCAGGACAGGCGGCCGCCCCGGAGTCGCCTGGACGGCTGACTGGACGGCTGAGGAGAGAGCCTGATGGCGGAAGTGTCGCGGCTGTGGCGGGGTGTCATCGAGGAGTACCGCGCATGGCTGCCCGTCAGCCCCACGATGCCGGTCGTGACCCTCGGCGAGGGCGGGACCCCGCTGGTGGCGTCCGCCTGGCTCTCGGAGGCAACCGGCTGCGAGGTGTGGGTCAAGGTCGAAGGGGACAACCCGACCGGTTCGTTCAAGGACCGTGGCATGACGATGGCCGTGTCCCGTGCCGCTGACGCCGGCGTCAAGGTGGTCATCTGTGCCTCGACCGGCAACACCAGCGCCTCCGCCGCGGCCTATGCCGTACGTGCGGGGCTGGTGCCGGTCGTCCTCGTCCCGGAGGGACGCATCGCGCAGGGCAAGCTCGCGCAGGCGATCGTGCACCGGGCGCGCCTGGTCCAGGTCAAGGGCAACTTCGACGACTGCCTGAAGCTCGCGCGTGGCCTGTGCGAGCAGTACTCCGCGGTCCTCGTCAACTCCGCCAACCCCGACGGCTACCGGCTGGCCGGCCAGAAGACGGCGGCCTTCGAGATCGTCGACGTCCTCGGCGACGCGCCCGACATCCACGTGCTACCGGTGGGCAACGCCGGCAACATCACCGCCTACTGGGCGGGTTATCAGGAGTACGCCAAAGCCGGGCGGGCGCAGCGTCGTCCCCGGATGTGGGGCTTCCAGGCGGCGGGCGCGGCCCCGATCGTGAGCGGAGCGCCGGTGGAGCATCCCGAGACCGTCGCCACCGCGATCCGGGTCGGCAACCCCGCACGGTGGGGAGACGCCGTGGCGGCGCGGGACGAGTCCGGCGGGCGGATCGACGCCGTACCGGACGAGGCGATCCTCGCCGCACAGGCCGGGCTCGCCGCTCGTGACGGGGTGTTCGTCGAACCCGCGTCGGCGGTGGGCGTCGCGGGCCTGCTCCGGGTGGCAGAGGCGGGCGAACTCGACCGGGGGCAGACCGTGGTGATCACCGTCACCGGGCACGGGCTGAAGGATGTCGCCACCCCGCTCGAGGTGGCCGGTGACGTCGGCGCGATCGTCGTACCGCCCGAACCCGACGCCGCGGCCCGCGCGCTCGATCTGGACTGACCGCGGTGGGTGGCGTGCGCTTTCGTGCGGACCCGGTACGCGTCCGGGTGCCGGCGACGAGCGCGAACCTCGGCCCCGGCTTCGACGCGCTGGGCCTCGCTCTGGGGATGTACGACGAAGTCGAGGTGCGGCCGACCCCCTCCGGACTCACCGTGGAGGTCGTGGGTGAGGGCGCCGCCCTGGTTCCCCGCGACGGGACGAACCTCGTCGTCCGGGCGCTCAGGACGGCGCTTGACGAACTGGGCGGCCAGCCGCCGGGCCTCGCCCTCACGTGTACGAACCGGATCCCGCACGGCCGTGGGATGGGTTCCTCCGCGGCCGCGATCGTCGCCGGGATCGTCGCCGCGCGTGCCTTGGTATCAGACGGAGGCACAGGACTCGACGATGCGGCCGTGATCGCGCTGGGCTCGGCGCTCGAAGGTCATCCGGACAACGTGGCGGCCTGCGTGCTGGGTGGGCTGACGATCGCATGGACTCCAGCGGGGTCCCGCGCCCGGGCGATCCGGTTGGAGCCGGTCTCGGTCTCTTCGGTCGTCTTCGTCCCGGACAGCCCACTTGCGACCGAAACCGCCCGTGCTGCCCTTCCGGACCTTGTGCCCCATGCCGATGCGGCCGTGAACGCCGGCCGGGCGGCACTTCTCGTCGCCGCGCTCGCCGGGGGCCACCCCGTGCTCGCCGGAGGCCACCCCGTGCTCGCCGGAGGCCACCCCGTGCTCGCCGGAGGCCCCGCAGCGCCGGCAGAGGTGGACATCGACCTCTTGCTCGCGGCGACCGAGGACCGGCTCCACCAGCCCTATCGGGCGTCAGCCATGCCAGCATCGGCGGCGCTCGTCGCGGACCTGCGTGCCCGGGGGGTCCCAGCCGTGGTGTCAGGCGCCGGACCGTCCGTCCTCGCGTTTGCCCCGCTAGGTACGGCTCACAGGCTGGCAGAGGCGGCGCCCACCGGATTCCGTGCGTACGAGGTCCCTCTCGACCTCGACGGCGCCCGGATCTTGCCTCCGACTGACGGGAATTCATCACCGTGGGAAGATGTTGAGCAGGGTGAGGGAGCCAGGCCCGAGAGATTCTGTTAGGCTCCCTATCGGGCCGGAGCCCTTGTTATGGCCCCTGGTGCCATCTCGCCACGATTCCGGGAAGCGTTTCTTTCGCTGTCATCAGATTTCTGTGGCGTCCCCGTTGAGGCCTGTGCACTCTTTGTGCGCAACAGGCATACAACTGGTGGACCCGGACTCGTCGAGAGCTCGTTCACTCGTGCACATGAGGCACGACTCCAACAGGGAGGACCCGGCAATTTGCCGGCAACGACAAGTCGGCACGCCATCGAAACGGCCGACACCACGCGTGGGAAGGACCTCACGTGACCGAAACCACTGATCTCACCACCGCACCGGCTTCTGACGCCCACGCCGGGGATGCACCCGCTACCGAAGACGGCGGCACCCCGACACGCCGTCGCCGTGCGAGTGGCCTCGCGGGCATGGTGCTCGCAGAACTCCAGCAGGTTGCACAGGGCCTTGGCATCACGGGTACCGCCCGGATGCGCAAGAGCCAGCTGATCGACGCCATCAAGGCGGCGCAGGCGGCTGGTGGCCAGGCCACCGACGAAGGCTCGGCCTCGGCGGACCGCCCCGCGTCGAAGCGCGACCGCCGGACGCAGTCTGCCGAAGGGCAGACCCAGATCGACATCGCCGACGGCCAGTCGGAGGGTGGCGACGCCACCCGGTCCCGCGGTCGCCGGGCGGACAAGCAGGACAAGCAGAACGGCCAGCAGGCCGACACCGACGGCGACCGTGCCGCCGACCGGGGCGAAGACGCCGCTGCCAAGGACGGCACCGAAGGCCGGGGCGACAACCCGTCTGAGTCCGGGCGCGACGGTGGGCGCGAGTCTCGTGGCTCGGGCCGCGACGGCGGCCGCGGCAGCCGCGACGGCCGTGACGGTGGCCGTGACAACAACCGTGACGGTGGCCGGGGCAGCCGCGAGCACAGTAGCCAGAACCAGCGGGACGGCGGCCGCGACAACCGCGACAGCCGCGACGGCGACGACGACGAAGGTGGTCGCGGGCGTCGGCGGAGGCGTTCGCGTGATCGCTTCCGCGATCGCAGGAGTGGTGGCGGACGCAGCGACCGTTACGACGGCGAGCCGCAGGTCAACGAGGACGACGTTCTCATCCCGGTGGCCGGCATCCTCGACGTGCTCGACAACTACGCGTTCGTCCGCACGAGCGGGTTCCTGCCCGGCCCCAACGACGTCTACGTCTCCCTGGCGATGGTCAAGAAGTACGGCCTGCGCAAGGGCGATGCGATGAGCGGCGCCATCCGCCAGCCGCGCGAAGGTGAACGCCGGGAGAAGTTCAACCCGCTGGTCCGCGTCGACACGGTCAACGGTGCCGACCCGGAGCTGTCCAGGCAGCGGCCCGACTTCGGCAAGCTCACCCCGCTGTACCCACAGGAGCGGCTCCGGCTCGAGACCGACCCGTCCATCCCGACGACCCGGATCATCGACCTGATCGCTCCGATCGGCAAGGGCCAGCGGGCGTTGATCGTGTCGCCGTCCAAGGCCGGTAAGACGCTGATCATGCAGGCGATCGCCAACGCGATCACCCAGAACAACCCCGAGGCCCACCTCATGGTCGTGCTCGTCGACGAGCGGCCTGAGGAGGTCACCGACATGCAGCGGGCGGTCAAGGGTGAGGTCATCGCCTCCACCTTCGACCGGCCGGCCGACGACCACACGACCGTTGCCGAGCTTGCGATCGAGCGGGCCAAGCGGCTGGTCGAGCTGGGCCACGACGTGGTCGTGCTGCTCGACTCGATCACCCGGCTCGGTCGTGCGTACAACCTCGCGGCTCCCGCGAGCGGCCGGATCCTGTCCGGTGGTGTGGACTCGAGCGCGCTGTACCCGCCCAAGCGGTTCTTCGGCGCGGCCCGCAACATCGAGCACGGGGGATCGCTCACCATCATCGCGACCGCCCTGATCGAGACCGGCTCGAAGATGGACGAAGTGATCTTCGAGGAGTTCAAGGGCACCGGCAACATGGAGCTCCGGCTGCGCCGGGAGTACGCCGACAAGCGGATCTTCCCCGCCATCGACGTCGACGCGTCCAGCACCCGGCGCGAAGAGCTGCTCATGGGCAAGGAGGAGCTCGGCATCGTGTGGAAGCTCCGTCGGGTGATGTCGGGGCTCGACGGCCAGCAGGCTCTCGAGCTGCTGCTCAACCGGCTCAAGGACACGCGAAGCAACGTCGAGTTCCTGATGCAGATCAACAAGACGATGCCGGGTGCCGGCGGGAACTCCTCGTCGCGGGACGACGACTGACCCGTCCTACATCTGAAGCGGTGCACGGACCCGGAGCGGTCCTCGGCAGTCGGGCGCGGGAATGCGCCGACTGCCGGGGCCGTTGCTCCGGGTGGCTGAACAGATGGGAAACTACATGCGCTGGCACCGGTTCACGCCCACCCGGCTGGGTGACGGCGACCCGGCGCTCTACAAAAGCGGAGGAAACCTGTGAAGTCTGGCATTCACCCTGACTACATCGAGACGACGGTGACGTGCACGTGTGGCAACGCGTTCACCACCCGCAGCACTGCCCGGAACGGCTCGATCCACACCGACGTGTGTTCGGCCTGCCACCCCTTCTACACCGGCAAGCAGAAGATCCTCGACACCGGTGGTCGCGTGGCCCGCTTCGAGAAGCGGTACGCCAAGGCGCAGTCGAAGGACAAGCAGAACAAGAAGTAGCACTCCAACAGCGCCGGTCGGCGGGCCCGTTCACGGGTTCCCGCGTGGCCGGCGCTGTCGCGTCCGGGCGCGGTTGACCAGGCTCGGTCGCCCACGAGGGCTAGGGCCGCTGCCCAGCTGCGGGCGTCGTTCGTTCATCGTTCTCTCCAGGAGGCATCGTGTTCGAAGCCGTTGAGGCGCTGTTGACCGAGCACGCTGACCTCGAACGCCGCCTCGCCGACCCGGCGATCCACGCCGACCAGGCGACCGCCCGCAAGGTCGGCCGCCGCTATGCCGAGCTGCAGCGCGTGGTCGCGGCCTACGGCACCTGGCGGCAGTTGAACGACGACCTCGAAGCCGCACGGGAACTCGCCGGCGAAGACGCGGGGTTCGCCGAGGAGGCCGAACGCCTGTCAGCGCAGCATGCCGACGCCGAGGAACGCCTGCGCCTGCTCCTGCTCCCGCGCGATCCCCTTGCGGACAAGAACGTTCTGCTCGAGATCAAGGCCGGCGAGGGCGGTGCGGAGTCGGCCCTGTTCGCCGGCGACCTGCTACGGATGTACGACCGGTACGCCGAACGGCGCGGCTGGCGTACGGAGACCCTCGAGGTCGCCGAGTCCGAGCTCGGCGGGATCAAGAGCGTGACGCTCGCGGTCAAGGGCAAGGGCGGGGGAGCGACCGGCGGCGAGCTCGACGAGACGCCGTACTCCCGGTTGAGGTTCGAAGGCGGCGTGCACCGGGTGCAGCGGGTGCCGGTTACCGAGTCGCAGGGCCGGATCCACACCTCGGCGGCCGGTGTTCTCGTCCTGCCAGAGGCGGAGGACATCGACGTCGACATCGCGGAGAAGGACCTCCGCATCGATGTGTTCCGTTCCTCCGGGCCGGGTGGGCAGAGCGTCAACACCACCGACTCGGCCGTACGCATCACCCACGTCCCCACCGGCATCGTCGTCTCCTGCCAGAACGAGAAAAGCCAGCTCCAGAACAGGGAGCAGGCCCTACGCATCCTCCGCGCGCGGCTGCTCGCCATCGCCCAGGAGCAGGCGGATGCCGAGACGGCGGCGGCGCGGCGGAGCCAGGTACGGACGGTGGACCGTTCCGAACGGGTGCGGACGTACAACTTCCCGCAGAACCGCATCACCGACCACCGGGTGGGGTTCACGGCGTACAACCTCGACCAGGTACTCGACGGTGAACTCGACCCGGTGATCGGTGCGCTGGTCGAAGCGGACCAGGCCGAACGCCTTGCGGCCTTGGAGAATCAGCCCGGATGAGCACGCCCCGCGTGAGCTTGGTGCGTGGCCTGCTCGACCAGGCGCGGGAGCAGTTCGCCGCGACGGGCGTCGCCTCGCCGCGCTTCGACGCCGAGGAGCTGCTCGCCCATGTCCTAGGCGTTCCGCGGAGCCGACTGGGCCTGTGTACCGACGTGCCGCCGGCGGCTCAGGACCGGTTCTCCCAACTGGTCGCCCGCCGGGCTGCCCGCGAACCGCTTCAACATCTCACCGGGAAGGCGCCGTTTCGGCACCTGGAGCTCGACGTCGGTCCAGGGGTGTTCGTTCCACGGCCCGAGACCGAGGTGGTGGCAGGTTGGGCGATCGACGCGCTACAGGCGACGAAGCGTTCCGGACCACCCGCCGCTACGCTCACCGCGGTCGACCTGTGCACGGGATCGGGCGCGATCGCGGCTTCCATCGCCGGTGAGGTGACCGGTGTCCGCGTCTTCGCGGTCGAGCTCGACGATGCCGCACACGCGTGGGCTGCCCGCAATCTCGCGGGCACTCGCGTCACGCTCGTCCACGGCGACGCGGCATCGGCTTTCCGTGAGCTGGACGGCACGGTGGACGTGGTGGTCGCGAATCCGCCGTATATCCCGTTGGAGGCCTACGACGGTGTCGAGCAGGAGGTGCGTGACCACGATCCCGCGCTGGCCCTGTGGTCAGGCGATGACGGGCTCGACGCGATCCGGATGGTCGAGCGGACCGCGCGACGGCTGCTGCGACCCGGCAGCGGCCTCGTCGTGGTCGAACACGCCGACGTCCAGGGCGAGAGTGCTCCCGCGATCTTCGCCGCCACAGGTTACTGGTCCCGCGTCCGCGACCACACCGACCTCGCCGACCGCCCGCGCTTCGTCACCGCCCAACGGATCCGCCCCTGACCCGTGATCATGATCGTGATCATGAAGGATTCGGCGTATAGCCGACTTTCTCTTCATGATCATGGGGGGTTCCGTCGGCGTCACCGCACCGCCCGATGAACGTGCTCCCGTCACCGCGGACCCGGACACGGGCGTCCGCCTCACCGCGCCTGGAGCTTGCGGCGCCACCGGGTGAGGAGATCGCGGAACCACGGCTCCCAGAAGTAGAGGTGCCGCACTGTCACCGAACCCATGTGGCAGGTGCCGGTGACGGTGAGGCGAAGCTGCGCCGTGCTGGCGTACTCCGACGGTGTGTCCGTGCGGACGTGGGTGCTCCCGAAGCTGGTCTTCAGATCGCTCGTGTCGACCTGGGTGCCTGGTGGAACGACGATGGTGACCGAGCCAGCCGATGCGTCGAGGGCAATCTCGACGTCCTGGGACAGCAGTCGCGCCTGGGTGAGGTCGAGCATCGTCGAGCCGGCCTTGCCCTTGACCGAGACCTTCCGGGGAACGACCCACGTGCCGCGACGGGAGACCGACGAACCCACGGCGTGCAGTGTGATCTCGGCCGGCCCGGTGGGGGCGGGTGCCACGGACGTGCCGTCAAGGAGATCGGCGGTGAGCGGAGCGAGTTCAGCGAATGTCTTCGCGGTGTAGGCCGCCGACATCCGCTCCTCGAACTCCGCCAGGTCGAGGCGGCCATCGGAGGCCGCGGCCCGCAGGCGTTCGACCACCGCTTCGCGGTCGGCATCGCCCGCACGGTAGGCCGACCGGTCCGGGAGGTTGTCGCTCACGCGCGTCAGCCTACTGGCGCTTCCTCCCGACATCAGCCCGTACGCCGGCAGCGGTCGACGCAAGCGTCCGCCGGCTTCGTACGTTCGTCAGTGGAGACGAGTTGATCAACGGCGGACGAACCGGACAGCCACCGCGTCGGCCGACCGATTCGTCCACCGTTGATCGACCTCGCGCCCAGCACGCCGGGCATCGCGTCGTCCCCTCAGCTCGGCATGGCACGATGAGCAACTGTGAGCGAGCGCTATGCATGCAAGGACCGGGACGAACGCACCATCGGCCTGGAGATCGCCGCCTCCGCCATCAGGCGCGGCGACCTCGTGGTCCTGCCGACAGACACGGTTTACGGCATCGCGGCCGACGCCTTCGTCCCTGAGGCCGTCGCCGCCCTGCTTTCGGCCAAGGGACGCGAGCGGTCCATGCCCCCGCCGGTGCTGGTGGGCTCGCTCGGTGCTCTCGACGGCATCGCGACCGACATCCCGGACTACGGCAGGCGCCTGGTGGAGGAGTTCTGGCCCGGTGCCCTCACCCTGATCTGCCACCAGCAGCCCAGCCTGGTCTGGGACATCGGGGACTCAGGCGACACGGTGGCCGTACGGATGCCCGACGACGAGATCGCGCTCGACCTGCTCAACAAGACCGGACCGCTCGCGGTGAGCAGCGCCAACCGGTCCGGTGACCCGCCGGCGGTGACCTGTGCCGAAGCACAGGACCAGCTCGGTAACAATGTCGCGGTCTACCTCGATGCCGGGCCCACCAGAGGAGCCGTGCCGTCGACCATCCTCGACCTGACCTCGCCGACACCGCGGATCCTGCGCTCCGGCGCTGTTTCGATCGAGCGACTGCGTGCCATCGTTCCGGATCTCGACCTGCGTGTGACACCCTGAGGCCGGCCGGGATGGACCAGCACCTGTGTGACGAGGAGCGACTGCGGCCATGACCACGTTCTCGATCATGTTCGTGTGCACCGGCAACATGTGCCGGTCTCCCATCGCCGAACGCCTGGCCGTCTCCGCCCTGGAGCGCCACCTCGGCGACGCCGCGGGAACGTTCCGGGTCTTCGGCGCAGGCACCGGTACCTATGCGGGCCGGGAGATGACGCCGGAAGCCGCGGCGGTCGTCTCGGCGTACGGCGGAGATCCCGACGGGTTCCGGTCGACCGAGCTCACCGCGGACCTGGTGGGCGCCGCGGACCTGATCCTCACCGCCACCCGGGCGCACCGCAGCGCGGTGGTCACGCTCGACCCGGGCGCGTTGCGCCGAACCTTCACGCTGACCGAATTCGCGCGTACGACGGCCGCCCTCGCCGACCGGGCACCCGAGCCCGACCCGGCGGTCCTTTCGGCCGCGACGGAGGTCGCTGCCGCCTCGGGCGCGGTGGGGGCGACCAGCCTCGCGGCCACCGACCCGGCAGGCACCGCCGACCGGTTGGCGGCGGCGTCCGAGGCCGAGGGCGACGGGGCGGTCGACGCGTCCCCCACCGATCCGGTCGAGCGGGCCCGTGCCGTGGTGGCGCTGGTCGCCCGGCAGCGCGGTACGATCCGGCCGGGCAGCCCGGACGAGGACGACATTCCCGATCCGATCGGGCGACCCATGGCGGTCTACGAGGCGGCTGGTGCGACGATCTCCCAGGCGGTCGCCACCTCCATCGCCGCCCTCGTGGGTGCCCGCGCATGAACGCCGCACGACGGCCGCGCATGAACGCCGCACGACGCGCACGTCCAGGCAGTGCGAAGGCTGGGGGAGCCGCTCGTGCGTGAGTACGTCCTGGTTCTCATCGTCGCCGCGGCGACGACGTACCTCCTGGGGGGCGTTGCGCGCCGGTTCGCGGCCAGGATCGGTGCGGTCAAGCCGATCCGCGACCGCGATGTCCACTCGGTGTTGATGCCCCGCCTCGGTGGCATAGCCGTCCTGGGCGGCGTGGCCGCCGGATTCGTCGTGGCGACCCACCTGCCGTTCCTCGGGATGCTGCCCGAGATCAAGGAGGATGCGTGGGGTCTGCTGATTGCCGGGTTCGTGATCGCGGTCGTGGGCGGTATCGACGACGTCGTCGACCTCGACGCGCTCACCAGGCTCGCCGGGCAGGTGGTGGCCGCGGGAATCCTCGTCGTCTACGGGGTTCAGCTGAACTGGCTGCCTCTGCCCGACGGGACCCTGCTGTCGTTGTCGCCGGCGCAGAGCGCGGTCATCTCCGCCTTGATCATCATCATGATGGCCAACGCGGTGAACTTCGTCGACGGCCTCGACGGCCTTGCCGCGGGCGTGGTGTTCCTGGGGGCCGCGGCGTTCTTCACGTATTCGTACGGTCTAACCGTCGGGCTCTCCCTCAACCGCGCCACCACGGCCACGCTCGTGACCGCGATCATGGCCGGGGCCTGCCTCGGTTTCCTTCCGCACAACTTCTTCCCCGCCCGCGTCTTCCTGGGTGACTGCGGCGCCTACCTGTTGGGTCTGCTGTTGGCGGCCTCGACGATCAGCCTGACCGGTTGGCTCGACCCGAGCGTGATGTCGAGCCCGCAGAACGAGAGCCGGAGCCTGCTGCCGGCGCTGCTGCCGTTGGTGTTGCCGATCGCGGTGATGGCGCTGCCGTTCATCGACCTGTTGCTGGCGGTGATCCGCCGGACCAGGGCAGGCCAGTCGCCGTTCGCCGCCGATCAGAAGCACCTCCACCACCGGCTCCACCTCGAACTCGGTCACTCGCACAAGGGCGCCGTCCTGGTCATGTACCTCTGGGCCGGGCTGCTCGCCTTCGGTGTCGTCGTGATCGGCCTGTGGGCGACCTGGGTGACCGCCTCCATCGTGGGTGTCGTCGTCGTGGCGGCGATCGCCTGCACGGCTCTCCTGCCGCGCCGCAACCACCTTCCGCACCCCCGCTGAATGGCGCCACCAGGTTCGGGCTCGCCGGGGTCGGTTCGGCGTACGCCCGGACCTTGTGCTAAGTTTCACAAACCCCCACCGCACGAGGGACGGCCGCCATCATGACGACCGACAGAGTCACCCCCCTGATCCGCGGAGCGTTGAAGCCCACGCTCGCCGTCGCCGCAGTCGCCATCGCCCTGAGCACCGTGCTCGCCGGCACCCGCGGACTCGCCGGCGCCGTCCTCGGCGCCCTCGTCGTCGTGTCGTTCTCCGGTGGCGGGCTCTACTCCCTCCGGCTCGTGCGACAGACCTATCCCGAGGTCGTCCTGATGGTCGCGGTCGCCAGCTACTTCGTCCGCGTCCTGATCTTCGGCGGCCTGCTGGCGCTCCTCGGCTCGCTCGAGGTCGTGGACGTCTACGTCGAACGCATGGCGACCAGCCTCACCGTGATCGCCTGCGTCGTGGCGTGGTGCACCGGCGAGATAAGAGCGTTCGTCCGTATGCGGGTGCCGCTCTACGATCTCGACGAACGTACGACCGGGACCGGCACAACGGGGTCGGCCGAAGCCACGGAATCGACCGGCACCACGGGCACGGCGGCCGTGACGCCCTCGACCGCGCCGGACGACGCGCCGTCAGGAAGATCATCATGAGCGTCCTGACCTGCGCGGATGCCCTGCCCATGGGCGCGACCCGCACGGATTTACTTTCTCTTTACCCCAGTCTCAGCGCGCTCCGTGCCGGCTGCTACAGTCCGGTGCGCGATGAGCCAGAACGGGTCGCCCCCCGAGCCATCGGGCCCAGCACCATCGGGGGCAGGGCACGGTGCTTGGGGCGTCTTCGGTTACCTGGTAGCCGGAGTCGGGATCTACGGCGGACTCGGCTGGCTCGGGGACCACTACTTCCGAACCTCGTTCCTACTACCGGTGGGAATCCTGGTCGGTCTGGCGCTGGCGCTGTACCTCGTGTTCAAGCGGTACGGCCACCACGAACCCAAGGACAGCCCGTGATCGTGAGCGAGCGCAGCGAGCGAACCAATGAGCACAGCACGCGGGTTCGCAGCGAAGCAAGAACCCGCGTGCCCACCACCGATGTTCGACCGGTGCGAGAGGAGAGCCCGTGAGCGTGACGATTCTCGCCTCGGGGGGGTTCACCCCGCCGGGTCCGGCCGACTTCCTGCTGCCCCCCTTCGTCGCCGGTGTCACCAAGCCGATGGCGCAGTTGGTCCTGGCCGCGGTCCTGGTCGGAGGTTTCTTCGTCCTTGCCGCACACAAGCAGGCAATGGTGCCGGGCCGCATGCAGTACGCCGGAGAGATCGCCTACGGCTTCGTCCGCAACTCGATCGCCCGCGACATGATCGGTTCGCGCGACTTCCTGAAGTTCGTGCCGTACCTCGTCGCGCTGTTCTTCTTCATCCTGGTCAACAACCTCTTCGGGATCGTCCCGTTCATCCAGTTCCCGACGTTCTCCCAGGTGAGTTTCGTCTATCCGCTGGCGGCGATCACCTGGATCGTCTACAACGCCGTCGGGATCGCGCGGAAGGGTTTCTTCGGTTACCTCAAGCACCAGACGGTGACGCCCGGCATCGCCCCGGGGATGTTGCTGCTCCTCATTCCGCTGGAGTTCGTCTCCAACATCATCGTCCGGCCGTTCACGCTGGCTCTCCGGCTCTTCGCCAACATGTTCGCCGGGCACCTGGTGCTCGCGCTCTTCGCACTCGGTGGCGAGTACCTTCTGTTTCATTCCGACGTTCTCTACTTCAAGCCCATCGGCGTCATCTCGATGGTGCTCGACGTCGCGTTGTTCTTCCTCGAACTCCTGGTGATCGTGCTCCAGGCGTACATCTTCACCCTCCTGACCGCCAACTACATCTCCGGCGCCCTCGCCGAAGAGCACTGATCGAAACAACCAAAGATTAGAAGGGAACGTACGAATGACTGGCTCGCTCGCGATCATCGGCTACGGCTTGTCGGCCATCGGCCCTGGTATCGGTGTCGGCCTGATCTTCGCGGCCTACATCAATGGCGTTGCCCGCCAGCCCGAGGCGCAGGCTCGACTGCAGACGATCGCGATTCTCGGATTCGGTCTCACCGAGGCGCTCGCGATCATCGGTATCGCGCTCGCCTTCGTCTTCGCTGGCTAGCGACGGAGTCTTGCCATGACTGTGTACTTCGCGAAAGAAGCAGGGTTCCTCGCGGCGGAAGAAGGGGTGCCCAACCCGCTGCTTCCGCACACCACGGAGATGCTGCTCAGCTTGGTTGTGTTCGGCATCCTCTTCTACGTGGTGCGCCGGTGGGTGGCGCCCGCGTTCGAGAAAGCCTTCGCCGAACGTACGAAGGCGATCGAAGGCGGCCTCAAGCAGGCCGAGGAGACACAGGCCAAGGCCGAGGCAGCTCTGGAGCAGTACCAGCAGCAGCTCGCCGAAGCCCGGCACGAGGCTTCGCGGATTCGGGAGGACGCCAGGGAGCAGGGCGCGGCGATCATCGCCGAGCTGCGCGCCCAGGCGCAGGCGGAGTCCCAGCGCATCGTGGCGCAGGCCCACACGCAGGTCGACGCCGAGCGGCAGCAGGTGCTCGCCCAGCTCCGTACCGAGATCGGCGAGCTCTCCACCCAGCTCGCCAGCCGCATCGTGGGGGAGTCGCTGGAGGACGAGGCGCGTCAGCGGCGTGTCGTCGAGCGTTTCCTCGCCGAGTTGGAAGAACGCCAGCCGGTCGGTGAACCGTCATGATCGACTTCCGCGGGGCGTCTCGCGACTCACTCGCCTCGACCCGGCAGGTGGTCAAGGACCTGCCGGGCGGCGCGGGTGAGCTCGAGACCGCCGGTTCGGAACTGTTCGCCGTGACCGCCCTCCTCGACGAGGAGACAGCGTTGCGTCGGGCGCTCACCGACCCGGCGCGGACGCCGCAGGAGCGGGCCCGGTTGGCCGAGGAACTGCTCGGGAACCGGATCGGTGCGGATGCCCAGGCCGTGGTGACCACCGCGGTGAAGGGTGCGTGGGCACGCACCCGGGACCTCGCCGACGCGTTGGAGCACGCGGCGGTTCTCGCCCTCATCCGCTCGGCCGACAGCGCCGGCCGGCTCGACGACCTCGAGGACGAGCTCTTCCGCTTCGCCCGACTGATCGAGAACGACGCCCGCCTGGCACAGGCGTTGACCGGGCGTACGCTGCCGGTCGAACGACGGGTCGAGCTGGCCCGCGGGCTGCTGGCCGACAAGGCACAGCCGTCGACCGTACGCCTGGTCGAGCAGGCTGTGGCCGCTCCACGTGGGTTGGCGCTGACCGAAGCGCTCGACGGCTACGGCAAGGTCGCCGCGGCATGGCGTGAGCGCCTGGTCGCGACGGTTCGCAGCGCCGTATCCCTCGGCCAGGCCGATCGCGACCGACTGGCCCGCGCGCTCAGCCGGCAGTACGGACACGACATCCATCTCAACGTCCTGCTCGATCCAGAGGTGATCGGAGGCCTGCGGGTCGAGCTGGGTGACGAGGTCATCGACGGAACCATCGCCGGCCGGTTGGACGACGCGCGTCGCCGGCTCGCCGGATAGGCACGCTTCCCGCACCAAGAGACGAGATTGCCGAGAGAGCAGGGACCAACAGATGTCGGAGCTGACGATTCGCCCGGACGAGATCCGGGACGCACTGGAGCGCTTCGTCTCGAGCTACGAGCCGGAGGCCGCGGCAGCCGAGGAGGTCGGCACTGTCGTCGACGCCGGTGACGGTATCGCTCACATCGAGGGCCTGCCCTCGGCGATGGCCAACGAACTGCTGGAGTTCGAGGACGGCACTCTGGGTATCGCCCAGAACCTCGACGTCCGCGAGATCGGTGTGGTGGTCCTCGGCGAGTTCGGCGGCATCGCGGAAGGCCAGACCGTACGCCGGACCGGCCAGGTGCTGTCGGTGCCGGTCGGTGAGGGCTACCTCGGCCGGGTGGTCGACGCGATGGGTAACCCGGTCGACGGGCTCGGCCCGATCGAGGGCCTCGACGGACGCCGCGAGCTGGAGCTGCAGGCGCCGGGCGTGATGATGCGCCAGGAGGTCCGCGAGCCGATGCAGACCGGCATCAAGGCCATCGACGCGATGTTCCAGATCGGTCGTGGCCAGCGGGAGCTCATCATCGGCGACCGCAAGACCGGCAAGACCCAGATCGCCATCGACGCGATCCTGAACCAGAAGAACGGTTGGGAGAGCGGCGACCCGAAGAAGCAGGTGCGCTGCATCTACGTCGCGATCGGGCAGAAGGGTTCGACCGTCGCAGCCGTCCGCCAGGCGCTCGAAGACGCCGGCGCGATGGACTACACGACGATCGTCACGGCACCGGCGTCGGACTCGGCGGGCTTCAAGTACATCGCCCCCTACACCGGCTCGAGCATCGGCCAGCACTGGATGTACGCCGGCAAGCACGTGCTGATCATCTTCGACGACCTGTCGAAGCAGGCCGAGGCCTACCGCGCGATGTCGCTGCTGCTGCGCCGCCCACCCGGCCGCGAGGCCTACCCCGGTGACGTCTTCTACCTGCACTCCCGGCTGCTGGAACGCTGCGCCAAGCTCACCGACGAGCTCGGCGGGGGTTCGATGACCGGCCTCCCCGTCATCGAGACCAAGGCCGGCGACATCTCGGCGTACATCCCGACGAACGTCATCTCCATCACCGACGGCCAGATCTTCCTGCAGGCCGACCTGTTCAACGCCAACCAGCGGCCGGCCGTCGACGTCGGTCAGTCGGTGTCGCGGGTCTCCGGCGCGAAGTCCAAGGCGATGAAGAAGGTCTCCGGTCAGCTCAAGCTCGACCTCGCGCAGTACGCCGAGATGCAGGCGTTCGCGATGTTCGCCGCCGACCTCGACGCGGCGTCGCGGCGACAGTTGGAGCGCGGGCGCCGGCTCACCGAGCTGCTCAAGCAGCCACAGGCGTCGCCGTTCCCCGACGAGGAGCAGGTCGTCTCGATCTGGGTCGGTACGGCGGGCAAGCTCGACGAGGTCCCGGTCGAGGACGTGAGCCGGTTCGAGGCCGAACTGCTCGACTTCCTCCGCCGGGAGCGTGCCGGCATCCTCGAGGCGATCCGGGAGACGACGGACTTCTCCGACGACACGGCGAAGGCCCTCGATGAGGCCGTCACCGACTTCAAGGCCACCTTCGAGACCTCCGAAGGTCGGCTGCTCGAGCCTGGGCGTGAGGAGTTCGAGGCGCTCGAGGAAGAGAGCGTGGAGCAGGAGCAGATCGTTCGGCAGAAGCGGGGCTGACGCGCATGGCCGGCAAGCTACGTATCTACCGCCAACGCATCCGGGCGATCTCCTCGATCGGCAAGATCACCCGGGCGATGGAGTTGGTCGCGGCCTCACGCATCCGCCGCGCCCAGGAGCGCTCGCGCGCGGCCACGCCGTACGCCCGCGAGCTCACCCGCGCGGTGTCGGCACTCGTGACCTACTCCAACGTCGATCACCCGCTGACCGTCGAGCGGACGAATCCGCGGCGCGCGGCGATGCTGCTCATCACCAGCGACCGCGGCCTGGCCGGGGCGTACTCGTCCAGCGTCATCCGCGAGGGTGAGCGGCTCGCCGAGCTGGTCCGTGGCGAGGGCAAGGAGGTCGTCCCGTACCTCTGTGGGCGCAAGGCGGTGGCGTACTACCGTTTCCGCGACCGCGACATCGCCGCCGAGTGGACGGGATTCTCCGACAATCCGCAGTACGCCCACGCCAAGGAGGCCGGCGAGGCGCTCATCGAGGCGTTCCAGGCCGGCGGCGAGGACGGCGGGGTCGACGAGATCCACATCGTCTACACCCGCTTCGTGTCGATGATGACGCAGCGGCCGGAGGTCATCCGCCTGCTGCCGCTGGAGGTCGTCGAGGGCGAGGAGGCACCCGCCTCCGACGAGGTTCTTCCGCTGTACGAGTTCGAGCCGTCGGCCGAGGACGTGCTCGAGACCCTTCTGCCGCGCTACATCGAGAACCGGATCTACCACTGCATGCTGCAGTCGGCCGCCAGCGAGCATGCGGCGCGGCAGCGTGCGATGAAGTCGGCGACCGACAATGCGAAGGAACTCGTCGGGACACTGACCCGCGAGGCGAACGCCGCGCGCCAGGCCGAGATCACCCAGGAGATCAGTGAGATCGTCGGGGGCGCGAATGCCCTTGCCGACGCAGTTGCGGCGGAGCGATGAGCCAGGGTGCGAAAGCGACCATCTTTCTGAGCAGAGTGAGTGAGAGATAGAGATGACAGCCACCGTTACGGAGAAGGGCGCCGAGACGCCGCAGGCCGGCGTGGGTCGAGTTGCCCGCATCATCGGTCCGACCGTCGACGTCGAGTTTCAGGCCGGCCAGGTCCCGCCCATCTACAACGCGCTCGAGGTCGACGTCACTCGCGGCGGTACGACTGTGACTCTGACCCTCGAGGTGGAGCTGCACCTGGGCGACAACGTCGTGAAGGCGGTCGCGCTCCAGCCCACCGACGGCCTCGTCAGGGGTACCGAGGTCCGCGACACCGGCGCGCCGATCTCGGTGCCGGTGGGCGATGTGACCAAGGGACACGTGTGGAACATCGTCGGCGACTGCCTCAACGCCAAGGACGGTGAGAAGCTGGAGATCACCGAGCGGTGGCCCATCCACCGGCCCGCTCCGTCGTTCGACCAGCTCGCGCCCAAGAGCGAGATGCTGGTCACCGGCATCAAGGTCATCGACCTCCTGACGCCGTACGTCCAGGGCGGCAAGATCGGCCTGTTCGGTGGTGCGGGTGTCGGCAAGACGGTGCTCATCCAGGAGATGATCATCCGGGTCGCCCGCAACTTCGGCGGCACCTCGGTGTTCGCCGGTGTCGGTGAGCGGACCCGTGAGGGCACCGACCTCATCGTCGAGATGGAGGAGAGCGGAGCGCTGCCGGACACCGCCCTGGTGTTCGGACAGATGGACGAGCCGCCTGGCACCAGGCTCCGCGTGGCGCTGTCCGCACTCACGATGGCGGAGTACTTCCGTGACGTGAAGAACCAGGATGTCCTGCTCTTCATCGACAACATCTTCCGGTTCACCCAGGCGGGCTCGGAGGTGTCGACCCTGCTCGGCCGGATGCCGTCGGCGGTGGGTTACCAGCCCAACCTGGCTGACGAGATGGGCCTGCTGCAGGAGCGCATCACCTCGACGCGGGGGCACTCCATCACCTCGATGCAGGCGGTCTTCGTCCCCGCCGACGACTACACCGACCCGGCGCCTGCCACGACCTTCGCCCACCTCGATGCGACGACCAACCTGTCACGTGACCTTGCGGCGCAGGCGATCTACCCGGCGATCCACCCGCTGGAGTCGACCAGCCGGATCCTCGACCCGCAGTACGTCGGTCAGGAGCACTACACGGTCGCCAACCGGGTCAAGGGGATCCTCCAGCGCAACCAGGAGCTCCAGGACATCATCGCGATCCTGGGTATCGACGAACTGCCGGAGGAGGACAAGATCACGGTCGCAAGGGCGCGCCGGATCCAGCGCTTCCTCTCCCAGAACACCTTCGCCGCGGCACAGTTCACCGGCATCGAGGGTTCCTTCGTCCAGCTCGAGGACAACATCGAGGCGTTCAAGAAGATCTGTGACGGCGACTACGACCACGTGGCCGAGCAGGCCTTCTACATGTGCGGCGGCCTCGACGATGTCGAACGCAGGTGGGCTGAGATCCAGAAGGAGAACTGAGCGGCTGAGGACAGTCCGGTCAGTCCCGGAAGAGGAAGTACCTGCCGAATGAAGGGCTTTTGGCCCAGCCGGTAGGGACTTGTCTCCTGCGGGTCAGGTGTTGGGTGGGGGTACGCGAGGGCAGAGCTCTCGCAGGTGGGTATTCTCCCGAGAACGATTCAGGCCAGGAGGATCTACGGTGGCAGAGCCCTTGCATGTCGAGCTCGTCGCGCCCGACCGCACGGTCTGGTCCGGCGAGGCGGCCACCGTCATCGCACGGACGATCGACGGCGATATCGGCATCCTGCCCGGACACACCCCCCTGCTCGGCTTGCTCGCCGACGGCGTGGTGGAGATCCGCAACCAGGAGGGCGACATCTGGGTAGCGGCCGTCTACGGCGGCTTCCTCTCGGTCGCCCACGACCGGGTGTCCATCCTGGCCGAGTACGCCGAGATGGCGCACGAGATCGACCTGGAGGCGGCGCGGCGGGAGCTCGATCGCGCGCACGCTGCCGGCGGGGACGACGAGGAGGCGCTCGAACACGTACGCCGTGCCGAGGCCCGCATCCGCGCCGTCGAGATGGCGTCCTGAGTCCGGGCGTGGTGGGCGTGCGGTGGCGGAGTCCGGCGGTGCGGCAGGGCAGTGTGGACCAGGTCCCGCGCGCACTGCCGCGATGTCCCGCTGCCACCTCCGACCGCTAGGTCGATGTCAGGGCGTCCGCGTCGCACACGTCTCGGGCCCCGGGGTCGACCGTCCGGCTGCTGACGACATCGGCGCCCGGTCAGGTGGCGCCCGATGATCCAGATCATTCTCGACGCCGCCGGAATCATCCTCGCTCTGGTGCTGATGACTCTGGCGGCGTTCGCCGTCCGGCGGCGGTTGCTCCAGCGTGGTGGCGGCACCTTCGACTGCAGTGTCCGGCTGCACACGGGTACGCCCGGCAAGGGTTGGGTACTCGGCATCGCACGCTATTCCGGCGATTCGGTGGAATGGTTCCGGGTCTTTTCGTTCGGGCTGCGGCCTCGCCGGGTGTTCCAGCGCAATGACCTCACGGTCGAGTCACGTCGCGAGCCACTGGCCGCCGAGGCGCTCGGCCTCTACGCCGGACACGTCGTCGTGGAGTGCGTCCAGGCCGGCAACTCCGTGGTGGAGCTGGCGATGGCAGAGGACGCGCTGACGGGATTCCTGGCCTGGCTGGAGTCCGCGCCACCCGGGCGTACGCACGCCCCGATCTGACTTCTCCGCGCCGCGTTGTCGTGGGTCCGGCGGCTTCCGGTGGCGTTGGTCAGTTAGCTGTCAGCGGTGAGCTCGCGGCCGGAGATCGACTCCAGCATCGGCAAAGACAACGCCCCGCCCTCGCTCACGGCGGAACCTTCCGTACCCACTTCGGTCGGGGTACCCGTCAGGGAGAAAAGCGGCAGCGGCAGTGGCAGCACCGTCGGAAGCGGGATGTGAAGCGGGAGCTGCGGCAGAGGGATGCCGGGCTGTTCCGGCTCGGGCGCCGGCGTGGTGGGTGCCGGTGTGGGAGTGGGCGTGGGACGCGGCGCGGACGTCCGGCTCGGCTTGGGCTTGGGCGCTGGAGCTGGTGCGCTCGTCGCCGGGCCGTCTCCAGGTTGCCCGCCGGTCCCCGTCTCGCCGGTGCCGGAGCGGCGACGGTCAGAAGGCTCAGGCGTGGCGCTGACGCGCGGGTTCGGGGACGTCGGGTCCGGGGTCGTCACCTCGGGTGTGGGTGTCACGTCGACATCGGGCTCGTCGGGGTAGGGCTTGTCCTCCTCGACGGTCGTCGACGTGTCGGACCCGAGGGCGACTCGGTATCCGTCCGGGAACCACGGCAGCTTGCCGGAATCGGAGCTGCCGAGGGTGGCCCAGGAGCTGGACGCGAGCGCCAAGGGCAGCAGGACGACGAGCTGGCGAGCCCAGCGGCTGCCACGGTTGGAAGGGGCACGCCGGCGTGCCCGGTGCCTCGCGCTCGGCAGGGTCGGAGCCTGCGGATCGTAGAGCGGCTCCACGATCGCGGGGTAGTCCGGGTGCTCGGTGGGGTCGTCGGGCCGGCGGTAGGACGGTCGGTCGAAGGGGCGGTACGGCGGGTAGGGGGTCGCACCGGTGGCGTCGTCGGCGACGGGCGAGGCGTACCGGTCAAACGAGCGGTATCCCGGATGGTCGGTGGGTTCCTCGGCGCGCCGCGGCGCCGGACGATCGGGAACGTGGCTGCCGATGCGGTCCGCGGGCAGGTAGGTCGGGCGGTCGCCCGCGCGGTAGGCCGGGTTGTCGGTGGGGCGGTAGGCCGGGTTGTCGGTGGGGCGGTAGGCCGGGTTGTCGGTGGGGCGGTAGGCCGGGTTGTCGGTGGGGCGGTAGGCCGGGTTGTCGGTGGGGCGGTAG
>NZ_JBEFTX010000027.1:0-93526 GCF_040195635.1 Actinopolymorpha sp. B11F2 | reverse complement strand
CGGCCCGAAGACAGCCCGGCGATCACCCGGTCAGAGACGTCGAGCCCGACGACACCAAGCCCCGCCCGGCAGCCCTCACGGACCAACGGCAGGCCGACATACCCCAGACCAACGACAGCAAGGTCACGCTTTGTCTGGCTCTGAGGTGGCTGCACTCCGTGCTGGAGCACATCGTGGTTGGACGACGATTGGTTCATATGGCTTCCTTGACCGACGGGTCCGGGAGGGACCTCGAATAGCGAGCACATCGCTGATCAACGGCATGACGATACTCAGACATTGACCCCCCAGCCTCAGAAGCTCGCTATTTCTACACCAGAGGGCCATCCTGCCGCCAGTGAGGTGCGCGCTGTTGGAGTCGTCCCGCCGCATCCACCACCTCGACGTCGAGGTCCGAGTGCGGCGAAATTGAAGGGCTAGCCCGAGATGTCCCTGTTCGGGCCCAGTTCATCGAGGTCGGAGAAGGATTCAGATCCGTCGAAATTGGACGTCAGCCCGTCGGACCACTGCGTGGCAGAGTCGCGAGAGCGAGCGACGAGACACGGCCGGAACCGGCCACCTGCGAGAGATCGGCCCGGCGAGCACGAGGATGGATGAACCGGCAGGTCGGAACGGGCCGACACCAGTCGAAGCACTTCGAAGTCGTCGAGCCGGCTCAGCTACAGCAGCGGTCAGCGGCACAGTGCGAACGGCATGCCGTCTTCGCCGAGCGCCATGATGCGGGTCTGGTACGACGTGTAGCTGGGGTACTCGCCAGCCATCCAGAGCACACTGAGTGCGCCGTCACCGCGCATCCCGTGTGGCTTGATCGGGCGTACGTTGAGTTCCCGCGAGTTCGAGGTGATCGCCACCGAATCCCAGCTGGCGCCTTGGTCCGTGGTGGTCCAGCGGGAGATCTCGTGCCGGCCGCCCTCGCCCGGCTCCTGGCGGGACAGCAGGACCATCGACGGGTTGGCGTGGTCCAAGGAGATCCCGCCGGAATAGTTGGGCTCGTTGCCGTCGGCACTGATCGAATCTCCGGCAGCCGTGATCTCGGTGTCCACCCACGAGCCTGCGTTGTCCCAGCGGGCATACCGATAGCGGTGGTCGGTGTCGGAGGGAAACGTCGCGTAGACGAGAATCGGCCGGCCAGCGGAGTCGCAGGCGATGTCCCATATCCAAGCCTTGGGCCCGGCGGTCGCGGCATCGTAGACCAGATCAGCCTGATCCGGCCGGATGGCGGCGCCCAGGTCGCCGATCGGTGTCCCGTCGGCGCGGTGAAGGCTGCCGGCTCGGTAGTACATGTAGTAGATGCTGGTGCGCACACGGTTGGGATGTGCCTGGGTGAACGCGAAGTGAATGGTGTCGGTTCCGTCCGAAAACACCTTCACATACGGGCGTTCACCGGGAGAGCTGATCAATGTGGCCGCCGGTGTCCATGTCTCGCCGTCGACGGTGGTGGAGAATGTCGGATTGAAATTGCCGCCACGCCAGAACACGAAGAGCCGGCCAGGTTCCCTGCTGAGCTGGGCGAGATTCTGGTAGGTGAATCCGGGGCGGTCGCCACTGGTGTTGTCGGTGATCTCGCGGACGGGTTCCCAACCGCCGGTGATGTCTTCGGCCAGCATCGAACGTCGGTAGTAGATCGGTACGCCGGGATACTGGTGACCCGTCCAGAAGGCCATGATCCGGCCATCGGGGCGCACGCAGATCGCCGGGTTGTTGTGATCGTCTTTGGGGAAACCGCTCATCAGCGTGGACGTCGAAAGTTCGCCGGTGCCGTGGTCGTACTGCGCGATCACGATATCGCCCGCGTCACTGATATAGCTCACGAACGTACGCTTGTACCTGCCTTCGTGGTGGAGCGCCCGCGGATCGCCGAACCAGCACCACGCACCGCCGACCGGCAGTGCCTGTGCGGACATGCCTTTGTCATCCACAGTCACGTATCTCTCCACTCGGCAACGGAAACCACACCACCGCCAACGAATCCGCCGAAACGAACGCCCGGTCTTTCCAGTTCGCCGATCAAGGATCAGCCGTTTCCTTGGCGATGAGTGCTCTTATCGCTTCCTCCCGAGTTCTGTCCGGCAGTCTGCGCGCCTCATCGGGGGTGGGCGGCCGGTCCAGCGTCTGCCGGAGTCCGCGTACGCCGTCGTCGACCACGAACGAGGCCCGGGTGAACACCTCGGCACCGGGTTCGGTCACTCGTCGTACGCATTGCAGGTCGGCGGCCAGATGCTCGGGTGTGATGGTGATCGTGACGTATCCGCGAAGGTTCGTGTAGAAGCGCAGGTGCGGGTTGTCGGCGAAGATCGGGTGGTCGCCGAAACTGTCCTCACCGTTCCCGTCGGTGGTGATCGAGGTGGTCACGAGTTCGGAGCCGACGGTCTCCGCCGCGGGATCCAGATAGTCGAGCTTGAGATCGGTTGCCCAGTGGGCGTGTACGTCACCGGACAGGACGATCGGGTTGCGGACGCCCGCATCGATCCACCCTTCGGTGATGCGTTCCTGACTGGCCACGTACCCGTCCCACGCGTCCATTCTCGTCGTCAGGATCCCCTCACGTTCGACGAGACGGCGGGCGAAGACCACCTGCTGAGCGAGAATGTCCCAGCGTGCCGTCGAACGTTGGAAGCCGTCGATCAGCCAGCTTTCCTGGTCGGCACCGAGGATCGAGCGGGTGGGGTCGAACGCCTCGGGACAGTCGGCGAAGCCGCCTCCACACACCTGTGCGTCGCGGTACTGACGGGTGTCGAGCAGGTGGAACGTCGCCAACCTTCCCCAATGGATGCGACGAAACAGCTGCAGGTCGATTCCTTGGGCGATCGATGTCGAGCGGAGCGGCATGAACTCGTAGTAGACCTGGAACGCCGCCGCCCGACGACGGAGGAAGTCCGCGATCGGCTGACCATCGCTCGGGACCTCGTCCGCCCAGTCGCTGTCCAGCTCGTGATCGTCCCAGACGACGAGCCAGGGGAAGCTCGCATGCACGGCCTGAAGTTCGGGTTCGGAGCGGTACTGCCCGTACCGCACGCGGTACTCCGCGAGGGCGGAGATCTCGATCGGCGGTTGGTGTCCGCGCCCGAGGGAACCCTGCGCCGGTCCTTCGTAGATGTAGTCGCCGAGAAAGACAACGAGGTCGAGATCCTGTTGGGCCATGTGCTGGTAGGCGGTGTAGAACCCGTGGGGGACATGCTGGCAGGACGCTTGCGCAAATCTCAGTGTTGCCGGCTGGTTGTGGGCGGCGGGTGCCGTTCGGGTCCGACCGACGGGACTGATTTCCGAGCCGGCGCGGAAACGGTAGAAGTAGCTGCGCTCGGGGCGGAGCCCACTGACCTCCGCGTGGACCGAGTGTCCGAGGTTCGGCCCCGTCTGCTCGACCCCACGGGCGACGACCCGCCGGAACCTCTCGTCCTCGGCGACCTCCCAGCGCACGGGTATCGGCAGGGGCGGGATTCCACCGTGGCCATCTGCTGCCAGGGGCTCCGTAGCGAGTTTGGTCCACAGTACGACGCCGTCCTGCAACGGATCGCCGGACGCGACTCCAAGCTTGAACGGATAGTCAGGAAAGACCACAGGTTGGGTCTCGGCGTGACCAGTGTTGCTGGCCATCATCGATGCAAGCCAGGCACCCGTCACACCTGCCGTACGAAGGAGTCGACGACGCGGCCACATACCTTGTCTCCCGTGGAAGAACCCCGTGGACACGATCATCGCCGAAGCTATGCGCGGAGTGAATCGGTGTCAACTAGATGCTTTCCTTACGGTCTCGACCGAAACATGCGTTCGTTGTAGGCTGCGGCACAGACACTCGAACGGCCGTGGACGAACGCGGCTGGCGACCACGGGATGGAGTTGGGTATGCGCTCCAAAGGCCCGGCAATCCGGGAGTTGACACGACGCGACGTCCTGCATCTTGGGTGTACTGCGACACTCTCCGCAGTCGGACTCACAGCGTGTGATGCGCTTTCGACCAAGCCCAGCAAGGATCGGGCGAACGACGGCGCCGCGAGGAAGAACGGCCGCGAGGCGCCGATGCTCGCCGAGCAGGTCAGGGCGGGCGACCTGCCCCCGGTCGCCGAACGGATGCCGAGTGCACCCCTCGTCGTCGATCCGGTCGATCGGATAGGCGGGTACGGCCACTCGTGGAGCTCGGCGTTGCTCGGTCCGGCCGACACACCGTGGTTGGACCGGACGATCGGCAATGACTACCTCGTGGGATGGGACCGGGGATGGCGCGAGGTCATGCCGAACATCGCCCAGTCCTTCGAGGTTGCCCAAGGCGGGAAGGAGTACACGTTCAAGCTGCGGAAGGGCATGCGGTGGTCCGACGGTGAGTCGTTCACGACGGACGATCTCGTTTTCGCCTTCGAAGACGTCCTCATGCACGAAGAGTTGTTCCCGGTGGGCCCGCCACCTGTGTTCATGTCGGTCGACAGCAGACCGGCGGAGATCGAACGAGTCGACGACCACACGGTGCGGTTCCTCTTCTCCCGCCCGAAGGGAACCTTTCTGCAGGAACTCGCGACTCCCGACGGCGGCCGCTGGCTCACCGCGTATCCCCGTCACTACCTCGAGCGGTTCCACCAGAAGTACGCCTCCGATGTCGAGGGCCTGGTCAAGGAGTCGGGCGCCGCGTCGTGGGGTGACTTCTTCCTGCTGGACAAGGGCTCCGTCTGGTCCAACGCCGAACTTCCCTCGCTCTTCGCGTGGCGCCTCACCAGGGGCCTGGGCACCGGCACCCGGGTGGTGGCCGAGCGCAATCCCTACTACTGGAAGACCGATCCCGAGGGGAGTCAGCTTCCCTACCTCGACAGGGTGACGTACGACGTCGTCAAGGACGCCGAGGTGATGCTGTTGAAGGCGACCGCGGGCGAGCTGAACATGCACACGCGGCACTTCAACAGCCTGAAGAACAAACCAGTTCTGGCACGCGGGCGCGACCGGGGCGGCTACCAGTTCATCGACCTGGTGCCGAGCGAGATGAACGAGATGATCATCATGGTCAATCTCACGCACAAGGATGCCCGGTTGCGTGAGATCTTCCAGAAGAAGGACTTCCGCATCGGGCTTTCGCACGCCATCAACCGGAACGAGTTGAATACCGCGGTCCTCCAGCGTCAGGGTGAGCCATGGCAGGCCGCCCCGCGTCGCGAGTCGGCCTTCTTCGACGAGGAGCTTGCGAAGCAGTACACCGAGTACGACGAGGGGTTGGCAAACGACCACCTCGACAGGGCTGGACTGACGGAGCGAGACGGGGACGGATTCCGGCTCCGTCCCGACGGGGAGCGCGTATCGTTCAACGTCGAAGTCGCGAATCCGACCGTCAAGGACACCTGGGTGTCCGCGATGGAACTCGTCAAGGGGTACTGGGCGGCGGTGGGGATCGACATCAGTATCACCAACGAGGACCGGACCCTCTGGACGGAACGGGTCACCGCCAACGAACACGATGCGGCGGTCTGGACGGGCCCCGGTGGCCTCGACATCGACGCCCTCCTGTCAGGACATCACTATCTGCCGTACAACGTAGGTTCCAGGTATGCGATCGCGTGGGCGGACTGGTATCTGTCCGGTGGAAAGGCAGGGGAGGAGCCGCCTGCTGTCGTCCGGCGCCAGCTACAGCTCTACAACGACATGCTCACGACATCCGACGAGGCCGAGCAACGGACCATCTTCCGGAAGGTTCTGCAGATCAGCAAGGAGCAGTTCTACGTGATCGGAACCTTGCAGGTAGCGCAGGGCTACGGGATCGTGGGAAATGGCTTCCACAACGTGCCGCGTTCAATGGCGGACGCATGGCTGTATCCAACTCCAGGACCGAGCCGGCCGGAGCAGTACTTCGTCACATCAACATAGGAAGTGGGCCTGGACCGGATGGAGCGTCCCAACGTTCTCCTCGTCATGGTGGACCACTGGCCGGGCAGGCTGCTGGGTGCTGCCGGCCACGAGGTGATCCAGACGCCAACTTTGGACACACTGGCCCAGGGCGGCGTTCGCTTCTCGCGCGCCTACAGCGAGTGCCCGATGTGTGTGCCAGCGCGCCGTACGTTGATGACCGGGGCCACCGCACGTTCCCACGGAGACCGGATCATGGATCAGGCTGGTCTGATGCCTGATCTGCCGACGCTTGCGCAGACGTTCCGCGACTCGGGGTACCAGGCGTACGCCGTAGGCAAGATGCACGTGTTCCCGCAGCGGAGTCGGATCGGATTTGACGATGTGGTGCTCAACGAGGAGGGGCGTACGCAGTGGGGGGTGACCGACGACTACGAGCAGTTCCTCACCGACCGCGGGTTTCCTGGTGAGCAGTTCGGTCACGGACTGAGCAACAACCAGTACGTCTCCCGCCCGTGGCACCTGCCTGAGGACTGCCACGTGACGACCTGGGCGACCCGGCAGATGTGTCGGATGATCAAGCGGCGCGATCCGACCAGACCGGCGTTCTGGTACCTGTCCCACATGCATCCACATCCACCGCTGGCCCCGCTGCGCGACTACCTGCAGATGTACGACGGTGTCGACATCGACGATCCGGTGTGTGGGGAGTGGGCGCGGCGCGACTCGCAGCTGCCGTACGCTCTGCAGGCGCTCGCCGATCGGCGCCGGCCAGTGGGATTCGGGGAGCACGAGGTGCGGATGGCCCGTCGGGCGTTCTACGCACTGTGCACCCACATCGACCATCAGCTGCGGGTGGTCGTCGGCACGCTCCGTGAAGAGGGGTTGCTCGGGGATACGGTCATTCTCTTCACCTCTGACCATGGCGACATGCTCGGCGACCACCGGATGTGGGCGAAGTCGGTGTTCTATGAGGGTTCGGCGAACATCCCGATGATCCTCTCCGCACCCGCTGGGGACGGCCGTGTCCGGCAGGGGTCTGTCGACGACCGGCTGGTCGGTCTCCAGGACGTCATGCCGACCCTGCTCGAGCTGGCTGGCATCGACGTACCGGCCGGTGTCGAGGGGCGATGCATGGTGGGTGATCGCCGCCGCGAGTGGTTGTACGGCGAGTGCTGCGAGGGCCCGGATGCGACCCGGATGCTGCATGACGGACGTTTCAAGCTGATCTACTATCCGGCCGGCAACCGGGTGCAGCTGTTCGACGTCGAGGCAGATCCGCACGAACTGATCGACCTTGCTCCTTCCCCCGACCACGTCGACGTCCGTGAGCATCTGCTCGAGTTGCTGGTATCCCAGCTCTACGGCGCCGATCTGGACTGGATAGCTGGCGAGGAGTTGGTCGGCCTAACCGGGTTCTCCTACACAGCGACCCCCAACCGTGAGCTCTCCAACCAACGCGGAATCCATTAGCCATTGGGCCGCCGAGGAACCGCGGGGGCCAGTTCCGAACCAGATCCGACGCACGCGTGCCTGAGCGCGTGGCGGTTGAACGTGTGTCGCCGACCTCACGAAAGGCCCGCTCAGACGGTCCTTTCTGGATCGGCCGCCCCCGCCCTGCCGTACTCTCCCAGCCCGCTGGCGAGCTGGTCGTAGGCCCGGTCAGCGGTGATGCGGAGCCGGACGACGAGCTGCTCGCGGTCCTCTTCGGCGAGCAAGCCGTGCAGCGCGACGAGGAAGATCGACCGGTGCGTCCACCACAGCGTGCGGGCGACGATTCGGGGCACAAGGTCGTCGTCAGCCGCGCCTGTCGTCTCGGCGATCGCGGCGGTGATGGCCGCGGCCCCCGACTCCCACCCCACGGTGAGGCGTTCCTGCAGCGTGCGGCTGTGCCGGATGATCTTTGCCACCGCGAGGAGGTCCTCGTTGCCGGGAGCGACGAAGTCGTCAATCACGGTGGTGGTCAGCGTACGGAAGACATCGAGGACAGAGGCGTCGGGTGGACGTTCGGTGATGTCCGCAACGAGCCGCTCGAGGCCCTCCTCGCGCCCGGCGAACGCGAGGTCCTCCTTCGTCGGGAAGTGGTTGAAGACCGTTTTCTCCGAGACATCTGCGGCGGCTGCGATCTCGGCGACGGTGACGGCGTCGAAGCCGCGTTCGGCGAACAGTCGCCGGGCGGTGGCGGCGATGTTCTCTCGAGCGGCGCGCTTCTTGCGTGCGCGGAGGCCTTCGGTCTGGGCGCTTGACATGGCTGTACCCTTTAGCGACGGTAGATATTCAGTGACTGTAGCGACATGCCGGGGTCGGCCGCAAACACGTAGTTCGTGCGGCAGGGGTCAGCGACAGGCGAGAAGCCGAGAAGGGCTCGACGGGAAGGTGAGCGGATGGGGAGCTACGTGCGCGGGCTCCAGGAGACCGACCAGACGCAGATCGCGGTGGTCGGCGGCAAGGGCGCGCACCTGGGAGAGCTGTCGCGGATCGAAGGCATCCGCGTGCCGGCTGGCTTTTGCGTGACGACGGACGCCTTCCGGCGAATCAAGGAGGACGTGCCGTCGATCGACGATCGGCTGGATCGGTTGTCGCGCCTGAACCCGGACGACCGGGAGGCGATCCGCACGCGCAGCGCGGAGATCCGACGGACCATCGAAGGGATCGTCATCCCTGCCGATCTGGCGGCGGCGATCACCCGTGCACTCGCCCGGTTCGGTGCGGAAGCCGCCTACGCCGTCCGATCGAGCGCGACGGCGGAAGACCTGCCAGCGGCCTCCTTCGCAGGCCAGCAGGACACCTACCTGAACGTGGTGGGGCCGGCGGCAATCCTCCAGCACATCAGCCGGTGCTGGGCCTCGCTGTTCACCGAGCGGGCCGTGACCTACCGCCTGCGAAACGGCTTCGACCACCGGCAGGTCGACATGGCCGTGGTCGTGCAGCAGATGGTCTTCCCGCAAGCGGCGGGCGTCCTCTTCACGGCCGACCCCGTGACGTCCAACCGGAAGGTCACCTTCGTGGAGGCCAGCTTCGGCCTCGGCGAGGCCCTGGTCTCCGGCCTGGTGAACGCCGACGTCTACAAGGTGCGCGACGGGGACATCGTGGCCAAGGCGGTCGCCACCAAGCAGCGGGCCATCGTCGCCTCACCGGCAGGTGGGACACAGGAACACTCGATCGGGCCGGCACAGCAGGACGAGCCGGCGCTGACCGACGCGCAGGTCGTGCGGCTCGCGCAGCTGGGCCGGCGGATCGAAGCGCACTTCGGCTGCCCTCAGGACATCGAATGGTGCCTGGTCGACGACGGCTTCCAGATCGTCCAGAGTCGGCCGATCACCACGCTGTTCCCCATCCCTGCAGCCGACGACGAAGAGAACCACGTCTACGTCTCCGTCGGTCACGGGCAGATGATGACCGATCCCATGAAGCCTCTGGGGATCGCCTTCTGGCAGCTGACCGCCCTCCCGCCGATGCACGAGGCCGCCGGGAGGCTGTTCGTCGACGTCACCGAGCGCCTGGCTTCGCCCGCGAGTCGTGCCGGCCTCCTGGATGTCCTGGGGAGAGGCGATCCGCTGATCAGGGACGCGCTGCAGACCATCCTCGAACGCGACGGCTTCATCCCATCGCTCCCGGACGAGGGTCCCGTCGAGCCGGTCCCCGGCGTCGCGCCAGCCACGATCGAAACCGATCCGGCCCTCGTCACCGAGCTGATCAAGCGCAGCGAGGCTTCCATTGCCGCGGTGAAACGCGACATCCGCACGAAGTCCGGAAGTGCGTTGCTCGACTTCATCCTGGCGGACATCCAGGAGCTGAGACGGATCCTGTTCGATCCGCAAAGCCATCAGGTGATCATGGCGGCGATGCAAGCGACGTGGTGGCTCAACGAGCAACTGCAGGACTGGCTGGGCGAGAAGAACGCGGCCGACACGCTCACACAGTCCGTCCCCCACAACGTCACGTCGGAGATGGGGCTTTCGCTCCTCGACGTCGCGGACGTGATCCGCCCGCATCCAGAAGTCGTCGCGTTCCTGCACGATGTCGGGGACGACGAGGGCTTCCTGGACGAGCTGACCACGTTTGCGGGCGGGCAGGAAGCACGAGACGCCATCTGGGCCTACCTCGACAGGTACGGCATGCGCTGCGTCGGCGAGATCGACATCACCAGGCCGCGTTGGGCCGAGCGACCCGCCACGCTCCTACCCGTGATCCGCTCCAACATCGAGAACTTCGAATTGGGCGCCGGTAAGCGCCGCTTCGAGCAAGGGCGCCAGGAAGCCATCAAGAAGGAACGGGAACTGCTGGAGCGCCTGCGAGCCCTGCCCGACGGGGATCGGAAGGCCGAGGAAACCAAGCGGATGATCGATCGCGTCCGGACCTTCACCGGGTACCGGGAGTATCCGAAGTACGGCATCGTCAGCCGCTACTTCGTCTACAAGCAGGCCTTGCTGGACGAGGCCGAGCGCCTCGTGCAGGCAGACGTGCTCCGTGAGAAGGAAGACATCTTCTTCCTGAGGTTCCAGGAGCTTCACGACGTCGTGCGTACGAACCAGGTCGATCACGAGCTCATCCGTCGACGCAGGGATGCGTTCAGGTCATACGAGGCGCTCACACCACCGCGGGTGCTCACATCCGACGGTGAGGCGATCGCCGGAACCTACCGACGCGACGACATGCCTACCGGTGCGCTGGTCGGTCTGCCGGTCTCCGCCGGGACCATCGAAGGGCGGGCCCGCGTCGTCCTGGACATCGCGAAGGCCGATCTCGAACCGGGCGACATCCTGGTCACGGCCTACACGGACCCCAGCTGGTCGCCCCTGTTCGTCGCGGTCACGGGGCTGGTGACCGAGGTCGGGGGCCTGATGACCCATGGCGCGGTGATCGCACGGGAGTACGGCCTGCCGGCCGTCGTCGGGGTGGAGAACGCCACGCAACGGATCCAGGACGGGCAGCGGATCCGGGTGAACGGAACCGACGGCTACGTCGAGATCCTTCCCCGCGGTCGACGCTCCGTACTGGCAGGGGCGGGCAGTGCTGATGCGTGACGTATAGCGGACACGGCCTGGACGTCGGCCAAACTGTCTGGGAACGATTTCAGTCCAACCTCGGCTCATGCACACAGCAGCCGACCCGGCGCGAACGCGAGGATCACCACGTGAGTGTCTACCCACTGCCTGCCAGTTCGCCGGCCGCACAGGGAGTCGATGCCTGTGGCATCGGCACGTTCCTCGACGCCATCGAGGCGGCGCCGGCCATCGAACCCCATAGTCTGATGGTCTTGCGTCATGGCCACGTCGTCGCCTCGGGCTGGTGGGCTCCGTACTCGCCCGACCGGCTGCACCTGCTCTATTCCCTCAGCAAGAGCTTCACCTCCACGGCGGCCGGCTTTGCCGTTGCCGAGGGACTCGTGCGCCTCGACGACCCCGTGGTCTCGTACTTCCCCGAGTTCGAGGCCGAGATCACCGATCCGCGCAGCCGCGCCATGCTCGTGCGGCACGTCGCATCGATGGCCAGCGGCCACGTTGCCGAGACGATGGAACGGGCCGCGGCTCTCGATCCGGATGAGATCGTGCGCGGCTTCCTGCTGCTTCCGCCGGATCGTGAACCCGGCACGGTCTTCGCCTACAACCAGCCCGCGACGTACTCCCTTGCCACGATCGTTCAAAAGGTGACCGGCCAGACATTGACGGAGTATCTCCGGCCCCGGCTGTTCGATCCGCTCGGCATCGGCGAGGTGGTGTGGCGACAGCACCCCGCCGGCCGCGACATCGGCTTCTCCGGTCTGCACGCCACCACCGACGCGATCGCCCGGCTCGGCCTGCTCTACCTGCAAGGCGGAGTGTGGGAAGGCAGGCAGGTGCTTCCGGCCGCGTGGGTTGCCGAGGCGACGCGATCGCACGTGTCGAACGCCGGCGAGCCTAATCCGGACTGGCAACGCGGTTACGGCTTCCAGTTCTGGATGTCACGGCACGGGTATCGAGGTGACGGGGCATACGGCCAGTTCTGCGTCGTCCTTCCCGACCATGATGCGGTTATTGCGATGACCGCGGCGACGGTGGACATGCAGGCCCTCTTGGACGCGATGTGGGAGCACCTCGTGCCGGCGTTGGGCGCCGCGCCGCTCGGCGGCCGGGACGGCGAGGACGCGGCGCTGGCCCAGCGGCTGTCCCGACTCGAGCTTCCGACCGCTCCGGGCAAGCCCGCGCCGCCTGCCGATCCCGGCACCTGGTCGGGTGCGGAGTTCGCACCGGACGGCGGTGCGTGTGCGGACCAGCCGACCCTCTCTCGCGTGGTGGTGGCGCCGGGAGAGGGCGAGGGTTGGCGCGTTTCGTTGGTCGAGGACGGCGGGACGGTCGAGCTGCGGCTGAACGCGACAGACGCGCCGGGCTGGTGCGTGGATGCGGGCCCCGACGCACCCGTTCCGACGGCGTTGTCTGGCGGATGGACCGACCACGACACGTTGACCGTCGAGGTGGTGTTCCTGGAGACGCCCCACCGTCTGGTCGTGACGTGTTCGCTGGCGAGTCGTACGTTCACCGCCCGATGGCGCACGACTCCGCTGCACGGAGGTCCACTCCGCTCGCACCGCGCCGTACGTACCGGACGTTGACGTAAGGACACTCACCGCCGCGCCCCTGGTGGCGTCAGAACCCGATGGCCGAGCAGAAGGCGGTGGCTGTGTCGCATGATGCTTGGCTCCTGGGGTATCCGTTGTAGCGCAGGCAATCGAACGAGGTTGGCCTTGTGGACCGGGTAGTAGCAACTTATCGAGTCGATTCGCATGAAGTCGTCATTGTCGAGTCCGTAGAAGATGAAGGAACTTACTTCCACGTCATGGTGGATGGCCTGGAGGGCGAAGAGACGTTCGCGGTGCCCCCCAGCGCGGAAGAGTTGACGCGCATTGTGGACCGTCGTCTGGGCTGGTGACGGTGTGTTGTGTCGACACTGGCCTGGACCCAGGGAACACGCGGCAGGTAGAAAGTCTGGGCAGCTTCGCGCCGACAGACGCTTGGTGGTACGCCGACCAGCGTGGTGATGCGGGTGCTGAATGTGCCCAGCGAGGAGCAGCCGACCGCGAAGCAGGCGTCGGTGACGCTCAGGTCGCCCGACGTAGGAGGGCCATCGCCCGTTCGATCCGCCGGGTCATCAGATCACGTACGGCGACTCGCCGAAGGCGCGTTTGAGCCCGCGGCCGAGGTGCCCGGCCGAGATGTGCACCCCGCGGGCGAGCGCCTCGACGTTCAGCGGCTGTGCGTAGTCTCGGTCGATCCTGTCCCGGACTTGGCGAAGCCGAGAAAGGACCTGATCGGTCTGGTTACCTGTCACGCGCCGGCACCGACATGGCGAGGCGAAGGCCGTGTGGGAGCAAGACTGCTGGTGCAGATCTGCCGGTCGACAGCGTTTCGTCCTCGGCGTCGTGGAAAGCGACAAGGTATATCGCCTCCTCGAGATTGTTCGCGCAGACACCGAACAGGGCCTGCTCTGCTGCCCGCTTGACGAAGTCGTCCCCGAAGTGTCCCATCTGCGGCGGTGGGTAGCGCCAACCGTTGATCATGTTGGCCCAGTCCCCGCTGAGCAGCTGCTGTTCGAGCATGGGCGTGCCCGCGGCGGAGGCGTCGATCAGGCCCTGCTTGACAGATTCCGGCTGAGCCTCGACATCGAGCCCGGGCCCGACGCCGATGTCCGCGAACTGCCGGAGCAGGATCTCGTGGTGCTTCGGAGGGGGATTCTCGGTAAGCATCGCGTTCAGCGTCTTCCACGACCCGAGCGGATCCCGCGCCGGATCGACTGGTTCCAGCACATCGCGACGGTCCGGCACGATGGCGCCCTCATTGCCGAACAGGTGGAGTGGAGTCAGCCGGTACTGGTCCTGCAGTGCGTGAACGGCGGCCAGCCTTCCACGAGGGTGCGGCCGGCGACCAGGATCCAGGGGCTGGGAGCGGTCGCCGTACGGTGCACTCCTTCCGGGAGACCGCCGGCAAGGCCCGACAACCGCAAGCCGTTCATGCCAGACATGATCGCCGACCTGACGGCCGATCCGGCGTCCTCCGTCCTCGATGAGCTTAGGCTCAGCTAACCTGTGCCAGTGGACGGGCATGTGGCCCCTGTCGCCCGTTCGCGGTCGTTGCGGGAAGGAGACGCGCCACCGTGCTGGCTTCGTTCCTGATCATGCTCCGCGAGGGCTTCGAGGCAGCCCTCGTCGTGGCGATCATCTACGCCTACATCCGCAAGATCGACCGACCGGAGCTGATGCGGCCGATGTGGCTCGGCGTCGGCGGGGCGGCCGCCCTGTCGGTGCTCGCGGGTGTGCTGATCCACGGCACCCTCGAGGGCCTGGAGGGGGCCGCTCGACTGCGCGCGTTCGCGGCGATCTCCGTGGCGGCGGTGTTCGTACTCACCTGGATGGTCTTCTGGATGCGCCGGCACTCCCGCGCCATCAGGGGCGAGCTCCAGCACAGCATCGACCTCGCCGCATCCAGGGGGCAGGGCATCTGGTGGGCGGTGGGTCTTGCGGCGTTCTTCGCCGTCGTCCGGGAGGGTCTCGAGGCAGCTCTGTTCCTGATCGCGGCCGCCACCACCGACTCCGGCGGCCTGGTGTTGACCGGCGGTCTCCTCGGCCTTGCGATCGCGGCCGCCGCCGCGTATCTCGTCGTGTTGGGCGGCCTGCGGTTGCCGATGGCCCAGTTCTTCAAGATCACCGGCATGATGCTCGTCCTGTTCGCCGCGGGTCTGCTGTCTCGCACGGTGATGTTCCTGCAGGCGTCCGGTGACCTTTTCCTTACCTGGAACAACGTCTACGACCTGACCGGATACGCGTGGCTGACCGTCGACACCGAGGTCGGCAAGTTCCTCGGCGCGATGTTCGGCTGGGACCCGCGGCCCTCGATCGAGCAGGTTGTCGCCTATCTCGGCTACGCCATCACGGTCACCTACCTCTTCCTCCGTTCGCCCCAGCGTGAGGCTGCGGCGGCCCAGCAGAGGCAGGCGACCCGGACGTCCGGCTCAGGACACTAGGGACGTGGTGCCACCGGGCGGCGGGCTCGACCATGTCCGCGGAAAATGTACGGTGGAGCGAAGATCGCCCTGTCTGGCGATCACGTCCGGCCTGGACAGGCACGGTGGCGGTACTGAACTGGAGGCGTCGGGATGACCACGACCGTCGGGCAGGTGCTGACAGACAGCGATGCGGACTCCTTCTGGCACCGGGGCTACCTGCGGGTTCCTCAGGTGTTCAGCTCGGAGGAGACCGCCGAGCTGAGGCGGGAGCTCGACCGGCTGATCGACGAGTGGGCCAACCGCGACTCGGCCTGGACGGGGCCGTGGCGGCAGGCGTACATGGACGAGAAGACCGAGCGGGCGGGCAAGTTCGCCGGCATGCACGACCTGCAGTACTACTCGGTGGCCTGGGCACGGGCGATCATGCACCCGAGGCTGGTCGACGTCCTGGCGAAGGTGCTGGGCCCGGACGTGGAGTTCCATCACACGACGATGCACGTGAAGGTCCCCGAGACGGGGATGCCGTTCCCGATGCACCAGGACCATCCGTTCTACAAGCACGACGACGGCCGCTACGTCGATGTGCTCGTGCACCTGGACGACACGAACAGCGAGAACGGCGAGATCCGGTTCCTCGAAGGTTCGCATCGTGGTGGGCCGCTGCAGCACATCACCGAGACTGCGGACGGTCCGTGTTCGCCGCACCTGCCGATGGAGGACTACCGGCTGGCCGACACGGTGGCGGTGCCGGCGAAGGCCGGTGACGTCGTCCTGATGAGCATCAACACCGTGCACGGGTCGGACATCAACCGGTCGTCGCAGCCGCGGCGCCTGGTACGGATGGGCTACCGGCACCCGCACAATCGCCAGTCCGACGGTCAGTCGCTCGGACGACCCGGCGTCATGGTCTCGGGATACCGCGAGCGCCGTGAGGGCGACCAGGCGTTCCCCACCGAGTAGCAGCGTACGGGCGGGCGCGGCCCGAGCGGGCCCGCGCGGCACAGGTCGCGCGGCACGGGCCGGGGAGATCTCGCTAGGGCGGGGACGCGGGTAGCGCACGCCAGCGGGTGCGCTGCGGTCAGGTTCGGACGACCTGCAGGGCCGCGACCCGGTCCAGAAGGCGCTGCTCCTCGTCCTCGGTGAGGGGAACCTCGAGGAGTCGCAGCCACTCGGCGAGCTCGCCATCGCCCAGCGGACGGTGTTCGGTCGGCGCGTCGGCCCGGCGTACGGTGACCGCCTCGTGCGTGACGGTGACGTGCCGGCCGGGGAGGTGGCGGGCGAGCACGAGCGTACGCGTGAAGTGCGACGATGGATGTGTACTCGTGTAGTGGTGCCCGATCACGGGATCGATGGGAAGCACCGGCAGCTCGTCGGTGGTGTGCATCATCAGCCAGCCCTCGTCACGCCAGCGCCGCATCGCCCATGCTCCGTCGTGACGGTCGACGCGATAACGCCAGCCGAGGTGGTCGTCTTCTGCACCGTCGACGAGGGGAATCGGCCGCAGCAGGCTCATCCCGAAGCCCGTGTCGCACAGCAGGCGCTGCCCTTCCAGCACGACCTCGACCACCATGTGCGTACGGCCCTGCTGACTGCCGTCGGCCGGGTCACCCACCCGTCCGAGGTGGCGGCGTACGTGGTAACCCAGCCGCTCCAGCGCCGCGGCGAAGATCGTCGAGTGTTCGAAACAGTAGCCGCCTCTGCCCCGGTCGACGAACTTGTCCTGGAGTGCGTCGAGGTGGACACCGGGGTGCTGCCGCAGCAGGACGTCGATGTTGTCGAAGGTGAAGGTGCGGACGTGTGCCTCGTGCAGTTCGTCCAACGCTTCGCGGGTCGGCACCCGGGCGGGCAGCCCGAGCCGCGCCAGATAGCCGTCCAGGTCGAAGTGGCCCACCCGCCACGGATCCGTCGTCACGGCACCAGTGAACCAGCGAAACCCACCGGTGCACCAGCGCCGCCGAGGCCGTGGCCAACCGATCGAGTGAACGTGGCCGGTAGTACGTCCAGGAGGCTGAGGACCTGGGTGCCATGGTTCCTGTGGAGGAGTGCCTCACATCGCCAGTGTGGGGAGGCGTTGGGTAGGTGCTGGAGGCTGCGTACGAGCGCCGGCAACAGGTCGTGGATGGCGTCGTGGGCCAGGTGCCGAAGCAGTTGTTCGGGCGGGAAGCACCGGCTGAATCGGAGATCTATGGACCCCTGCCATGTCCGCATGAGGACTTCTCGCGGCTCCGGACGCGAAACGTCCGGAACGGCTTCTATCGTGCCGCCAGTGCCGAGAACACCTCCGCACTGGACAGCAGGTTTGGAGAGTGGATCCGTGAGCACCAAGGCGATGACTGGCCAGCAGATCATTGATGCTGGCCTCGGCGGCTGGGCTTTCCTTGTCCACTACGGCCTCTTCAGGCTCCATACACGCATCAAGACTGAGAGCTTCGGCGCCGGTCTGAAGATCGTCAACGAGATCGGGCAGGTCGCAGAGGAGACGAACCATCATGCCGACCTCGACCTACGGCCGTCCCGGGTCGATGTCAGGCTGACCAGCGGTTATGAGGCCCATGGGGTAACCGAACGCGACGTGAGCCTTGCCCGCCGGATCTCCGCTATCGCCGCAGCCGCGGGCGCGGAGCTCGAGTCCCGGAGTCTCTCGTGTATCGAACTCGCCCTGGACACCCCGGACCACGAGAAGATCGCGCCGTTCTGGGCGGCGGTGCTGGATAGGGAACTCGTCAGCGGCGACGACTTTGCCGATGTGGGTGACCGGAACCAGGTACTGCCGCTGATCTTCTTCCAACAATCCGGTAGCGACGAGCCCCGTCAGCGCTGGCATCTCGACGTCTGGGTCGATCCGGACCAGGTGCAGCCTCGGGTCGACGCGGCCCTGGCGGCCGGCGGAACGCTCGTCAAGCGGGACCAGGGTGCGATGCTTTCAGATCCGGATGGCAACAAGATCTGCGTGTGCACGTGGCAGCCGACCGATGGAGTCATCGGGGCTTGAAATGAACGGAATCGCTGGTCCGCCGGTATCACTGGCGGAATCGTCCAGACGCGGTGCGTGATCTCACAGGTTGCTCACAGCCGAGTCTGATGTTTGGCACAGGATCGGTTGTCAGGCTGCGCGTATGAGTGCCACTCCGATCCATCCTCCCGGGCCGGCAGCGAGCCCGGTCTGGTCGGGGAGTTCACGTCCTCCGGCGCCCGAATGGTGATCCGGTCCGGGTGTTGGTCGTCGACGACGACTCGAGTCTGACGGACCTGTTGTTGATGGCCCTGCGGCATGAGGGCTGGGACGTGCGTTGCGCGAGTGATGGCGCGGGTTGGCCTGCAGGCGGCGCGGGAGATCCGGCCTGACGTGGTGGTGCTCGGCATGATGCTCCCGGACCTAGGCGACCTTGACGTGCTGCATCGGCTCCATAGCGAGATGCCTTCGGTGGATCGCCCCACCGAGCTGACCTCAACGACATCCGAGCCAGCGCGCTTATCCGTGACCACCTGGACGATGACGTGGCAGGGATAAATGCCAGCATCGACCTCATCCGACGGACGCGTGGCGGGCGTTGGCCAGTGCGGATCTACGTCACACGTCCGTGTACTCCTGCTCGACCTCGGGATCCCGCCGCACACTTCGCGCCCTTTTGCCGGGTCACAGCCCTAATGGGCAGGCGCTGTTCGCCATTATCACGTGAGCGACCGGCGGGCGAGGTGGGAAGTTGCCTTCGTGCTGTTATTCACGGGCGGGCACGGCCGGTAGCATCGGCGCGCAGCGCTCGACGCAGGTTTGCGCCGCCTGTCTCCCCGGCCGGCAAAGGAGCCTCCGCTCTATGGGCACACATCACCATCGGCACGCAACGCAGCCGATGTGGCGTTCATGGCGTTCCGCGCTCTTTTTCATCATTCCGGCCGGGCTCGTCACGCTGGCCGCGATGATATGGCTGTGGCCGCCGGACGTCTCTGGCCCGGAACAAACCGGCATACCGGGCCGCACCTTCGGTGTGATCATGGTGATGGACCGTGAACCCTGCCCGGATCAGATCGGCGCCAACAATTCCGGATGCGGCACCGCATTAGTCCAGATCACTAGCGGCCCAGACGAGGGCGAGGACATCACCGTCGACCTGTCTGGCAGGACTGCCTCTACAAAGTTCGCTGAAGGTGACGAGGTGGTGCTGACGCACCAGGTAGAGCCCGGCGACGGGCTCTACGCGATCGTCGACCATCAGCGCAGCAACCAGTTGTGGATGCTGGGCGCTGCGTTCGTCCTCGCCGTGATCGCCTTCGGCCGTTGGCGAGGGTTGACAGCGCTGGCCGGACTGGTGGTCACATTCGTGGTGCTGCTGCTGTTTGTCGTTCCAGCCATACTTGCCGGCAAGCCGCCGTTGCTGGTCGCGATCGTCGGCTCCGCGGCGATCATGCTCACCGTGTTGTACCTCACCCACGGGTTCACTAGGTCCACATCTGTTGCGGTGGTTGGCACTCTCGCCAGCCTCACCCTCACCGGCCTGCTCTCAGCAGCCGCGGTCGCCGCCACGCACTTGTCCGGCGTCGCCGACGAACAATCCGCCTACCTCGGCGTTACCCACAACGTCAATATGCAGGGCCTGCTACTCGCCGGCATCCTCATCGGCTCCCTCGGCGTGCTCGACGACGTAACAGTCACCCAGGCTGCAACCGTCACTGAACTCGCCCACGCCAACCCCGCCTACCGCTTCATGCAGTTGTACCGCGCCGCCACCAGGGTCGGTCGTGCCCACATCGCGTCGGTGATCAACACGATCATCCTCGCCTACGCCGGCGCATCCCTCCCGCTGCTGGTCCTCATCGACGCGAACAACCGAGCCGTCGGCGAGGTCCTCACCAACCAGCTCATCGCCCAAGAACTCGTCCGCAGCGCCGTCGGCACGCTCGGGCTGATCGCAGCCGTACCCATCACCACGGCACTCGCCGCCTACACCGCCCACAGAGCAGGCACCGTAGCCGCAGTGACCGAACGCCGCCCGGAGACCCACCGGGCCGACGGATGGCCACACGCCGCAGAAGGTGCACACGAGACCACCGACCTGTCCCGACAACACAAGGACAGGATCAGCGACCGGTAGATAGATCAACACACCCAAGTGGCGAGCGCGGACGACAAGCAATCGATGCCAATCCAGGCGATGGGCCCGACGAACGCCCTCCGATGCAACACCTTCGACCTCGACGGACTGAGGGCTTTCGCCACTCGCTAGGCCTCGCTCCCGCCAGCTACTGGGCCGACCTGATGCGTACGTCGGACTCGTGTGCAGTGGTGTCTACCAGATGGCCGGCTCGCACGCGGCAGGTCTAGCAACGTCCCGGGTTTCGGCGACGGCGCAAAGGGTCTTGACCGAGATCTTCCATGTGTCGTCCTGCCGGACGGATTGACCAACGCCGCTCAGGATGGTCTTGCGCTGCTGGGACAGTGTGAAGGTCACGTCGGCACTCGTGGCAGAGGTGAAGGTTACTTTCTCAGCCGTTGCTGTTGCCTGTCCTAATTCTGCGTCGTGAGCGAATGCATGGACGAAGAGCCGCTATCGCTTGATCGAAACAGTTGGCCGATCCGGCTGCGCCTTGCGGGCAAGGGCAGCCGGGGGGCATCGGGCTGGTGATCGTGACTGACCATGATCAGCCGCGCCAGGTTGGGTGTTCTGCTGTTGCGTGGGCGTTGCGACTACATCGGGGTCGCTGTTCGTGGGGTGCTGCAGCGGGGTTCGGGTGCAATCCTGTCTCGCATGACCTCGGATCACGGCCACGGACGCGGTCACGACCACAGTCACGGCCACGGCCGCGCTCACGGTCACGATGCCGCGCCGAGGGGTTGGCGCAGAGTGGTGGCTGCGGTGCGGCATGCGGTGGTGCCGCACAGTCACGACTCCGCGGATGTGATCGACGGGGCGTTGGAGGCGAGCAGGCGAGGGATGCGTGCTCTGTGGATCTCCTTCGGCGCACTCATGGTCACTGCGGTCGCCCAGGTAGGGCTGGTGGCTGTCACCGGTTCGGTGGCCTTGCTGGGTGACACCTTGCACAACTTCGCCGATGCGCTGACGGCGGTCCCTCTGGCAATCGCTTTCGTTCTTGGACGGCGTGCGGTGTCGCGGCGGTTCACCTCCGGGCTGGGGCGGGCCGAGGACCTGGCCGGTCTGGTGATCGTGATCGTCATCGCCGCGTCGGCCGGCTTCGCCGCGTGGGAGGCTGTTGGCCGACTGGCCCATCCACGGCAGGTCACGGACCTGGGATGGCTGGCGCTGGCCGGGGTGATCGGGTTCGCGGGAAACGAGTGGGTGGCCCGGTATCGGATCAGGGTCGGACGGCAGATCGGCTCGGGCGCCCTGGTCGCAGACGGGCTCCACGCCCGTACGGATGGGTTCACCAGTCTTGCCGTCTTGTTGTCTGCAGGCGGCGTGGCGGTGGGTTGGGACTGGGCCGATCCGGTGGTAGGGCTGCTGATCACGGCCGCGATTGTGAGCGTGTTGTGGAGTGCGGCGCGAGAAGTGTTCGGCCGGCTCCTGGACGCCGTAGATCCCGAGTTGGTGCGGCTGGCCGAGCGGGTTGCCCGCGAGACCCCAGGGGTGCGGGATGTCGAACATCTACGGCTTCGCTGGGTCGGACACGCCCTGCACGCCGAGGCCGACATCGGCGTGGACGAGACGCTCACCATCATCGACGCGCACGAGATCGCGCACGAGACCGAACACCGCCTTCTGCACGCTCTACCGCGACTGGCCCGAGCAACTATTCACACCCACCCGTTCGGCCCTCCAGGCCAGCTAGCTCACTCCCGAACCGCGCACCACGAGCAGAGCCAGATGAACTGACTCCCGCTGGGCGAAGGGCGCAGCCGGGCGATGCGCCTTGATCTTTCGAAGAGCCTCGTCGGCAGGCGTTCAGCGGACGTCGAGTGCGCATAGAACGGCCGCACCAGCCGCTACTGATGTCAGAAGTGCTGTCAAACGCCCCCCGGGGAGAGGCCGTCTCCGGGGCGTTGCCAAGGCGTTAGAAGTAGGTGGGTAGGCGTGGCACGTAGGGCTGTTCGAGGGCGTGCACCTCGTCTTCGGTGAGTTCGATGTCGAGGGCGGCGACGGCGTCGGAGAGGTGGTGGGGTTTGGTGGGCCCGACGATGGGTGCGGTGACGACGGGGTTCTTCAGCACCCACGCCAACGCGATCTGGGCCATCGGCACTCCTCTCGCTTCCGCGATGTGTTGAACTGCATTGACGATGGCTTGGTCACTGGGCAGGTACAGCGGTCGCCCGTACATGTCGACGTCGGGGTTGGTCTCCGACCGGTTCGTGCCCTTCTCGCCCCAGGGCCGTGTCGCCCGGCCGGCGGCGAGCGGGCTCCAGGGGATACTGCCCACGCCTTGGTGGGCGAGGAGTCCGAACATCTCCCGCTCTTCCTCGCGGTGCAGCAGGTTGTACTGGTCCTGCATCGATACGAATCTGGTCCATCCGTGGAGGTCGGCGGCGTGTTGCATGGTGGCGAACCGCCAGGCCCACATCGATGACGCGCCGAGGTAGCGGACCTTTCCTGCTTTCACCACGTCGTGCAGCGCCTCCATGGTTTCCTCGACCGGGGTTTCGGGGTCGAAGCGGTGGATCTGGTAGAGGTCGATGTAGTCGGTGCCCAGCCGGGTCAGGGACGCGTCGACCTGCTCCATCACGGCTCTGCGGGACAGACCCGCGCCGCCTGGGCCGTCACTCATCTTCTGGAACAGCTTGGTCGCCAGAACGACGTCCTCACGGCGGGTGTAGGACTTGATGGCCCGGCCGGTGATCTCCTCCGAGGTCCCGTAGCCGTAGATGTTGGCGGTGTCCCAGAACGTGATGCCGAGCTCGACGGCCTGGCGGAAGATCGGCTCGGCCTGCTCGTCGCCCAGTGCCCACGGCATCCGGGAGCCGTCACCGAAGCTCATGCAACCGAGGGCGATCCGGCTGACCTTCAAACCCGAGGATCCGAGTCGTCGGTACTCCATTCGTCCTATCCCTTCTTGTCGACCCGCACAGGGTCGGTAGTCCGCTTGGTCTCCGAGGCGTGCGCTGTCGCGCTCCAGGCGGCCAGCAGGTTCAGCTGGTCCTCGGCCTGGGTGCCGGGCCCGGCGGAGTAGGCGATCATGGTCAGTCCGTCGCCGGGCAGCTCGAGGGCGTCACCGGTCAGCTCGATCTCCCCGACGATCCTGTTCGCCAGCCGTTTGCGGGCGGTGCGGTGCAGCCGTACGTCGTGACGTGCCCACAGCACGGCGAAGGCGTCACTGCGGGTCGTCAGCTCCCCGATCAAGTCGCTCAGCCCGCGGTCGGACGGGTCCCGGCCAGCCTGGCTTCGCAGTGACGCCACCATGTCCCGGGCGATCGTGTCCCAGTCCAGATAGAACGCTTTGGCGTATGGGTCGAGGAACACGAACCGGGCCAGGTTGAAGGGCAGTGCGTCCCGGGTCAGTACGCCGTCGAAGAGGGCCAGGCACAGGTCGTTGGCGGCCAGGAGGTCCAAGCGCGCGTTTCGCAAGTACGCCGGCGTGCCGGTCATGCCGTTCAGGATGCCGAGCAGGGCCGGCCGGACCCGGATCACTGCCGGCTTGGCCCTGGGCGCACGGGAAGCTGGGGCCGACGCCGATCTGGCGAGGTCGAACAGGTGCTGCCGTTCTGCCTCATCCAACTGCAGGGCCCGTGCCAGGGCCTCCAGCACCGAGTCCGAAACCCCCGACAGATAGCCACGCTCAAGCCGGGCGTAGTAGTCGAAACTCACCCCGGCCAGCGAGGCGACCTCCTCACGCCGCAGCCCCGGAACCCGCCGCTTCCCGATAGCCGGCATCCCGGCCCGCTCGGGCGTGATCTTTGCCCGGCGGCTGGCCAGGAACTCGTGCACGGCTTGACGGCCCATACCCCGACGCTACGGGCCACCCACCACGCCGAGGAAGGTACTGCCAATGCCTGTTTCATCGCCCGGCCGCACCCTACCGTCGAGCAGGTGCCCGAACCCGCAAGGAGCAGAGCCATGATCAAACGCACCCTCGGCGCCAGCGGACTCGAGGTCTCCGCGCTCGGACTCGGCTGCATGGGACTCAGCCACGGCTACGGCCCGGCAGTCGACCAGCAAGACGGCATCGCCCTCATCCGCGCCGCCATCGACCTCGGCATCACCTTCTTCGACACCGCCCAGGTGTACGGCCCGTTCACCAACGAACAACTCGTCGGCAAGGCCCTGCGCCCCGTCCGCGACCAGGTCGTTATCGCCACCAAGTTCGGATTCTCCTTCGACGTAGACCGGCGTAACGGGCTGAACAGCCGGCCCGAGCACATCAGGGCGACCGTCGAGGATTCCCTCCAACGACTGGGCGTGGACACCATCGACCTCCTCTACCAACACCGCGTCGACCCCGAAGTGCCGATCGAAGAAGTCGCCGGCACCGTCAAGGACCTCATCACCGCCGGAAAGGTCAAGCACTTCGGCCTGTCCGAGGCTGGCGTGGACGTCATCCGACGCGCCCATTCCGTTCAGCCGGTGACGGCCTTGCAGAGTGAGTACTCGCTGTGGTGGCGCGAACTCGAGGGCGAGATCCTGCCAACCCTGACCGAGCTCGGCATCGGGTTTGTTCCGTTCAGCCCTCTCGGCAAAGGCTTCCTCACCGGTGCCATCGCCAGCACGACATCATTCGCCGACTCCGACGTGCGCAACGCCCTGCCGCGATTCACCGAACAGGCCCGCACCGCCGACCAATCCCTCGTCGACCAGGTGGTGGCGATCGCGGCGCGGACCGGAGCAACCGCCGCCCAGGTAGCGCTGGCCTGGCTACTCGCCCAGCACCTGTGGATCGTCCCCATCCCCGGCACCACCAAGATCCACCGCCTACAGGAGAACGCCGCCGCCGTAGACATCGAACTCACCCCCGAAGACCTCAAGCAACTCGATGAGATCTCCGCACAGGTCGACATCCACGCCGACCGCTACCCCCCACACATGCAACAGTGGATCAACCGCTGATTCCCTGAGGCGAGTACGCCCCGGAAGTCGCAGCAGGCGTCACCCGGCCGGTCGGCGAGAGGGTTCCCGGCATTGACTCCGGCGCAGACCAAAGCAAGATCAGCGGGCGACCCCAGGGCCACAGTACGGCGCGCAGAACGACCAATATTCGACCGGCTGCGTAGGTGACGTCGGCGTCCCTGGCCAGGTCGGGTGCTGATCTGGATCGAACTTTCTCGGCCGCGATGTGTCGTTCTCCGTCCATCCCGTTCGTCGATAGGGCGAAGAGGGAGATCAGGGACGGCTGTCCCGGCGACCGAGGAGATTGATCATGTTCGGACAGAAGACCCCGACGTGCCAAGCCATAGGTAGGCAGATCTGGTCCGGGTCGGGGAGGAGGAGCGCTTCGCCAACCCCTCATGAGCCGTAGCGTCGGCCGATCAGGGCACCGACGACTGTCCCGGTTAGTCGAAGGTTCGCTGCGCTGTGCCTCCCGTGAGGACGCGCACGTCAACGGTCGGACATGACACCCGGCGCAACACCATCATGTGAGGGAGAAGATGATCGACCCCTGCTTCCGCTGTTATGCGTCCGAGATTGCCAGGCAGCGCGCTGAGACGATCATCCAGGCGCAGCGCGCACGGCGACTGGCGTCCCAACTGCGGGCCAGGCAAGACCACCCACCCCGAACGGGCCGGAGCGGGGTCAGCCGATGGTCGCGTTTGCTTGCCGACTGGGTTGGGCAGCGTCCCTTGTTCCGCAACCCAACGAGGCCGAAGACGTGACCCGACCGGACAGATATTTCGCGGAGCCTCCGGCAGCTATGAGCGGGCCCACTGCTGGTTGGTTTCCCCGTTGCAGTACCAGACGTCGATCGGTGTCCCGTTGCCCGTTCCGGCACCGGCGGCGTCCAGGCAGAGACCGGGATAGCCGATGCTTGTGATCGACAGGTCGTCGTGGAGTTCCCAGGCCTGGTTGGGCGCACCCGTGCAGTCGGTGATGATGACCGGGCTGCCCGCGCTGGACCCGTCGCCGCCGATCGTCATGCACTTGTCGGCGTACACCGTCAGCTGCTTGTCGGCGGTCCAGTTCCAGGACTGATTGCCACCGCCGTTGCAGTCCCACAGATTCAGGGCCGTGCCGTTCGTCGTCGACCAGCCCGGTACGTCGACGCAGCGGCCGCTGGCCACCCCGCGCAGCGGCTCACCTGGAGGCGCCGGCGGCAGATCGTTCAACGGCTCCTCCTTGAGCAGGCCCCAGCCCCACTGCAGTTGCGCCAGGCCGCTCTCGCTGTTGACCTCCAGGTCACCGTCGCGGACCAGCGTGGTCATCGAGTACGAGTCGCCGTCACGCAGGCCCGGCCAGTAGACGATCCCCATACCCTGGGCGCGCGCCGTCTCGGTGAGGGCGCCGAGATACGACGTGGACACATTGCCCTCGTGATTGCCGTAGTTCAGACCGATCGTCATCGGCGAGCCGGCTTCGTCGATGATCGTGCGCCAGCCGTAGTCGCCGATACGGGGCAGCAGGTTCGCCAGCCACTCCTCCTCGGTCGTGTGGTCGGCCCAGAACCCGTAGAAGTGCAGCGAGAGCAGCGTGCCCTCCAGTTCGGGCGCCGCGCCCACACCGGTCACGTTGTCGTTGTATCCCGTGCCCGAGATGACGATCCGGCCCCGTGGCACTTCGCTGTGCAGCTCGAGCCACGATGAGGTGAGGGACACCCACTCGTCGAGCGAGTAGCCGAATGGCTCGTTCATCGGCTCGAAGTACACCCGAGGGTTCTTGCCGTACGTGTCGACGACCGTGTCCCACATGGCGCGGAAGGCCTCTGGGTCGTCGGCTCGGCCGTCCCTGGCGTTGTTCGCCTCCCAGTAGCTCAGGATCACCTTGAAGCCGTTGTCGATCGAGGCGTCGATGGCGCCCTGGTACGACTCCCACCAGTCGGTCCCGACACTTGACGGGTTGATGGGCAGGCGGACCGTGTTGGCCCTCAGCTCGTTGCGGAACTCCCGCACGATGTCCGAGGCCTTGTGGTACGTGGAGGCGTAATCGTCTCCGACACTCAGGCCGGACGGAACAACCTCGTCGGCGGCGAAGTTGTCCCGCGGGTCCGCCCAGTTGACGCCGCGGAACTCAGCCGTGCCGGCGGGTCCGGTGGACGGCGACGCCGCTGCGGAAACTGCCGAGGCTGCCGCGACGGCCATCATCGAGAGCGTTGCGAAGGTGAGGCGCCAAAGAGTCGTTCTCACAAGGGTCTCCAATCCTCCAGCGCGACGCCTTGGACGCCGCATGATCTGGATTTGGCTGCGATGTCACAGGGATATGGCCTTCATGCGTTCAGGGTGTGTCGGGCCAGCGCACCTTGGCCCGGGTGCGCTCGACCTCGAGACCAGGGGAGCCGATGTGGTGCCGCAAGCATGGCTTCGAGTGCGAAGGTGGCGGCGCCGAGACTGACGGGGTTGCTGGCAAGGGGTGACAGCTCGATCTCGACGGCACGTAGGGGGCGTTGCAGCGTATGCCGGGCCAGGACGTCGCGGATCTCATCCAGGAGTGGGCTACCTAACCTTGCCGCGACCCAGCCGCTCAGCACTACCACGCCGGGGTTCAGGAGATTGATCAGGCAGGCGACGGCCGCGCCGAGGTAACGTGCGGTCTCCCTCACCGTCTTTACGGCGACCTGATCGCCGATCTTCAGCGCGTGCGCGAGCGAGTCGATGGTCGCGGTCTGGTCGTGCGGGTGCAGAAGTGGGCTGCGCGGATCGAGTTCACGTAGATGTTGCATGATTCCGGGCGCCCCGACATAGGTCTCGACGCATCCGTTTGCACCGCAATGACAAGAGCGCCCGCCGAGGACGAGTGTGGTGTGACCCCACTCGCCGGCGCTGTTGGTTTCGCCGCGGTAGAGCGATCCGTCCATCGCGATACCGGCCCCGACACCGGTGCCCAGCGTCACCACGACAACGTTGTCGCGGCTCTTGCCGGCGCCGAACCACAGCTCGGCAGCCGTGCTTGCCTTGAGCGGGTTGTCGAGATGCAGGGGCAGGTCCAGGTGCTGGGAGAGAAGTGTCTGCAGAGGTACGTCGTGCCAGTTCCAGTTCGGTGCGAAGACTGACACTCCGCTCTCGCGCTGGACCTGGCCAGGCACGCTCACGCCCACACCGAGGACGGTCTCGGCCGCGACACCGGAGAGTACCGAGCGCACGCCCGACACGACATGGCTGACGATCTGGCCAGGGTCTGTCTCGCTTGGCCGCACCTCCTCCTCGTCGGTGGCGATCACGTCAAGTCCAAGGTTGAACAGCTCGGTGTGGACGTAGGTCTCCGCAATGTCCACGCCGACAAGCCGGGCGTCCGCACGGTTGACCGTGACCAGGCCACGTGGACGGCCGCCGCCAGAATCTGCGAAGCCTGTCTCCGCGACGACACCGAAGTTGAGCAGTTCCCCGATCAGCGTCGACACCGTCGCGAGGCTCAACCCGGTGCTGGCAGCGATCTCCTGTCGTGAGATCGGCCTGCCCGCGATCACTTCGCGGAGCACACCGAATCGGTTCGCCAACCTGATGTCCCGGGTCGTCCGCCGCCTGATCACTGGGTCTCTCCGGCGTCATGGTCGTGGTTTGTGTGAGACTTCGTAAGACACCTGGCGAAAGTCTGGTGATTGGCTTGTCAATCGACAACGATGTGTCCGACACCGGCTGGCTGTGTGTCCTGACCGATGACGGTCGCCAGGCTTGATCGCGGCGTCTCTCCACGGCAAACCTTTGTTCACCTGTTAGCGGAAGCGTCACCCGAAGTCCGTCGTGGCCGCCGTGGCTCGCCGCGGGAGCGGATGAGCCATCGCCTCCTGTACCGGCTCGCCCAGGGGATGCATGTCGTGCCGCGTCGGCTTACTCATCCACTCGAAGGAGGGGGCCATGGCCCTCGGTACGCGACCGCACCACCACTACCGAACCCGTGGTGCGCTTCGGGCGGCCGTCCTTCTAGGAGTGGTCACTCTGCTACCTCTGACAGCAGTTGCGGCATCGGCCATGACGAGCGACCTGGTGGCTGACCGCCAGGCAGGCACTCCCTCTACCTCCTTCCGCCCCGGAGCGGAGTGGCGTGACACTGACGGCAAGGTCATCCAGGCTCACGGCGGACAGGTCGTCCAGGCCGTCGACGATGACGGGAAGCGCATCTGGTACTGGTACGGCGAAGACCGTAGCAATGGCTATTTCGACAGCCCCGGCATCCATGTGTACTCGTCCCACGACCTCTACAACTGGAAGGACAACGGGCTGGCGCTGCGTACCTTGAGCTCGCAGGACCAGTTCACGAACGACAAGTACTTCGCGCATCTCTACAAGGACGACACCGCCGAGCAACGTGAGATCGTGTGGCGCGACCTGTCCACCAATCTGGAACGGACCGATGGGTGGGCCAGACCCTCGATCCTCGAGCGACCGAAGGTGATCTACAACAATGCCACCGGGAAGTGGGTCATGTGGGTCCACTCCGACGGGCCGTCGTCGCCCACCAGCACTTCGACGTATGCCCGCGCTGAGGCCGGGGTCGCCATCGCGAACTCCCCGAAGGGTCCCTTCCGGTGGCTCGGGTCGTACCGGCTGAACCGCGTCCCCAGTGACTCGGTGCCGTGGTGCGGCAGCAGTCCCGCTTTCGATCCCGCTGGTGGGATGGCGCGCGACATGACGCTGTTCGTCGACGACGACGGCGTCGGTTACATCATCTACTCGTCCGAGGAGAACCGGACGATGTACATCTCCAAGCTCAATGCGGCATACACCTACCTGTCGGCACCACCGGAGACTGCGGTGCAGGGCAAGGACTTTGTGCGTACGCTCGCGTGCAACCAGCGCGAGGCGCCGGCGATGTTCAAGTCAGAGGGCAGGTACTACCTGGTGACGTCGGGTGCTACGGGTTGGGATCCGAACCCTGCGCGCTACGCCACGGCGACCGAGATTCTCGGCACTTGGACCGACCGCGGAAACCCCATCTCCGGGCCTGGTGCTGGTGACACCTACCGATCGCAGAGCACCAATGTGATTCCGTACGACCGGCAGCAGAACAAGTTCATCTTCATGGGCGACCGCTGGACCCCGAGCACGCTGGCGACTTCCCCGTACGTGTGGATGCCGATGAGCTTCGGTGAGAACGGAACTCTGACCATCGGCCCGGACGCCGAGTGGCAACTGGATGACCTCCAGCCGTACCAGCGCTGGACCGTGACCACGCCCGTCCCGGGCCACGTCTGGCTCCGCGACACCAGCACGCTGCCGACGCAAGTCCAGGTCAGTCAGGCCGGCGTCACGACGACCCACCCCGTCTCGTGGGATCCGTCCACGGTGGCGCAGCCGGGCCCGACCAAGCTGCGGGGCACCCTTGACGACGGCCGCACCTTCACCAGGGACGTCGTCGTCGTACCTCACGGCCTGCGGTACGTCGTCAACGCCGGCGGAGCCGCAACGGCTGACTGGCAGCTCCTTGCCGATGCCGGCTCGTCCGAAGCAGGTCTCCTCAACTCCACGCCGGAGCAGGCTGTCGGTGTGGATCCTGGTACCGGCACGACGTGGGGCTACACCGGTTCGAGCGGGACATACGGCGGCGCGGCAGGCGACCTCTACAACACCCTCAGGTGGGCCAAGGACAAAGAGCCACTCACGTACACCTTCACGGGGTTGGATCGCGGAACCTACACCGTCCACGCCGGATACTGGGATCCATGGCCATGGGCCAACCGCGCGGCACAGGTCAGCATCAACGGCACCGTCGTCGACGAGGAGCGGCTCTTCACGAGCGACTACACCGCAGGAGAATACGCGAACATCTCAGTCGGCGACGATGGCGAGATCGTCGTGGACATCGCTCCCACGAGGGCACCGGACATTCAGGTCAGCTGGTTGATGGTGACCCGCACCGATTGATGCAGACTCTCATCCTCCATGGACTGAGACCCTCCACCGAACCCGTCCTGCGGAAATCCAGTTGGGGCGCCGCTTGGCGCCTGGTTACCGTTGGCCACTGTGACCCATCCAGGCTGCGATTCGTACCTGATCTGCGCGACGCCACGCACTGGAAGTACCCTGCTGTGCGGACTGCTGAAATCATCTGGAGTCGCCGGACGCCCCGCCTCCTACTTCAACCGTCGGGGCCTGCATGACTACGCCGACGACTGGCGGATAGCTCGACCTCGTGACGGACGGATCGACGAAGCGTACGTTCGAGCGGCGCTGGCCGCCGGCAGGACATCCAATGGTGTCTTCGGCGGAAGGATCATGGCCGAGACCCTGCCGGAACTGATCGGTGACCTTGCCGCCGCCGATTCTGCATCAGCGGTGACCGATGTGGAGTTGTTGCGCGCCCAGTTCGGTCGGCTCAGATTCGTTCACCTGCGACGACGTGATGTCGTGGGCCAGGCGGTGTCGTGGGCGAAGGCGCTGCAAACCCACTATTGGCATCCGGACGAGGCCGTCAAACCCGGAGGTCAACCTCCTCACTATGACGAAGAACTGATTAGCCGGCTGGTCGCCGCAATCGAGAAGTTCGAGGCGGACTGGACCCGCTGGTTCGCCGCGCACAGCATCGTGCCCTATCAGGTTGTCTATGAGGAGTTGGCGGCAGACCCGCTACGCACTGCACACAAGGTGCTCGACTATCTCGGCCTTCGCCTTCCGCCGGACCAGCAACTGGTGATCGGGCACCGTCGACAGGCCGATCAAGTCAACGCCGACTGGAGTGCGAGATTCAGGGCTCACTGAACCACCACACCCAAGCGTCCCGTTGCTGGCCGTCGCAAGCCGGCATCGCCGCAAGCCGTTCCGTCACCATGACGTCCCAGGCCACAGTTGGCACGCGGCGAGGGGAGGTGTGTCCGTGACGTCGGCGACCTGGAGTTCGCCGACGAGAGCGTGGACATGATCTCCGAACCCGGCCTCACCCTCACCATCTACGCAGCCGAGCCAGCATCCCCAACCGCCCACGCCCCCGACCTGCTCGCCTCCTGGGCCACCACAAGCAACGAGACAACGACGTCGACGACCGACTCCGCGATCATCGCCGACCGCACCAAGCCTGCCTGCACCTCGGCGGTCTGGGGGCAAACCCGGGAGGCGCACCCGACTACGGATGTCTGGGCGCCTTAGAACACTCCGCCTCCGGCGCCGATGTTCTGCCCGGTGATCCACCGTGCGGCGTCACTGGCCAGGAACACCGCCACGTCGGCGACGTCGGCGGGGGTTCCGATGCGGTGGAACGAGGACATCATCGCGATGGTGTCCCGATACTGGTCCTGCATCATGTCGGTGTCGGTCGGGCCGGGTGAGATCGCGTTGACGGTGATGTTGCGTCCGCCGAGTTCGCCGGCGAGGGCCCGTACGAACTGTTCGACGGCGCCCTTGCTGCCCAGGTAGAGCGACTGGTTAGGGAAGAACATGCGGGTACCGCCAGTGGAGGAGACAATGATGCGACCTCCGTCGTTGAGGCGCCGGGCGGCTTGTTGGAGTGTGAAGAAGACGCCTTTGGTGTTGGTGTCGAAGATTCGGTCGTAGTCGTCTTCGGTGCAGTCGGCGAGCGGCTTTTCCATGAAATCGGCGGCATTGGCGACCACGATGTCCAACGTGCCGACCGCCAGCTCGGCCTCGTCGAATAGTCTGGCGACCTCGCCGGGACGGGACAGATCTGCGCGGATTGCGACGGCCCTACCGCCGGTGCCGGTAATGGCACTGGCAGCGTCCTCTGCGCGGGTGGAATTCTTCAGATAACCAACCACCACATTCGCACCCCGCGCAGCCAACCCGAGCGCGATCGCCCGGCCGATTCCCCGCGACCCGCCAGTGACCAGTGCGGTTTTCCCCTCGAGTTGGTGAGGCATTGCGTTCCTCCGTTGGAAAGATCGGATCGTCATGCTAGGAGAGGTCGGTGTTCCCATCTATGACCTTGACCTGGTAGATGAAAAGGGTTCGTGTCAGCCGCAGGCACCGGCTCAGGCATCGCGCGTCCGCTCGGCGCGGCGCTGTCTGCGCATGGCGTGCACGTCGGCGACCGGGCCGATGTGGTGCAGCTTGTCGGGGTTGATCACGGACCGGACGGTCTGGACGACGCCGTCTGCGATGTCGAGGGAGAAGACGTTGATGAGCTGGCCGTCCGAGGTCCACAGCACGGCGCCTGGCTGGCCGTTCACGTGCTGCGGCTCGATGGTGATCTCGTGCTCACGCAGTTCTCGGCTCATCTGGACAAACACGCGTGCGACACGCTCGGCTCCCACGATCGGCATGCTCCACTGCGGGGCCTTTCCACCGCCATCGCCGTAGGCGACGACATCGTCGGCGAGCATCCCGACCAGGCCGTCCAGGTCACCCTGGCTGAGCGCGGCGAAGAAACGAGCCGCCAAGTCCTCGCGTTGCTCGCGCGATGCCTCGAAGCGCGGCTTCTCCGCCTTGACATGACGACGGGCCCGGGCAGCCAACTGGCGACAGTTGGTTTCGCTCTTGCCGACAATCTCCGCGATCTCGTCATAGCCGTAGTCGAACACGTCATGGAGCAGGAACACCGCGCGTTCGATCGGGTTCAGCCGTTCGAGCACGAGCAGGAAGGCCATCGACAACGAATCAGCCTGCTCTGCATGCGCGGCCGGATCGGCCGCGTCGACATCGGTGAGTAAGGGCTCCGGCAGCCACTGACCCACATAAGCCTCGCGCCGCTTGGGAGCCGACCGCAGATGGTCGATGCACAAGCGCGTGATCGCCGCGGACAGATAGGCCTTCGGCGACACGACATGGACCCCATCGCCAAGCGCCTGCTGGTAGCGAACGAACACCTCCTGAACCATGTCCTCGGCCTCGCTCACACTGGCAAGCATCCGATACGCGATGGAGAACATCAGCGGACGCAGCTCCAGGAACGCCTCCGACGTCTCAGTTGCCGCAGTTGGCGGGGAGCCATCGGAGGTCCGAACGTCGCCCCGGCGCCGGCGCCCGCCCGCAGCCGAGCGGGCGCCGATGTCGCGTTCTGCTCTACTCATGTCGCCGCCTCCGGCGCGCTGCTGCTCGGAGACCGTCGATCGGAATCAGTCAACCCGAAGCGGAAGCCGTCCCGCCAGCTCGACCAGGCAGGCCGCCAGCCGAGCTCCCGCTTGGCCTTCTCGTTCGATGAACCCCGCCCCTGGGTCATCCACTGGACGGCGACCTGGCCCGCAGCCAGCCTGCCCAGCCACACCGGCACTCTCAGCGGTGGCTTGGCACCAGTAGCCTCGGCGAGGTACGGCAGCCACTCCGATACCGGGGCCGGGTCGTCGTCGACGATGTTGTAGACACCGCGACGACCGTGCTCTACGGCGGCCACCGTCGCTGCCGCGGCATCGTCGAGGTGGGTCCACGACCAGACTCCGCCGCCGTCACCGATGATCGGGAACTGCCGCCTGTGGACCAGCTCGACCTGTGACTCCGACGCTCCCGGACCGTAGAAGTTGCCGTACCGCAGCACAATTCCTTCCAGCGACTGCGCTGCCGGAACCACCCGGTCCAGGAACTGAAGGCCCGCCATCGTTTCTCTCTGGTTCTTCGCCGGATGCGGATCGAACGGGTCGTCCTCGGTCTTCACGGGACCTCCTGAACGAATGTTCGACCACCCGGTGTAACTCTGTGCGACGAAACGGCCGACACCGGCCGCCTCAGCCGCAGCGAGCAAATGTTCGGTACCCGTTGTTCGCAACTTGTTGGTGACTGCGAACCATGTGTCGAACCTGCGCAAGTCAGCCTTTCCGGCCAGGGCGGTCATCTGGTGCACGATCGCGTCCGGCTCGGCCAGCGCGACAGCCTCACCAACCGCCACAGCATCGAGGCCGTCGACCACAACGGGTTCTGCGCCGAGCCCGCGCAGCCGGTCTACCTTGTCGGCACTCCGAGTTGTCGCCGTCACCTGATGCCCACGCGCGACCAATTGCGGTACCAGTCGCATTCCGATCGCACCAGCAGCTCCTGCCACGAATACTCGCATCTCACTACGTCCTTACCATCGGGATCGGTCACTGCAAGGCTCTGAGACGAAACACCCCAGCCCGCTGTGACACCTCCAGCGGCTGATGTGGCGCAAGAACAAGATCACCTGCCCCGGTTTGGGTAGAGGGCTGGCCGGTACGAGCAGAAGCGAGGGATCGTGCAGCCGTCCTCGGGCTGTCCGTTGATGCACATCTGCGCAGGTCAGCGCCATCCACGGACACCGCCGGACGACTGCGAACGTAGGCGAATGAGGCCATGTCTGAGACCAGCGGGGCCGATGGGGTGTGCGTCCCCTGTTGGCATCTGGCTCGGGGAGCCCATGGGCAGGTAAGTCGTCCCGACGCTTCCCCGGGCAAGGGGATGCCGTTGAACTGCCGGGGCTTCGCCGGCGAAAGGGGAGATGGTCACAGTCCCCTCGACGCGGCGCGCGGGACAGCAACCACCGGTTCACCACGCAAGGCAGGCAGATGCGCCGATGAGATTGCGGCTATCTTCGGTCCGAAGGCCTGCGGCGGCATGCACGGCGAGCCAGGCCGTGAACGGATCCAGCTCTTCGAACGCTGTGAGTACCCGTTCGATGGTGCGAGGGGTATGGAGCCAGTCCTCACATCCGAGCGGTCGTGTGGCAACCAGCGAGCGATGTCGCAACCACTCCGCGCGCGGATGGTCGGCTGGATACCCACGGGGCATCCGTTTCATGGCGTTGCCGGCGAGTTCGAATCCTTTCTCTCGTAGCGTTCGCACCACCTCCACGAGTTCGTCACCGCTGACCTTGTCAGCGACCGCTTGCCGATAGCGCTCGACCTCTGTTGGAGTGGCGGGCCGCCAGGCGCCTCTCACATGCAGTCCGTCGAGGTCGAACGCGAGGCCGAGTACGAGAGTTCGTTGGATCCTGATCGTCGCGTACTGGTGCTGCCATCGTCCGTACGCCGGTGAGCGGAACCCTTCGACGGAGAAGTCCTCGTAGGCTGCGTCGGCATCGGCGACATCGTGCAGCAGCGCGATCATCGGCTGCCGCACCAACTGCTCGCGCCGTTGACGACACTTCTCCCGTACGTCCACAGGTGGGTCACCATCGAGCTGCAGCAGGACGTCGAACGCTGCCTTGGGCCAACCAGAAAATCGTCCGCACATGCCGAGCATTCTGCCGCCACATCTCGCCCCGGCCCGCGGCGCCAGCCGGTCGAAGACCTGCACGCCGAGCGGTTCCGCCGGCATCCGCCGGCGCTCGGATACCGGGCCACCGGATGAGGGGGCGTGCACCTATGACTGGCCACGGGACTGAGCGAAGGCGGGTAACCCCTAGTGGAGGGCAGGGCGGTTGCTCTGCAGTGGTCACTAACATCCGGCACCATGAACGCTTCCCGTATCGAGCAACCTGCCGATCTTGACGTGGTGCGGACCTCCTACGACCGCGTCGCGGACAACTACGTCGAGATGAACCTCGGTGACATCACGACGTACCCCTGGTTGCGGACGGCGATTGATGGCTTCGCAGCCGCGGTGCACGGTCTTGGCCCGGTACTAGACGTCGGATGCGGTCCTGGAGCTGTGACCGCCTACTTGGCGGAGCGCGGCCTCGATGTCTCCGGGGTTGACCTGTCGGCCCGGATGATCGACCACGCCCGGCGGTTACACCCCGACCAGCGATTTGACGTTGCCTCGGCAACTGACCTGAATCTGGTCGACTCGTCGCTCGGAGGGATTCTCGGGTGGTGGTCACTGTTCAACCTGCCCCGGCACATTCTTCCCCTGGTACTGGGGTCCTTCGCCCGAGCCTTGGTTCCGGGCGGGCACCTCATCATCGGTACCCACATGGGTGACGGCGATATCGAGCGAACCGAGGCGTATGGCGCGGTTCCGGTTGCGTGGACTACTCACCTCTGGCAGCCCGACGATCTATGGGCCCTCTTGGCTGCGGCGGGCCTCGATCCGGTGGCTGAACTGCGGCTCCCCGAGAGTGTGGCCGGGGTTCCCTCATTGGTGCTTGTCGCGCAGCGCGCCTGCCACGGAACTGGCGTCAGCTTGACCCCTTGAAGGCATCGGAGGTCTCCGAGGGGAGGTGAAGGGGTGTCGCGGGTACGGTTCCTCTCTCGCCGGTCGGCCACCAGAGGCTGACTCCCGAACCTGCTCGCCGGCGCAAGCCCAAGTCGCACGCGATCGACAAGTCAGGCCCTGCGCCGGCGACCACTCTTGGGGGCCGTCTCCCGTTCGAGCCAAGCGCTCGCGACTCAGATACCGAACCGGCTTGCCGAGCGCCTCCGCGTAGGCAATCTCCCGTCGGGTTGACTCACCTACGTAGCCGCCCGGATCCACGATGTACACCTCGTCAGCCATGCGAATCTTTTGGAAGTGCACGCCGCCAAGCCGCCCCTTCAGGTCCGAGCTGTCGGCTGTCCAGTCGTAGTCCGGCAGATCGGGGAGGCTGAACATTCCGAGGCTGATCACGACGCAACCTTCCATCGTGAGCCGCTGGTTGACCTCCGCGAACTCAGCCTCAAACTTGGTCGAGCCGCAGAGCGTGATGACCTTCGCCTCACCCTCGGCCGACTGCGACGCCTGCTGGTCGTCCATGAGGTTCATGATCGGTGAACGGCAGGACGAGTCTATCGCCGCCCCCTGGACGTCCGCTCATCAGCGTAAGGCGCTTTGTGTCAAGCGCTTGGTCGGCGCCTCGTCCGTCGCCTGTCCCTGCATAGCGGTGACGGGGGTGTGCCCGGCAGCGTGTAATCGGGTTGAGGAGACGACGGACGGGGCTGCCCATGATGAGCGTCGAGGTCATCGATGTGCCTCAATGCCGCGTAGGGCTCGCCCCGACCGTCCGCTTGATCCGCCGCGGCGAAGGTTCAGGCGGCGAGGTCGGTGGTCTTGGGGTGTCGTGTGCCGTGGGTCGCGATCAGCGGGTCCCAGGCGACGCTGGTGGTGATGACCGCGTGCAGGTGCCGCAGGATCGCGGCCGCGATCACGGTCTGGGCCTGGGTCGGGGTGAGCCTGTTGGTCTCCCGAGTGGTCAGGTGGCGGTAGCGCGCGGCGTAGACGGTGTCGGTCTGCAATGCTCCCCAGACCGCCCGCCAGGCCGCAACCCGGAGCCGTGGTCGGCTCTGGCCGGTGAGCTTGGTGCGGCCGGTGTAGGTGCCGGACAGCTTCTCCGGCGGGGCCAGGCCGGCGTGCTTGACCATCGCCCGGGCGGTGAGGAAGCGGTTCGGGTCGCCGGTCTCGGCCAGGATCGCGGTTGCGCCGACCGCGGAGATCTCGGCGATCGAGGTGGCCAGCTCGGTCAGCTCGAGCTCGTCGAGGACCGCGACCATCCGGGCCTCGGTGTCGGCCAGCCTTCGCTGGTTGTCCGCCCAGTCCTCCAACAGCAGCTGGGTCCGCTCCAGGGCGCCGCGGCGGTGGGCGAGCACGCCGGTCGGATCGGTGAGTGCGGCGAAGAGCTTGCGCACGATCCGCAGGCAGGGTTTCTGCCCGCCCCGCTTGATGATTTCCCGACGCACCGCGGTCTCCAGCCGGGCCAGGCCGAGCCTGCGGGTGCGGGCGAAGTCGCCGCCGTCACGGTCCAGGATCACCGACATCGTGGCGGCCCAGGTGCGCGACCGGAACGGCTGCCGGGCGGTCTTGCAGGGCGGCCGGCCAGACGCATTCGAGAAGGTCGCGCATCTGCTGGACCTGGGCCACCGCCTCGACGATCAACCGCTCCCGGCGGGAACCCAGGTGCCGCAGCCGGCCCCAGGTCTCCTCGACCGGCTCGGGCACGTAGCAGCGCAGCTGGGCGGTGAGCCGGGCGATCAGGATCGCGTCCTTGTCGTCGGTCTTGTCGAAGGTCAGGTCCTCGCTACGACGGGCCCACGAGGTCTGCATCGGCTGCACGCATACGAACGGCATCGACCGGTCCGCGGCCAACTGGCCCAGCACCCGCCACCGGTGACCGGTCGGCTCACACGAGACCCCTGACCTCGGCGAACCCCTTCGCCTCAGCGCGCTCGGCCGCCCAGTCCAACGCCACCCCGAGATCCCATGCCCGGCAGCGAAAGGTCCTCCGGGCCAGCACTTTCGAGTCGTGGTCGCTGTCGTGCGTCAGACTTTCTGGCACAGGGGTTAGTTGATCCCTGAGTCAAGGAGTTGGTGATGAGTAGACCTCCGGTGTTCCCGGTGGAGGACAAGGTCCGGATCGTGTTGTCGGTGCTGGCCGGCGAGATGACGATGGCGGACGCGGCCCGGCGTCACAAGGTGTCGGAGACCTCGGTCGGTAAGTGGAAGCAGCAGTTCCTCGACGCTGGGCGTGCCGGGTTGGCGGCGGGCACGTCGAAGGCGGCGGCGTCGCGGGAGTCCCAGCTGGAGGACGAGGTCGAGGAGTTGAAGGCCGCCCTCGGCGAGGCGCACGTCGAGCTACGGGTGTGGAAGAAGAGCTCTGAGTATCTGGCCCCTTCGAGGACCTCGAGGTGATCCGCGAAGACGCGGCGATGCCGGTCTCGAGGTTCGCAGCGCTGATCGGCATCCCGCGCCGCACCTACCACCGCCGGCTGGCCCGGCACCGCCATGGCGAGCCGGTGAAGGGCCCTTGGCCATCGCCGCAGGTCGAGCGGATCGAGCCGGTCGCGGCGAAGTACGCCGGCCACTGGCCGGCCTGGGGTCACCGCAAGATCCACGCGCTGATGGCGGTCGACGGCCACCTGGCCTCGACATCGACGGTGGAGAGGGCAATGCGCCGGCGTGGCCTGCTGCAGCCGATCGGCTACACCGGCGAACGTCGCGAGCTCGCCAAGGCCCGCAAGGCTGCCTTCGCCGAGCCACCGACCCGCCCGAACCAGGTGTGGCAGCTGGACTTTTCTGAGTACGAGACCACGACGGCAGGCACATGGCGGCTTGCCGGCGTGACCGACTACTTCGCCAAGTACGAACACGGCTGGCACATCTCCCCGACCTGCACCGGCACCGACGCGATCGCCGCGGTCGAGATCGCGATTGCCGAGGCTGAGCGGCTCGGCGGCAAGCCGCTGGTTCAGCTGCTGCCGGTGAACCCTGAGACGGGCAGACCGGTGCGGATCAAGCTGGTCACCGACAATGGCGCCGCGTTCAAAGGTGCGGCGTTCGCCCGGTTCATCGCCTCCCAACCCGAGCTCGTGCACATCCGTACCAGAGGCCGCAGCCCCGGCCAGAACGGTGTCCGCGAACGAGCCTTCGGCTCGCTGAAGTACGAGCACCTGTATCGGCTGGCAGACCAGATCGCCACCCTCGACGACCTATGCCGCGAAGCAGACACCTACCTGCGGATCTTCAACCAGATCAGGCCCCACGAGGCGCTCGCGTTCCACCGACCCATCGAGGTCTACCACGACCCGTCCCTGCACCCCATCCACAACATTCAATCCAAAGATCTTGTGCCAGAAGCTTGACGCGGGACACGGCGACCACCACCATCTGCTTCTTGTCGGCCAGGTCGATGCCGACGATCGCGTTCTCCAGTGGCACCAGCTCGCGTAGTCGAGCCAGCCGCGCGTTGCGGTTCCGATCACCCCTGGACACGCCGTTAGCGTTGGTCATGAACGTCCTCCTGTTTGCGATGGGACACCAAGCCCGACAAGCGCATCAGGAGGACGTTCCTACGCCCCGGATCGACACGCAGAACGTCTTTCTATGCCGCGAGTCGATCGCTCTTGCCGAGAACGCAGGGCGCACCACCGGCGGGATCCCGGTTCGCCCCTCGGAAGGTGATGAATCTATGAACCGCCTCGTAGCACAGGAGCTGTCCGCATGGGCGTTCGGGGATCGTCGAGGGTGAGGTGTCCGATTGCCACCCCGACCTCACGCCACCGCGGGGAGTCGGGATTACCGGGCATGTGAACTCCAGACGTTCCGAATTCGGGCCTCGTGCTGGTTTCGTTGAGCAGGGCGTCGAAGGCGGTCCCGGGATCTCTGAACCTGTCGATAAACGGGAGCCCCTGGCTCATCAAACATGTGGCGGCGTCACGGGCACAGTCTTCAAGATTCCGGCCGTCCTCCATGACATACCAGACGTCAGGGCGATCCGTCGTCGTTGGAGAGCCGTAGGGATGGAACACAGGCTGGCGCAGAGTCTTCCCGAGCGTCGCCGTAAACGTGAGCTCGTAGTCCTTGGGCCGTTCCTTGTCGGGGTCGAAGCAGAGGTAGAACACACCGACCTCGCCTGTGAACGAGTAGGTGGTGCAGCCGACGCCGTGCGCGGTGTACGACGTGAATGACCGAAACGTCACGTAGTCGATGGTGTGCTCGGATCGGCGCCATGCTTGCCGACCTGCGAACTGATCGAAGCCTGCCGACTTCAGGAGCGGACGGACCTTCTCCTGGAGGGCTCGTCCGACGACACGCCCGTCGGGTGGCACCGCGACGGTTGGCTTCGAAGGTCGCCGGCCAAGCATGGTGCGACCCTATGACGAGTTACTGGTCCATGGCACCGTCAGGCGCCGGCCGGAATCGTCCGGATCTGCCGCGGAGAGGGAACGCGGAACTGCCGATGAGCATGCTGGTGCAAATCTGCCCACGCGCCCGGTCGGTCCGGCCTTACGCTGCCGCTCGTGGTCGTTGACGCAGCGGACAGCGAGGTCATCCGCCAGTGCTTGTGGGCCGCCGCCGACGGTCCGTTCTTCCCTGACTGGGAGTTCCACACTCTTCTGGGGTTCGAGCGCGATGAGATCCGCCGCATCGCCCAGCGTTGGCCTGACTGGGATGACGATGTCGAACAGTCGGACGCCGTAAACAACGTCCTCAACCTCCTGGGATACCCGCACGGTCGATGGGACGCATGGCACGACTACATCTCGCCTGTGTCCGAGGATGTGGCTCGCATTTACGCGAGATGGCGTGACGAGGATGGGCAGGACGCCTCAGGCAAGGGCTACTTCGACCGTCTGAGGTAAGCGCACGCACATGCCGCGGAGAGTGAGGCGCGGACTGCCGATGAGGGGGCGTCAGTTCAGCGGCTCTCTATAGAGAACTTCCACGTACGCAATGTGATCGTCAACAACGTCGAGGATCAGCAACCCTGCCCATGGCGCGTCGAGCAGCACATTGCGATGCCCCGGCCCGTAGGCGCCTTCGGGCTTGGGCTCCGTGTAGAAGCTCTGACAGAAGTCGTCTCCGCAGCCGCACTGCGCAACGACAACCAGCGTGTCTACTTGTCCCGCCAGGGCCACCTCGCTCTCGGCCAGCAGGGCATGGCGAAGTTGAGTCGCGAGGGCCGGCCATCGGTCCACGACTAGCTCCATCTCGGGCTGACGCCACTTTGGCTCACGCTCGCCCCTACCGCCGTTCGACCTAGTCAAGGTTGCGGTCTCGCCACCAGTTGGCTCCCTTAGCGGCAAAGGGCGACGGCGTGGTCGCACGCATGAATCTGTCGTCGAGTGCCTTCACCTTGCGACCAATTCGTCGCGCGCGTCCGCCGCCACGGACTAGCAGCGCCTCCAGTTCGTCGCGAGCGTCCAACCCGTCATCGCCGTCGCACTGCGGACATCCGGTGACGTGGCTGGCGATGCCGGCTTCAGTTCGCTCTACGAGGTGTGCCCAGTCCGCGAGGAATGCCTGGGTCCAGGGACCGTTGTCAGTTCTGGCGGGCCGCGGCCGGGAAGGGATGCCGCGTGAATCTGATCGAGTCATCTGCAGCGCCGTGACGTGGCGCGTCCGGTGAGGTTGTCCGCAAGGCTAGTCCGGGCTGGCTGAAGACGCCACCTGATCCGTCCGGTCATGCCGCCGAGCGTGAAGCACGACCATGCCGAGGTGGTGGCGCCGGCCCGGTGGCATGGAACGATCTGCGTGTGACCGCGAGTGAGCCTGTTCACGTCGACTTGATCGACGCACACACCTTCGTCACCACCATGCTCGACGCCGGCGTTGACCTGAGCGACGTCCAGGTCGCCGCCCGCCGCGCCGACCCTGCGTCGCAGCGATTTTGCGTGATACTCCCGGGGAGAGTCGCCCATAGGTCACACTGCCAACTGTGACGGCCCCTGGACACGCCCTCGACGACCTGATCGAAACGGTTCCTTGGTCGAGGCTGGCCCACGCATATGACGTGGCACTCGATGCGCCGTCGTGGCTTCGGGTACTCGCAGCTGGCGTGGAAGGCAGTACCTCCGAGGGCCTTGAGGGGCCGGAGGATTGGCTGCTGACTACTGTCGTGCATCAGGGGACGCCGTACTCCGCTACAGCGCCCGTCCTTTGGATTGCGCGCCGGATCCTTGGCGATGGGTCGACGCACCCGGCTCTTGCCTGGCGCCTGCTGGCCATTTCGGAGAGCGCAACAGCCTTGCGCTGGAGCGCCGAGCGCGAAGATGACCGTCCCGGCGAGGAGCCCGAGCCCCAACGCAGCGCCGCGGGCCAGCCACCGTGGGCAACCTACCTGCCGCTTGGCCGCGAGCTCGCCAAGAAGCAGGGCGGCCGAGTCCACGATGACTACTTCGTCGCAGCCGGGGCGGACGTCGACACACTCACCGCCTGTGTCCTGGGCTGGGAGCAGACGGTCGTGGATTGTGTGCGCGATCGACGCTTCCTCGACGAGGCCATAGATGCTGGAAGCGCAATGGTGCGCCTTGCGCCGTCGTCGGCCCTTGTTCACACGCTACATTCGCTCGTCAGTGGCCCAGAAGACAGCGGACGACGTGCCGCCTCGGCCTTCGCACTTGCGGCATCGGGCTGCGCGACGCCCGACGTTGACGCCCTAATCGACCACGACGGCCGCGCCATTCGGGTGGCTGCGGCCCTGGGATGCCCCGACCATCCGCGGGCCCTGGAGACTCTTGTCGGCGCGGCGCGGCTGCAGACCGCAACTGGGTTCGAGCCACCTTTCCGCGTGGGTTCATAGGTCCCGAACCTTGGCTCGCGTCCGCCCTGTTGGTGACCGTGTTAGGTCGCGTATCGCTCGATGCGGCGGATGACCGGCTGGTCGATGGCCTCGAACAGCAGCTGGCGACGGTTGCGTACGGACCTCTTGGCGCTACGTATGAATGGGGACGCCTTCTTGCCTGGCTGTTGCCGGACCGCTGGCAACCGGCTTCGTACATCGACGTGCCGTCGTCCGACGATCTGTCGAACACCCACGGCCGGCTGCTCGCCGCTCTCGCGCGCAACGACGATCCTTGGGAGCAGGGCGCGGGCAACGCATGTCTCGTCCTCGGACAAGTTGGGCTCCCGCACGACCGTGCGGTCGTCGCCGCGCTCGCAGGCGTGGAAGTTCCCGGCCGCCCATCGTGGTGGCGTCGTTGGACTTCCTGAATCAACTGGTCAGCCCTGCACGGCGCAAATCGGGCCGTACGCACTCTCAGCCGCTCTAGGGGGATGGGTTGACGGTGTGCTCTTGCGACCCGGTACTCGGTATATATGGACACCTACACTTCTGCTTCGGTGCCGGCCGTCTCCGGCGTTGTCGTCGCTACAAGCCCGCTGCTGCGGATGGCCGTCGCCGCGTACTTGGCGCGGTTCAAGGGTCAGTCGCGGATCCACACCGAATCGGACCTGCGCGGTTACCTGAGCTGGTGTGAGGACCGTGCCCTCGATCCCTTCACAGCCGCACGACCTCACATCGCTCTACATCCGGTGGATGCAAGAGGTCCGCGGTTACCGCCCGTCAACGGTCTCGCGGCGCGCGTCGGTGGTCGCCTGGTTCTACCGCACCTGTGTGATCGACGGCGCCCTGGAGCACTCGCCGGCCGAGGCCGTCCTGAGTGCCGGGCCGGATGCTCGATCGAGTTGCATCCGTGGATGCTAGCGAGGCGACCCCTGGCCTGGTCGCTGTGCCAGCCTCCTGCCGCTGGGCCACTCAAAGACCGCTTCGTGGTCTCCCCACTTGAAGGCACGATCCGCCGCGTATACGCAAGCCCAGAAGTCAGCCGGGTTCCGGGCACCATTCAGCAGTTTGTCCAGTCCTGACAGGGAAACTGAGAACCCAAAGCCGTCCTCGAACCACACGTTGTACTGACGCCTCCATCGCTCCGGGAGCACGGCTGGACCCTTGTCGCGGCGCTGGATGTACGAGGCCATGTACCGCATTGTCGTCAGGACGTCGCCTGGTGAGCAACGCACGGACCTGCCGCGAGCACGAGAAGGCGCTGGGCAAGCTCGGAAGTCTGCTCAGCCCAATCCTCCTCGTCAAGTGCTGGGGAGCATAGCGTCGAACGACGACAGTCTGATCAGGTCTCCAAAGGAGTCGGCTGGGAGGCGGTTGGTTGCGGATCAGCGCTGTCTGGGCTGCGTCTGCTGGCTCGCCTCCTGCTCGCGGTGCTGACCGGAGCCTTCCGCCGTGCGCTGGACGGGAATTGAATGCGGCTTGGCACGTTCCTCGCGGACGGGTACGGACACCTCAAGCACCCCCGCGTCGTACCGTGCGTTGATCTGGTCCTCGTCGGCGCCCTCGGGAAGGACGACGCGCCGTTCGAACTGGCCGTAATGGAACTCGGTCGTGCCGCGCTCGTGCTTCTCTTCCTTGCGTTCGGCACGGATGGTCATGAGCCCGTTGTCGACCTCCACCGTGATGTCCTTATCCGGATCTACGCCGGGCAGTTCCGCACGGACGGTGTACGTGTGGTCCTCGATGAACTGCTCGACCCTCATGCTTCGCGCGCCTTGAGTCATCGGCTGGTTCGCCCATGCCAGTGCTTCGGGAAGCCTCTCGGCCCAGTCGAGGAGATCGGGAAGTGTACGTCTTGCGGGGCCACGCCACACTGTCGTCATCGTTCTCATCTCCTTTCGTTCACCGCAAGCCGATCACGAGTGTCCAGGTGACTTAAGGGGCATGTGGCCCTCGCCGCCCCGGGCTTTCGCCTGCCGTACTGGTCGCGCCGAAGCGTCGCGTGTCGACAGTCAGACAAGCGTGCCGAAGATCTGGAAGGCGCGTTCCCAGTGGTCGGTCTGCGGATTTTTCAGGGTGGGATCGATGATTTTGAACGTACGCGCAAGGGCGAGGCTCAGACCGCCGGCGATCTCGGGAAGTCTGTTCTGGGCCTCCTCGCCGAGGGCAGCATCCAGCGGTGGTCGGGCTGCGGTGAGCTGTTCGAGGATGGGGGCCAGCTCGATGTCTTCGTCCAGCTTGCGGAACCCATGAATGCTTTCCTGCAGCCCTTTGGTGATGGGGAGGTCAGACGGCTGGATGATGTCACGTCCATTCGCGTTCGCGGCGGCCTGGCCGATGAGAAGGAGATCGTAAATCTTCGTGTCCAGAAAGTCGTTGTATCGCTTGAGATCGTTCTTGTCGACGTCCAGACGTGCGGCGGCGCGGAAGAACCGCTCGAACCGGCTGACTCCCATGATTGGCATCTGACATCCCCCTTTGTCCTTGCTGGACAGAGTTTCCTTCCACCCAGATCGAGCCGACGGCGGGCTTGCGAATCGGCGTCGAAAGTTTCCAACCCGAGGGCCAGGCATACTTTGCGCGAAGCTCACGACGGAGTAACACTTGCCATCGTAAGGGCTGGTGGAGTCGTGACGTCGGTCGCGTGGAAGCGTGGTGAGCCTCGGGTTCCGCTCGTTCGAGGCGGCCTGGCGCCCGTCAGTCGGAGTCGTTTGCACAACCTGCGAAGCATCGACATCACGCCCGTCATGGAGTATTTCACCTGCTCTGACGGCACACTGCGAACAGGGATGGCACGACATGGCCACCGCAGTAGGCATCGATCTTGGTACGACGAACTCAGTGATTGCCGCGATGGAGAGCGGAAAACCCTCGGTGATCCCGAATGCGGAGGGATCGCGAACGACCCCGTCGGTCGTGGGGTTCACCGAACAGGGAGAACGACTCGTTGGCCAACTCGCGCGCCGGCAGGCGATTCTCAACCCCAAGGGCACCGTCTATTCGGCCAAGCGATTCGTTGGCCGGCGGTTCGAGGAGGTCGAAAGTGAGGCGCACGCCGTGTCATTCGACGTGGCCGAAGGTCCGGACGGCACGGCTCGTTTCAAGATTCGCGACAAGCTCTATTCTCCGGAGGAGATTTCCGCCCTGGTCCTGCGCAAGCTCGCCGAGGACGCGTCGAAGTATCTCGGTGAACGGGTACGAGAGGCGGTCATCACCGTTCCGGCGTACTTCAACGATGCGCAACGCCAGGCCACGAAGGACGCGGGCCGTATCGCCGGCCTCGAGGTGCTCCGGATCATCAACGAGCCGACCGCGGCGGCGCTCGCGTACGGGCTGGACAAACGCGAACATGAGACGGTCCTGGTGTTCGACCTCGGCGGCGGCACCTTCGACGTGAGTCTCCTCGACGTCGGCGACGGTGTCGTGGAGGTCCGCGCGACCTCCGGCGACTCACACCTCGGTGGTGATGATTTCGACCGGCGGCTCGTCGACCACCTGGCCGAGGAGTTCCAGCGGACCGACGGCATCGACCTCCGGCGTGACCCGCAGGCGTTGCAGCGGCTGTTCGAGGCCGCGGAGAAGGCGAAGGTCGAACTCTCGTCGGTCACCCAGACCACGGTCAGCCTGCCGTTCATCACCGCCGACGCCAGCGGCCCCAGGCATCTGAACACGACGATCAGGCGGTCGTCGTTCGAGGAGCTCACCCACGACCTCGTGGAGCGGTGCACCCATCCGGTCCGGCAGGCGATGGAGGACGCCAAGGTCACCGCCGACGACATCGACGAAGTGATCCTCGTCGGGGGCGCCACCCGGATCCCGGCTGTACAGGCTCTGGTCCGGCGGTTGACCGGCGGCAAGGACCCGAACATGACCGTCAACCCCGACGAGGTCGTGGCACTGGGCGCGGCGATCCAGGCAGGGGTGCTCAAGGGCGAGGTGCGAGACGTCCTGCTGCTCGACGTCACGCCCTTGTCATTGGGCGTCGAGACGCTCGGTGGCGTGATGACGAAGGTCATCGAGCGCAACACGACGATTCCCGCCCGGCGGACCGAGACGTTCAGTACCGCGGACGACGACCAGTCCGCCGTCGACATCGTGATCCTGCAGGGCGAGCGCGAACGCGCGGCCGACAACCGCGTCCTCGGCAGGTTCAGATTGGAGAACATCCGGCCGGCGCCACGTGGCGAACCACAGATCGAGGTCACCTTCGACATCGACGCCAACGGCATCCTCAACGTCACGGCGCGCGACAAGGACACGGGCGCGGAGCAGCGGATCACCATCACAGAGAGCTCCAACCTCGACCGGAGCGAGGTCGAACGCATGGTGCAGGAGGCCGAGCAGCACCGGTCCGAGGACACGCGGCTCCGGGAGACGGTCGACGCCCGCAACGAGCTCGACACGATCGCCTACCAGGTCGAACGCCTCCTCGACGAGGTCGGTGACGCCACGCCGGAACACGAGCGGGCTCGCGCCCAGATGCTCGTCGCCGACGCCCGGCAGGCGGTCAAGGACCAGAGCGTGCCGCTCGACCGGCTGCGGTCGTTGACCGGTGATCTGCAGCAGGTGTTCCACGGCATGAGTGCCGCCGCTTCCGGTGCTTCCCGCCCCGGCGGTCTGGGCGCCGGTGGGCGTGGTGGGGACTCGGGCGCAGGGGAATCGGGTGGCGGGGACCATGACGTGATCGACGCCGAGTTCACGACGGAATGATCACCATGGCAGACCCTGCGCGACCGGACGCCACGGCGACGGAGGCTGGCGCGGCGATGGCGGACGACGACACCGCTGCTGTCAGGACCGCGGAGCTGGAGGAGCGCGTGGCGTTTCTCGAAGACCAGTGGCGGCGCGCCCTCGCTGATCTCGACAACGTACGTAAGCGGACCACGCGTGAGCTCGTCCAGGCACGCACCGACGAACGGACCCAGGTGGCGGCCCAGTGGCTGCACGTCCTCGACAACCTCGACCGCGCCCTCGAGCACGCGGGTGATCTCGAGCGCCCAGGCGGCGGCCAACATCCTCTCCTGGAGGGGGTCCGCGCGGTGCGAGACCAGGCCGTGGCACTTCTGGCAGGTCTCGGCTTCCCGCGTCAGGAGCCCGAGATGGGGGAGCGGTTCGATCCGAGGCGGCACGAGGCGGTGGCGACAACGCCGCGCAACGATGTGCCGGAAGGCACCGTGGTCGGTGTCGTCCTTCCAGGATATGGCGAGGGTGAGCGGCAGCTGCGGCCGGCCGCGGTGGTGGTGGCGACAGCCGCGGACGATGGCGCCGCCGGCGCCATGTCCCGGCCGAAAGACGCGGGTTAGGGGTCCTCATGGCGCGGCGGGACTTCTACGAGGTGCTCGGGGTGCCCAGGACCGCGAGCCAGGAGGAGATCCAGCGGGCCTACCGCAAGCTGGCCCGTGCCCATCACCCGGACGTCAACAAGGATCCCGAGGCCGAGGAGCGGTTCAAGGACATCTCCGAGGCGTCCGACGTCCTGTCCGATCCGGACCTGCGCCGGCGCTACGACGCGTTCGGGCCCGACTTCCGCCAGGTTCCCGAGGGCATCGACCCGGAGACGTGGGCGCGCGCCCAGGCAGCCGGGCGAGCCCGTGCCGGTGCCGGCGGCCGGAGAGGGGCCGAGGGTGTCCGTTTCGGTGGACCGGAGGGTATGGACATCGACCTGGACGAACTGTTCGGCGGGATCTTCGGTGGGGCTGCCGGCCGCGGCTGGGGGCCGATCCCTGGCGCCGACCAGGAAGCACAGCTCGACGTCAGCGTTGACGAGGCGTACCACGGCGGTCGACGCACCGTCACGCTGGCCGGTCCAGGTGGCACCCGGCGGGTCGATGTACGCATTCCGCCCGGGGTGACCAACGGCCAGCGGATCCGGGTCGCGGGTGAGGGCGGCCAGGGCAGTACCGGCGCACCGCCCGGTGACCTGTACTTCGTCGTACGGCTGGCCCCAGATCGGCGGTACCGGGTGGAGGGCCGCGACCTCTACGTCGACCTGAGACTCGCGCCCTGGGAAGCGGCACTGGGGGCGATCGTCGCCCTGGAAACGCCGGGCGGAGAAGCGAAGGTGACGATCCCGGCCGGCACGTCCAGCGGCCGCAAGCTCCGCCTGCGCGGACGTGGACTCCCGAACCCGAGCGGTCGGCCCGGCGACTTGTACGCCGAGGCCCGTGTGATGGTGCCGCCCCGGATCACGGCCGAGGAGCGGCGGCTGTTCGAGGAGTTGGCTGCTACGTCCTCGTTCAACCCACGCGACGGATCCGATTCGAGGAGGCGACGACGGTGACCTCTGCGCTCGTCCGGATCACCCAGGTCACGACGCGGCCGGCCACTAGGCGCGACCGCGGACCGTTGCTCGATCTTGATGCGTTCGCCCGCCAAGGCGGCGTTCATCCCGAGTTGGTCGGCCGGCTGGTCCGGCTCGGCCTGCTCGAGGCCACGACGGGACCTGACGGCCGGCTGGCCCTGACCCCCGCCCAGGTGGCGCGGCTCGGCCGGATCAAGCGGTTGCACGCCCGAGCCTGCCTCAACTACGCCGCCATCGGCCTGGTCCTCGACCTGCTGGACCGCATCGCCGAACTGGAGGCAGAGCTGGCGATGACATCCCGACCGCCCCAAGACAGACCAACCGGAGGCCGCTCATGGATCCGAACCGACTGACGCAGAAGTCCCAGGAAGCCCTGCACGACGCGCAGACAGCGGCGCTACGCCTCGGCCATACCGAGGTCGACGGCGAGCACCTGCTCCTGGCGCTGCTGGATCAACCCGACGGACTCGTACCGCGACTGCTCCGCCAGGCCGACGCGGACCCGGAGGCGCTGCGGTCGGACGTGGAGGCAGAACTCGGCCGGCGCCCTCGCACGACCGGGCCGAGCGCCCAACCGGGACAGGTCTTCCTCACCCAACGCCTCGGCCGGCTGCTCGAGGCGGCCGACCGGGAAGCACACCGCCTCAAGGACGAGTACGTTTCGGTCGAGCACCTCGTCATCGCGTTCATCGACGAGGGAACGGCGACGGCGGCCGGCCGGCTGATGCACAACCAGGGACTCAGCAGGGACAGGTTCCTGTCCGCGCTCACGACGGTCCGCGGTAGCCAGCGGGTGACGTCAGCGAGCCCCGAGCAGGCGTACGAAGCCCTGGAGAAGTACGGTCGCGACCTGGTGGCCGACGCGGCGGCTGGCAGGCTCGACCCGGTGATCGGCCGGGACGCGGAGATCCGTCGGGTGATCCAGATCCTGTCGCGGAAGACGAAGAACAACCCGGTCCTGGTCGGCGATCCGGGTACAGGCAAGACCGCCATCGTGGAAGGGCTCGCGCAACGGATCAACCACGGCGATGTCCCGGAAGGGCTGCGGGACAAGACGATCTTCGCCCTCGACATGAGTTCGTTGGTGGCCGGGGCGAAGTACCGCGGTGAGTTCGAGGAACGCCTGAAGGCGGTGCTTGCCGAGGTCAAGGCGTCCACTGGCAGGATCCTCCTCTTCGTCGACGAGGTGCATACCGTGGTCGGTGCGGGCGCGGCCGAAGGTGCGATGGACGCCGGCAACATGCTCAAGCCGATGCTCGCCCGTGGCGAACTCCACATGGTCGGCGCGACCACCCTCAACGAATACCGCCGGCACATCGAGAAGGATGCCGCCCTGGAGCGCAGGCTTCAGCCGGTGCTCGTCAACGAGCCGTCGGTCGAGGACACCGTCTCGATCCTGCGTGGCCTTCGCGAACGGCTGGAGGTCTTCCATGGGGTGAAGATCCAGGACAGCGCCCTCGTCGCGGCGGTCGTGCTGAGCCACCGTTACATCGCCGACCGGTTCCTGCCAGACAAGGCGATCGACCTGGTAGACGAGGCGTGCGCGATGCTGCGGACGGAGATCGACTCGATGCCGGCCGAGCTCGACGAGCTCACCCGCCGGGTGACCCGGCTGGAGATCGAGGAGGCTGCGCTCGCCAAGGAGACCGACCCGGCCAGTCAAGCCCGCCTTGACGAGCTGCGTAAGGAACTCGCCGACCTGCGCGCCGAAGCCGACTCCATGCGGGCCCAGTGGGAGGCGGAACGCTACGCCTTGCGCCGGGTGCAGGAACTTCGGCAGGAGATGGAGCAGGTACGCCTGGAGGCAGAGCAAGCCGAGCGCGACTACAACCTCAACCGGGCCGCAGAGCTCCGCTACGGCCGGCTCGCCGAACTCGAACGCCGGCTGCACGCCGAGGAGGAGCAGCTGGCGGCCAAGCAGCACGGCCAGCGACTGCTGCGCGAGGTGGTGACGGAGGATGAGATCGCGTCCATCGTCTCGCGGTGGACAGGCATTCCAGTGACTCGACTGAAGGAGGGCGAGCGCGAGAAGCTGTTACGGCTCGACGAGATCCTGCACCAGCGCGTCGTGGGTCAGGACGAGGCCGTCCAACTGGTGGCCGACGCGATTATCCGCGCGCGGTCGGGGATCAAGGACCCGCGGCGCCCCATCGGGTCGTTCATCTTCCTGGGACCCACCGGCGTGGGAAAGACCGAGCTCGCCAAGTCGCTTGCTGCGGCACTGTTCGACACCGAGGACAACATGGTGCGTGTCGACATGAGCGAGTATCAGGAACGTCACACCGTGAGCCGGCTGGTCGGGGCGCCACCCGGATACGTCGGCTACGAGGAGGGTGGCCAGCTCACCGAGGCCGTGCGCCGCAAGCCGTACTCCGTCGTGTTGTTCGACGAGATCGAGAAGGCGCATGCCGACGTCTTCAACGCCCTACTGCAGGTACTGGACGATGGCAGGCTCACGGACGCTCAGGGCCGCACGGTGGACTTCCGTAACACCGTCATCATCATGACGTCCAACGTCGGCTCTGAGTATCTCACCGAGAGCACGATTTCCGGCGGAGAGATCAGCACGCAGGCGCGGGAGATGGTCACCAGCTCCGGACACATTTCCGGCCGGAGTTCTTGAACCGGATCGACGAGATCGTGCTCTTCAAGCCCCTGACACAGCAGGAGATCGAGAAGATCGTGGACCTGATGTTCGACCAGCTCCGCGACCGGCTCGGCGAACGCAGGATCACTCTCGACGTCACCGAGGAGGCGCGCCGGTTCATCGCGCGCGGCGGCTACGACCCCACCTTCGGCGCACGGCCGCTGCGTCGGTTCATCGCGCGGGAGGTCGAGACCAAGCTCGGTCGGGCCATGCTGTCCGGCGACGTGCAGGATGGCGCGACCGTCCGCGTGGATGTCCGGGCTGGTGAGATAACAGTCACGTACGAGAACCCCCAGGTCGCAGCTCACGCGGCCTGAGGAGGTGAGAACGATGCCCGCAGACAGCCAGGCAACTATTGTCGCGTGCGAGCAATGTGGCCGGCGTAACCGCGTCCCGGCGGTCGCCACGGGCCTACCCCGTTGCGGAAACTGCCGACGCCCGTTGCCCTGGATCACCGATGCCAACGACGAGACGTTCGACGATGCCGTCGAGGCAGCGCATGTGCCGGTGGTCGTGGATCTGTGGGCCTCCTGGTGCGCACCGTGCCGCACAGTCAGCCCTGTCCTGGAACAGATCGCCAAAGACCTTGCGGGACGGGTGAAGCTCGTCAAGATCGATGTCGACCAGGCTCCCGGCGTCTCCGAACGCTTCACGGTCAGGGCGATCCCCATGCTGCTCCTCATGAAGGGGAGCAGGGTGATCGCCACCCACACCGGCGCCGCGCCGGCCACAACGCTTCGCCGCTGGGTGGAGGACGGACTAAGAAAAGTGCCTGAATCCGCGGCTACTGGCGCCGGTCGGCGTACGCACTAGCCCCCTGCCGAAGGGGTCCTTGATGACCGATCCACGCACGCACCGGGAGACGCCCGACTTCTATGGCGCCTACCCGCGCCTGTCGCAGCCGCAGATCGACGCCCTGGCTGGGGGCGGGCAGCGGCGTCGGGTCGCGACTGGTGACGTGCTCTTCCGCGAGGGTGATGAGGGTTACGACTTCTTCGTCGTCCTGACGGGAATGGTCGCCAATGTCGAGGACTACGGCGTGGACCAGCACGTGATCAGTGTGCACGGGCCAGGCCGCTTCGTCGGCGAGTTGAGCGTATTGACCGGACAGCCAGCGTTCTTCACCGCTGTGGTGGTGGAGTCGGGGGAGATCCTTGCTGTTCCGGTGGATCACCTGCGGGAGGTCGTCTCCGCTGACCTCGCTCTCGGGGACCTTCTACTGCGAGCTTTTCTTCTCCGCAGGTCCATGTTGATCGGCCGCGGCGCGGGCTTCCGGATCGTCGGCTCCTGCTTCTCTCCGGACACCCGCCGGCTTCGAGACTTCGCCGTCCGTAACCGCCTGCCGCACCGATTCGTCGACCTGGAAAGAGATCCAGAAGCCGAGACGATGCTACGCCGGCTCGGCGTCGCGCCCAGCGAGACGCCGGTCGTCATCTGGCGTGGCCGTGAGGTCATGCGCAACCCCGACGACGCGGCGCTGGCTCGGCTCATCGGCGTTCGTGCGGTCGGTCACGGTGGCTCGCTCAGCGACTTCGTCATCATCGGAGCCGGTCCCGCCGGTCTGGCGGCGGCGGTCTATGCGTCGTCCGAAGGTATCGCCACCGACCTTCTCGACGCTGTTGCGACGGGCGGGCAGGCCGGCACATCACCGAGGATCGAGAACTATCTTGGCTTCCCGTCTGGTATCTCCGGTTCCGACCTTGCCGAGCGCGCCATCATCCAGGCACGGAAGTTCGGAACCGCTCTGCGGATTCCCGCCGGGGCCACAGCCCTGGAAGGCCATCCGGGGCACCACACCGTTCGGCTCGAAGATGGTAGCTCCATCACTGCGCGGACCGTCCTCATCGCCACCGGCGCGCGCTACCGCACACTTGGCCTCCCCCGGATCGAGGAGTTCGAGGGGACCGGCATCTACTACGCTGCGACCCAACAAGAGGCCCACTGGTGCCGCAACGACACGGTAGCCGTCGTGGGCGGTGGCAACTCCGCCGCCCAAGCCGCCCTTCTCCTTGCTGACACTGCTCGATGCGTCCACCTGATCATCCGGGGTGGAAGCCTGGTGGCGCACATGTCCCGCTACCTCGCAGACCGGATCGAACGCACCCCATCGATCGAGACGCATCTCCGCACTGAGGTACGCGAACTGATCGGTGATCGCACACTCGAAGCGATCCTCGTCGAGCACGTGAAGTCGGGTGAACGCCAGTGCCTCGACGTGCGCGCTCTCTTCGTCTTCATTGGCGCGGCACCCCATACGGGATGGCTGACAGACCAGGTCGCCCTGGATAGCCATGGCTTCATCGTCACCGGCGCTGAGAGCCCGGCCAGCAGGAGCTTTGTGGACCAGACCGGCCGGTCGCCGTTCCTCCTCGAGACCAGCCGACCCGGAGTGTTCGCCGCCGGAGACGTACGCAGCGGATCCATCAAGCGCGTGGCTGCCGCGGTAGGTGAAGGGGCGATGGCAGTCCGGTTCGTGCACGAGCAGCTTGGGTGGGGCGGTCCAAGCGTCCCGGACGAACCTTCACAGACAACGGGAGGTAGCCATGCCTGATCGTCTCTTCCGAGACCGACGGGATGCCGGTCGCGCCCTTGCGGCACGCCTTGACCACTACCGCAACCGTCCGGGTGTGATGGTGCTCGGCCTGCCGCGAGGAGGCGTCCCGGTGGCGTATGAAATCGCCACGGCACTGGGCGCTCCGCTTGACGTGTTCGTCGTACGCAAGCTTGGGGTTCCTGGACACGAGGAGATCGCGATGGGGGCCATCGCGAGCGGCGGCGTTGTCGTGCTCAACGATGACGTCATCCGCGGACTGGCAATCCAGCCTGAGGTCGTCCGACAGGTGGCCGAGTGCGAAGGTCGCGAGCTGCACCGCCGCGAAGTCGCGTACCGCGAAGGCCGCTCACTGCCGGACGCTACTGGCAAGACCATCATTCTCGTCGACGACGGCCTGGCCACCGGTGCAAGTATGCGGGCAGCCGTCCAGGCGCTGCGGCAGCTCAACCCCGGCCGGATCGTCGTCGCCGTCCCGTCGGCACCGAAGTCGACCTGTGAGGAACTCACCGATCTCGTCGACGAGGTTGTGTGTGCGACTACCCCGACGCCATTCTTCGCCGTGGGTGCGTCGTACTGGGACTTCCGCCAGACGACCGACTCGGAGGTCCGCGAAGTCCTGCGGGCCGCGTCGACCACCGTGGGCGCGGGGCCGGGTGCGCAGGGGCCGCGGGAGGTGACGGCAGTCCGGTCCGACTCCTTGCCGGTCGAGGATGGGGTGCCACCGGACGACGTGCTCTTCGACCTGATCGGTGACGCCCACCTCGTTCTGATCGGCGAGGCCTCGCACGGGACCCACGAGTTCTACCGGGCCCGCGCCGATATGACCCGGCGGTTGATCGAGGAGAAGGGATTCTGTGCAGTCGCCGCGGAGGCAGACTGGCCCGACGCCTATCGGGTCAACCGATGGGTGCGTGCCCGAAGCGTGGATGCCAGCGCCGAAGAGAGCCTGCGCGGCTTCCAGCGCTTCCCGACCTGGATGTGGCGCAATGCTGTGGTACTCGACTTCGTGGGCTGGCTGCGCGAGTACAACGACCGAATGAGCGACGAGCCGTCCAAGGTGGGTTTCTACGGCCTCGACCTCTACTCGCTCTACCGGTCGATCGATGAGGTCATCGCCTATCTCGAACGCGTCGACCCCGATGCCGCCCAGCGCGCTCGGGCCCGCTACGCCTGTTTCGACCACGTGAGCGGCGAGGATGGACAGGCGTACGGCTATGCCGCGGCGTTCGGGGCCGGCCCGACATGTGAGGACGAGGTCGTCGAGCAACTCGTCGACCTGCGTCGCCACGCGCTCGACTACGCCCGCCGGGACGGGCTACTCGCCGAGGACGACTTCTTCTACGCGGAACAGAACGCGTGGACCGTCCGGGCGGCGGCCGACTACTACCGCAGCATGTTTTCCGGACGGGTGTCGTCGTGGAATCTGCGTGACCGCGCGATGGTACGGACGTTGGAGGCACTCGTCCAGCATCTCGGCACGCAGCGAGGAGAGCCGCCGCGGATCGTCGTATGGGCGCACAACTCCCACGTGGGTGACGCGCGCGCCACCGAGTCTGCGGCCCGCGGCGAGCTCACCATCGGCCAGCTCCTTCGCGAGCGCCATCCCGGTGACTGTCGCCTGATCGGGTTCACGACCTACGGCGGGACCGTGACCGCGGCGAACGACTGGGACGCCCCCGCCGACCGCAAGGTCGTACGGCCGGCCCTGTCCGACAGCGTCGAGGAGCTGTTTCACGAGGTCGGGGAGAAGGAGTTCATGCTCCCCGTCGGGCAACGGACGACCCGAGCCGCCGAGGTGCTGCGTTCGGCCAGGCTGGAGCGCGCGATCGGCGTGGTGTACCGGCCCCAGACCGAGCGGCAGAGCCATTACCTGCAGGCGCGGGTGACCGACCAGTTCGACGCAGTGATCCACATCGACGAGACACGCGCGGTGGAACCCATCGAACGGACGGCGCGCTGGGAGACGTGGGAGGCCCCGGAAACCTATCCATTCGCCGTGTGAGGCGTTTGTCGGAGAGATCTCGCCGCCCTCCGACAACCCGCCTCATTCGGGCCGCAACTGATCGACAGGAAGGACGCCACCATGGCCGAAACGGGATTCTCGTCGTTCAACACGACGACGGACAAGACGAATCGCATTCTGAAGGAGATCGAGCAGGCGTACGGCTGGCCCAAGGAGCGGCGGAACATGTCCTACGCCGCCCTGCGCGCCGTACTGCATGCCCTGCGGGACCGCCTCACGGTCGAGGAGGCTGCGCAACTCGGCGCCCAGCTGCCGATGCTGGTCCGCGGCATCTACTACGAAGGCTGGGATCCCAGCCGGGTACCGATGAAGATGCGCCGCGACGAGTTCCTGGAAAGGGTCCAACGGGAGTTCCGGTTCCGGGTCGAGGGCGGCGCCGAGTCGCTTGTGCAGACCGTCCTTGCGGCAATGCGCGATCACATCACCGAAGGCGAATGGAACGACATCAAGTCAGGTGTGTCACGCGACCTCGCATCGGTCCTTCCGTAGGCCCCGGCGTATGTCGATCCCTTCCCGCAAGAACGCATGCCGACGAGGAATGTCCACGAGCGTGGCGGCGAGATCGACATGCAGCACCGCACCAGCAGCACCCTGCAGAAAGGACCGGCGCATGACCAGCGAACGGTCGGAGACCGCGGTTCGCGATGAGCTGCGGCGTGTCGAGGAGCAGCAGGCGGAGCTTCGGCGCATGGCGCAGGAGCTCCGCCGACAAGTCGCCCAGCGCGCGGATGCACCGCGGGACGAGGTGGACGTTGCGACGGAACTCACCGCGGCCGAGGAACAGGAAGCGCTGATCGCCAAACTCGAAGACCGGCGTCAGGCACTTCGCACGCAGCTCGGCGAGGCCTGACAGTCTGGGCAATTAGACAGCCGGGGCTTCGAGGCAGGGGAGGTCGGTGCCTCGCCATCGTGGGTATGTGCCTTGCGGAGAGGGCGAACGCATGTGGCGAGACGTCTGGCAGGGGTTCCTCGTTGTTGTGGTGACGTGTGCCGGCACGCTGCTCGCCGGCTGGCTGTCGGCCATCGTGGTGCGTTGGACAGCCCGGCGGCGCCGGTCGACGACATTGTTCCGGGTGCACCGCACCTGCCGACGCGCGTGGACCGCCGTTTTGGTGACAACCGGACTCTTCGTCGTCCTTCCATTGACAGAGTGGGATCGAGCCATCGTCTCCCAGCTCCGGCATGCGCTGATCCTGGCGATGATCGCGGCCGCGGCTTGGCTCGTCCTGCGGATGCTGTTCGTGGTGGAGGACGCGGCGTTTCAGTGGCTCCGAGTGGACGTCACCAACAACCGGCGGGTCAGGCGCCGACGGACCCAGATCGCGATCCTTCGCCGCCTGACGACTGGGCTCGTGGTGGTGATCGCTTTTTCCGCGATGTTGATGACATTTGCCGGACTCCGCGCGCTGGGCGCCTCGTTGCTCGCGTCGGCAGGTGTCCTCGGAGCGATCGCTGGATTCGCCGCGCATGCCACGCTCGGCAATGTCTTCGCCGGGCTCCAAGTCGCGATGACCGACGCCTTGCGCTACGACGACGTCGTGGTCGTCGAGAACGAGTGGGGCCGGATCGAGGAGCTCACGCTCACGTATGTGGTCGTGCGACTCTGGGACGAGCGTCGGCTGGTCTTACCGACCGCGTACTTCACCACAACGCCGTTCCAGAACTGGACCCGCAACGAGGCCAAGGTTGTCGGAACGGTAGAGCTTCAGCTGGACTATCGGACGCCGATCGCGGAGGTGCGTGCCGAAGCTCGACGAATCATCCAGGCTTCCCCGCTCTGGGACCGCCGTGAGTGGCTAGTACAGGTTGTTGAGTCAACTCCATGGACGATGGTCGTGCGGATCCTCGCGTCCGCCGCCGATGCTCCCAGCTCGTGGGATCTGAGGTGTGACATTCGTGAACGCTTGATCAGCTATCTGCAAGCGCATCATCCGGAGGCTCTACCCAGGCCGAGCGGCGGGCAGCAGCACCCCTAGCTCAGCTCCGAAATGTGTGCACCGTGTTCCGGCCTCTGCGCCTCTTCGCTGCCGTCGCCCTCGATGTCGCAACCGCGGCAGTCCCTTGGGCCCGCGCTTGACCCACATCGTTGGGGCATGGAGTGATACGACCGTGCGTCGGGCGGAGCTAAATCAGCGGGGCGACCTCGCCGGTGAGCCGGGGGTCAGACCTGCGAACGGCTTCGCGCCCGGGCACGTCCGAACCTTGCTCAACCGGTCGGCGCATCCGCGATCGCCCCGACTGCGGCGGCGAACAGCTCGGGGTGGAGGTCGAGCATCGCCACATATTGCTGGTCGATGCTCTGCGTCGGATCGTCGGGATCGTCTGCGTTGTAGAGCGGCATGTTGCGGTAGAGAGGATCGGATGCGAATGGTGACGGGTCGCCTTCGCACTCCGGGGACGTCCGTACGTCGATGATGCGGCTCACAGAAGCCCCCCGTACCGCTTGGACGCCGGCCTCTGTCAACCGTGAAAGATTGTCGGAACGGATCAACACACCAGTACCGATCCGGCGACCGTCGCTCGTGGGCAGACCACCGAGATCGCGGACGTTGAGGCAGTTGGGCCACGTCAGCCGCATTGCTCCGGTCACAGTGTTTGAACCTCTTCCTTCCGTCAGCCGAGCGCGGATTCGTCGGCTGCGCGGACACGAGTCTGCGCCACTGGACGCCGAAACATAAGTCTTGAAGTTGCAACCCAAGCCGTGAAAAATGGGTTATGAAGAAACTCGCCGTTTCTGCTGAATGCATCGGCCGGGTTTGTGCCGATGTATTTCGACTTTGTACGCTGTAGCGCAATACTAAACTCGGACGTTCAACGGAGCCGACTGCGCTCGTCTGTCCGTAGCACGGTTTCTGCCGCTTTTGCGGTGACCAAGTTTTCACCCCTCCAGGATGAGGCCGGCGAGAAAGGCCAGCCGCAGGTTTGTGTTGGACCTTCGCCTTCTGCGGGGGTGCGAGCCAGCGGAGGAGGTTGGCATGGGTACAGACAGGGAACGCCGCGAAGCCGGCGCACCGGCGCAGGAGAAGAGGGCCGAGGTGCCGGACCAGGCAAGGCGGGACGAAGCTGTGGCGGCGCCGGCGGCGCGAAGGCCTGCCGTAGCGGAGGAGGTCCGACCGGTCGGCGCTGGCTGGATCATGTTCGCGGGCGCGGTTCTGGTGGTGGTCGGTGTTTTCGACGCGATCTGGGGCTTGGCGGGTCTGTTCAAGTCGACAGTCTTCGTCGTTGAGTCGAGCGATCTCGTCGTCGCCTTCAACTTCACAGCGTGGGGTTGGGTCCATATCGCTCTTGGCGCCCTGCTCGTGCTGACGGGTATCGCCGTTCTCGCGGGCCAGCCGTGGGCACGCTACATCGGCATCTGCCTGGCGGTGCTGGGATTGATCGCAAATTTCCTCACGCTTGCCGCGTTTCCGTTCTGGTCGCTGGTCATGATTGCGATCGACATCCTCGTCATCTACGCCCTTACCGTCCACGGACGAGAGGTGGCACAGCTCCGGACCTGACCGAGCGCCCAATGCCACCCACGTGCCCACCAAGAGTGGATGGGACAAGCATCGGTGGGCAGATTGTGAAACCGTCGGCGATGTCCGAGATGATCGGGTCGATAGATGGGAGCCCGCCCTCCTCCGGGTATCGGTCCAAACGACCGGCCACCACCTGGGCGAGGGCGGCGTGGGTCAGGCGGGCGCCGTTGGCGGCCTGGGCGGATCGCAGCGCGGTGCGTGCCCTCCGACCTCGGTGCCCCGTGCTTGGCGATGGTGTTGGCCAGGGCCCGGCGGATCCAGCCGACCTCACGCGCCGAGAGCGATCGGCTGTCTTGTGGGCAAGCCTTCAGGGCACGAAGGAGGCGGGCGAAGTTGCTTTTGGATGCCGCCCGGCCGCGGCGTGCCCATCTATGCGGGCAGTCTCGACGTCGGCTAGCAGGGCGCGTCGGCGCTCGGCCCAGTCGGCGGGCCATACGCGGCATGGCCAGCCACCGACCACCTGGTCATCTGCTTTCTCTGCCGTGTTGGCTAGCGATGGCAGGTCACCGTCCACGGTGTCGCACCACAGCGCGACGAGCCGGTCATAGAGCGGGTGCCAGACCAGGAGTGTTTCTCGCATCCTGGCTATCTCTGGTGGTATCCGAGTGCCGCGGATGGCGGCCTTGACGGTGGCGACGGTCTCCAGCCGTACCACGGCGCCGGACGGGGTCGCAGTCGCCGCCAGATGGGGCGTGAACCGCAGCCGATGCATCAGCGGCCGCTCTGCCACCAGGTCGAGGGCTTCCTCGACGTGCCCACGGTCGAGCAGCCAGGCGACGACCAGCAATGCTGACTCCTCAGGCATGTCAACCCGGTATTGCTCGGTCCGCAGGGCACGCAGCAAGGTCGCTTGTCCCTCGTCGCCGAGGTACCACAGGTTCAGCCGCTCCCGGTCAGTGGTTCCCGGCGCAGTGGCAGGCAGGGACCGCACCCGATCCAGTTCGTCGTCACGCAGCGGCGCCTCGGCCAGGTAACGGCCCGTCGCGAAACCGCCGTGCGCCACCTCCAGCGTCACCCAGGCGGGGGTGTCTGCCACAGGCGTGCGGGAACCGATCTCCAGTTGGCCAGACGCGATCCCCGCGATGACCGCCTCCCACACGGCGGTCTTCTGTCGGGCGCGCGCCCGAACCTGCGGGTCGTCGGAGTTCGCCACAGCGTCAAGGGCGCGCTGCAGCCGGCCGAGAGCATAGCCCGGGGAGGCCGTGAACCGCGACTCGTACGACACACGACCTCCCACTGCATCAGACGGACTTGGAGGCGGGACTCGAACCCGCGCCCTCCCGGTGAACAGCCCGGGTGATCTGCCGCTGATCTACTCCAGGCTGACTTCAGCTTCGACATAGAGGCGGGACTCGAACCCGCGCCTTCCCGGTCCCGAGTCGGGTGCTCTGCCGCTGAGCCACTCCATGAGAAGCCGACAGCACAGTCGCCCAAGGCCAACAACCACGACAATCAAACTGGACGTCCCCAGCTCGGGCGACCCGGAAGCGAACGGAGTACTTGTCGGTGGTCCCAGCCAGTGGCGTCGAGGGTCTCACGCGGCTGGGACTCGGCTTCCACGTCGTCGGCACCAGAGCCAAGTGCACTCGATCATGTCGGCGCCGACGTTGAGCCAACCTCTCGGCGCGGGCCAAAGCAACCAGCCTGTGTGAGTTGCGGGGTGCCCTCGCGGTCCGGAACGCGCCACCGGAGTCGCCTCGAGTTGAGCTGTTTTGCCAGGTAGGTGGCTTTTCATCCAGTAGCACGGCCTTCATCGATGCACTACTGTCACGTCCCGCCCGGTCGGGTGTGTTGAAGGTGGCGTAACCACGGGGAGCGCGGCTTGGTGTTCCTCGCGGATTCTGGACAGGAGAATTCGGTGGTAGCTCGTCTTGGGCGTCGGGTAGGGCGGGTTTTTGGTTGCCTCATCGTGACGATCGTTGTCCTGGCGGGCCTTGGTACCACTGCGTCGGCAGCGCGGCCACCGGGTCCACCCACCGGCCTGCAGGCCAGCCCGCTGTCGATTTCGGAGATGAAGATCTCGTGGAACCCGGTGGCAGGGTCGGAGGGCTACCAGATCTCTCGCGCCACCACTTCGGGCGGCCCGTACGAGCCGGTGACAAAGGTTAGTGCGACATCGACGTCGTACGTCGACAGGAACCTGTCACCGGGCACGACGTATTACTACGTCATGTCGACTCGCTATCGCTTCAAGTACTCCAGCCACTCGGCAGAGGCGAGCGCGTCGACGCCGGAGCCCGTTGGCGCGCCGGACAACCTCACCGCGACCAGCACCGACTCGACCATGGAACTGAGCTGGGATCCGGTGCCGGATGTGGAGCACTACGAGGTTATGCGGGTGCTTGCCGACGACACCGAGGTGCCCCTTGGCACCACTACCGGTACTCGGTTCAGCGACGCTGGGGTGGTGCCTGGGTACTGGTACTGGTACAAGGTCCGGTCCGTTCGCGGGCTGGCGCTCGCGGATTCGGTCACCCTGTATGTCGCTGCAGGCCAGCCGACGACCACAGCGTTGTCGGTCTCGCCGATACCCAACGAGGAGGGCCAGCGGGTCGTCCTCACCGCCCAGGTCCGCCTGCCCGGCCAGGAGCACCTCATCTATGAGGGCGACGTGGAATTCTTCATGGACGGCGAGTCCGTGGGACGGATCTCGATCGACTACTACGACCACGACGCGATGTTCCAGGTGAACGGTCTCTCGGTGGGTCGGCACGTCTTCCAGGCGCAATATCGGGGCGGAAACTGGGAGGAGACCGGTGCCAGCGCCTCGTCACCTGTCGAGCAGACGACCATCCCGGCGTACAGTGGCGTGTCTTTCGACGTGTCGCAGGTGCACGCCTTCGGCGTGGATTCCATGCCGACCAGCGTCGCTATCGCAGACGTCACCGGAGACGGGCGCAACGACGTCCTCATGACCACGCAATACCATTCCGGCAGCGAGGACACCGACTTCAAGCTCGCGGTCTTCGCACAGCAATCCGATCGCACGCTCGGTACGCCGGTGGTGCTGCCTTCCCATGCTTCGACGTTCCAGGCCTCGATGCGGATCGCCACCGGCGACTTCGACGCCGATGGCGATACCGATGTCGCCGTCGCCGGAAACTCCGGAGTCGACGTCTACCACCAAGTCGGTGGCGCGCTGAGCGAGCCCACCCTGCTCACCAACCCTGTGCCAACAGGCGATCTCGTCTCCGCCGACCTCAACGACGACGGACGCAGCGACCTCGTGGTCAGCGACGCCACACCGCGAACCCTGGCCTACCTAAGCGAACCGACCGGCTTCGCCGCTCCTGTCGTCGTCTCCACCACTGGCGGGTGGGTCGACACGGCCGACCTCAACAGCGACGGACGAACCGACATCGTGTCCAGCGACACCCACGATGTCGTCGTCCACGCGCAGACGCCTGACGGTAACTTCGTCCAGGAGACGCGCATCGCCGACGTGCCCGACATGCGTGCGATCGCCGTCGGCGACATCACCGGTGACGGGCGGGCCGACATCGCGACAACGAAGTCCAGCAACAGCCCCTACGCAGGCGTCTTCGTGCATCCACAGACATCAACGGGCTCCATCAGCGAACCCGTACTCTACGGCCTTTACGACCTGCCCGAACCGCTAGTCCTCGCCGACGTCGACCGCGACGGCCGCCGCGACCTGGTCACCGCACATGGAGGCTGGAACTACGCCAGCGTCCTCCTCCAGCGCCCAGACGGCCTCCTCGGGCGATCCCAGATGATCCGCATCCCCAACGTCACCAGTCACTACGACAACCGCGGACTCGCAGTCGGCGACATCACCGGCGACGGCAAACCCGACCTGGCAATCGCCGACTACCTACGCGGGCTCGTCATCGTCCCCCAACTCTGACGCCAGGAACCGCGGATCGACGTCTGTCATGGTCATCCGGGTGCCTGCTCGACCACGGCCCGCAACAGGCTGGCATGGTTGATGCCGTTCGCGGCTGCACCCGAGAGCACCGCTCCGTCGTCCAGATCGGCGGACGGCATGGTTCACCTACGTGAAGTCCCTTGCCTGGCTGGAGGTGCCGGTTGCCCTCGGTCAAAGACTTCTCGACCTGGGAGCCGCTGCTGAAGCTCTTGCGAGTGGGCAACGCGGATAGTCTTCCGGCGGGTGGCCATGTAGCGGGACGGATCGGTCGCCGCGCGACGCGCTCGATACTGATGCAGTGAACGTTTATGCCTCCGTCAAGGGGGCACTTGCCTTGACCGTCTAGGGCGACCTAGACTAGCCTACGTGAAACGCCGAGACCTGATCCGAAAGATCGGCCGCGAAGCCAAGGAACAGGGCAAGCGGTGGGAGATCGGCCGCGAGGGAGCTCAGCACACCGTCTACAAGCTCGCCGGACTGACGATACCGATCCCGAGGCACAACGAGATCGGCGAAGGCCTAGCCCGGGAGATCTTCAAATAGTGCGAACCTGTCCTGGGGAGGGGATGGTGGCGGTAATGGATACCTACCATGCCAAGGTCGAACGTGATGGCCGGTTCTGGCTGATCCGTGTTCCCGAGATCGGCCGGTCAACCCAGGCTCGTCATCTTCGCGAGGTCGAGGAGATGGCCCGTGACCTGATCGCAGTTATGCGCGACGTTGCGCCGGACTCGTTCGAGTTGGTGGTCTCACACCGGCTACCCAAGTCGGTTCAATCTCATCTTGCCCGCGCGGAGAAGCTGCGGAAGGAATCTGGCCTGGCCAAGTCGCGCGCGGCCCAGGAGTCGCGCGCTGCCGTACGGGAACTCGTCGACGCCGGACTCCCGTTGCGCGACATCGGCCAGCTTCTCGGCATCTCCCATCAACGTGCCGCGCAACTCGCTACCGACACCGCACCGAAGGCGTCATAACCCACTGCTACTCGGTCATCGGCGGAGTCGAAGTTGTGCCGGCCACGCTGGCCCACAAATGAGACCAGCCAACCAGCCCAGATAGCCCATCAGGTGCGTTTGCGCAGGTCAAAGGCGGTGGGGAGGGACGGGATCGAACCGTCGACCTTCGCTATTAGGGACCAAGCACCCACGTCCGCGTACGTCCGGAGGCGTCCATCCACGCTCGGCAACGCCTCCCGTGGATCCCGCCCGAACGGTCACGAACGTAAACGAATGAGACCACGTCTGAGACCAGGCAGGACGTGCCGTCTGAGTGGGCCTCGCTGTCATCGACACCTCACGCCAGGCCCGCAGGACTACCAGGCGTCGCAAGCTGGCTACTGAGGACCGCGGCGGAGGCAGTGCCGAGTACATCGACGCCGGTCATGCGGGTACCGCGAGCACGTCCAGCTCACCGACCAGGAGTTGTACGGGCTGCCCGGAGTACTGAACATGCGACCACTGTGGCTGGCATCCGTTGACTACCGCGCCATGGTGACGGCGCGGGCTGACTGGCCCTCGGCTCCGAACGAGTCCACTGCCCGGGGTCGGGTCCGGCGGATTCAGCGACGTGGCTCCTCATCGGCTGTCGGTTTGTGGAGGTGGATCCGGTTGGGTGGAACGTGGTTGGTGAGCCAGGTGCCGTTTGCGGCTTGGTAGAAGGGGATGCCGCCGTGGTACATGCCCGCGGCGTCGATGGTGAGGATGACGGGTTTGCCGCGGCGGGCTGCAACGGTGTGGGCCGTAGCAGGGTCGGGGGAGAGGTGGACGTGGGTTCGCTGTTGTGGTCGGAGACCGTTCGTGAGGATGCTGGGGAGGAAGCGGTCGACAGTGCCGTGGTAGAGCACGCCTGGTGGTTCGGTGGCGTCGAGTTGGAGATCGATGTTGATGGAGTGGCCCTGTGCGGCGCGGACCCGTGTGCCGAGGACTTCGAACCGTTTCTTGTCTGTGCCGGCCACCAGCCGGTCGAAGAGCTCGCGGTCGATGGGGCGGCCGTGGTGCGCGAGGGCGGCGAGCAGGGTGTCGATGGAGATCCAGCCGGATGGGTCGAGGCTGATGTCGATGGCGGCGGGGTTGTGTCGCAGGACGTAGGCGAGGAACTTGCTCGCTGCGACGCGATCCGCGGTCATGGTGTTGCCAGGTGGGTGATGAGGTCGTTGACGTGGGTTCGTCGTTGGCTGCGCCAGGCGGCCCAATACCTGATCTTCGGGAGGTCTGTCACCGGTATGGCGGCTAGACCGTCTGGCACGGCCACGCATCCGTTGACAATTGTGGCGCCGATGCCCAGGGCTGTGCAGTGGACGAGCAGGTCCCAACCGTCGACTTCGGCGGTGACACGCCAGGACGCTCCGACGTCGGCAAGTGCCCGCTCGAGGGTTCGGCGGTGGGGTCGCCCACTGGCAGGCAGGACCAGCTCGAGGCCGTCGAGGTCGAGCAGGCTGACATCGTCTCGGTTGGACAACGGGTGGTCGACATCGATGACCAGCACCTGTGGGTAGCTGGCGATCTGGCGTGAGTCGAACTGTGGAGGTGGGGGGTCGTGGGCGATCACCGCGAGGTCGACGTGACCCGCTGACAGTGCCGAGATCGCTGACTCCCGGTCGGAGGTGAGGACACTGATGCTGCGGCCGGTTGTACTGATGCGGCGAATCGCTTCGGCGATCACCCAGCGCAGCGCGCCGCGTCCGGCGGCGATGCCCAGTGGTCGGCTTGTGCCGTGCAGGTCGCCGAGGAAGTCGTCCAACCGTCGATGCGAGTCCAGTGCAAACGCTGCCAGCCGTTCGCCGGCGGCGGTGAGCGTCAATGCCCGGCCGCTGCGTTCGTACAGGTCGACACCTAACGCGGCGGCGAGCTTCTTGATCTTCACGTGCAAAGAGGGCTGGCTGATGCGCAGAGCTGTGGCCGCGGCAGTGAAGTTGCGGTGTTCGGCGAAGACCGCAAACGAGCGAAGCGCGTCCGCTTCCAGCATGTCCCGGTCAATCATAGGAAAGGACTATAGCTAGTCGGCGGAAAAATAGTTCAAGTCAAGGCTCGGCTGGTGGATGCTGTCTAGCATGGAACAGCGCCGCGAACCACGCTTGGGTATCGACATCGGACGAGTGATCATCGACGGATCCGCGCGGCCGGATGGTGGGGACACGGCGTTCTTCACCGGCGACGAGGCGACTTTGCTGGCGACGCCTGAGATGGCTGGCGCGGTGGCCGCGATTGCCCGGCTCATCAAACAATTCGGCGGGCAGGTCTGGCTGATCTCAAAATGCGGTCCGCGGGTCCAAGCCCGCACCGAGCACTGGCTAGAGGCGCACGACTTCTACCGCCGCACTGGACTGAAACGCGAACATGTTCGGTTCTGCAGGGCGAGAGCGGACAAGCGAATGCATTGCGTTGAACTGGGATTGACCCACTTCATCGACGATCACCCCGACGTGCACGCAGCGATCAGGGGCACCGTGGACCACCAATACTTCTTCGGAGTCCAGCGACAACCTGTGCCCGGCTACGGTCACCACACGCCGGCCTGGGCCGACGTGGAACAACACATTGCCGACTCGTTCGCCTCGCGGTGCGTGTGACTCACCAGAGGCATCTCACGGGACTCCCGGTCGTAACGTCTGTCGCTTCTCTGGCATCGCTGCTCCTTATAGCTCAAACCGTCTACCTTCTGCTTTTCAGTCCCAAGGACGGTCGTTCGCCAGCGTTCAGGAGCGTCCGCTCACGCTCGGCAGCACCACGCAAGGACACATGCGGACAGTCCTGAACGTAGGCGAATGAGACCACGTCTGAGACCACTCGCACGTTGCGACGCGCGGTCCATCGGAACTGGCGGTATGCCAGTACTCTCGGGGCTCCTCGTGACGTGGATCGTGAGCGTGCACAGGACGCCACGTTTGGCGCGGTGCAACGAGGGCGCCTCTGGCAGCCCGATGTCAAGACGAACGATGCCGCCGTTCGCGCGTACGGGCGGGAGCTACAGGGAGCCGGCGGTTAGTCCGCGGCACGCAAATGGGCATGCCCAATCGCATCACAGGAGCACACCCGATGAGCACCCTGGCGGAGTCTGTCGGCGGCTCGGGCGAACGTGAAGGGCCAGGACCTACCTATCCACGTGGAAGGGCAAATGACGCCGCCCGTGTTCGACGCGTGTGTTCGGAGCGCCTGAGCTCGGCTTTGGTCAGCGCGCGAGTTCGAAACCGCTCCGACCCCGCCGGTTGCCCTGAGGCGTGCCGGCGGGGTCGGAGCGCTTCATCTGGTGTTCTGGTGGTGATTGCCTTCTTGTTTAGTGGCGGATCACGCTGCGGAGTTTGAGGCCGGCGAGGCCGACTCCGGCCAGCAGCAGGGCGATGACTGCTCCCCAGCCCAGTTTGGCGGCCGGGTTGTTGTCGGATGCGGTTTTGAGGTTTGCTGAGGCGGCACCCTCGGCATGGGCGGGACCGGCTTCGGCTGCGGCTCCACCTCCGGCGGCGACACCGGATTCGTCCGCCGATGCGCCGGCACCAGCGTCGAGGCCTCCCGCGGACGTTCCGGCTTGGACGTCTGCGTCTGCATCGGCGGATGCGGAGGCGTTGGAGGTGCAGGTGACCTTGCCGAGTTCGATGTCGATCAGGCCTGGGAGGGCGGTCTCGACCCCGAGCGCGGTGACGGCGATTGCGGTGGCGTCGGCGGTCTGGGCCCCGACCTGGATGGTGGCCAGTTGTACCTCGTTGAGTTGGTCGGCCGGAACCGCGGCCAGGATCTGGTCGACCACGGTGCCTGCTTGGGCCGGAAGCTGGCTTTGAACCTTACTGAGGATGTCGGCCAGGGTCAGGTCCAGACCGTCGGCGGTCAGGTCGGCGACCGGAACCTGCTGTCCAGCCACAACGGCGACGACCTGGGCATCGATCGGTGTCGCCTCGCCGAAGGTGTCGGTCGGGGTGGACAGGCACCGGGAGGTGATCGCTTCACCGACCAGCATCAGTTCGATGTCAGGCAGTCCCCCGGCAGGCAGGGCAAGCTCACCTGTCAGGCCTTCCAAACCGAGGTCAGCCAGCCCAAGGTCAGTCAGCGCCAGGTCAGGAACAGCCGGGACGGGCAGGTCGCCCGGCGCCGGCAGGTTGCCCGGAACCGGCGGGTTGCCGGTCTCGGGAAGGCTGGTCGGCAGGGGCAGATCACCGGTTGCCGGGAGGTCCGGCAGTGCCGGGAGCCCGGGAAGCTGGCCACCCAGCAGGGCGGCGAGGCCGAGCTGGTCGAGCGTGCCGAGCGAGACCTGCATGCTGCCCTCGCCGGAGATCAGGCAGGTGTTGTCGCTGCCGACCTTGATGACCCCGGCACTGCCGACAACGCCGGCGCAGGCCGCGGCGTAGCCACTGGCGGTGGCAGCGGCGTCTTGACCGAGAGCACCTACGACCACAGCCTGCTGGTCGTCGATGACCGGCAGATCGGGAGTGCGGACACCTTTCACGGTCTCGAGTACACCGTCGTTGACTGCGACGAAACCGCCACTGCCCGCAACCTGTCCGGCCATACTCAGGTTGAACGCGCTGGCGGTTGCCTGGCTGACCGTCTCACCTTCAGCGCTTACCTCGTCACTGGCTGCGGCGGGGGCCACAGTCAGTGCCGACACCACGGCGGCACCGACGCTGATGGCGGCGGCGCGTCGGGCCCACACTCTGGCCTGGATGTGCTTGTCCGGGGGCAACCCCGGTCCACGCATCACCATTGGTTTGTCACGTCCCTCCTCTGGTGGAAATCGCCAGCCCCGAACGGCACTCCTGTGCGACCCCGGAGATTTCCGCGTGCGGTCGAAGGAACGAATCCCCCGGCGGTGAGGTTACGGGCAACCACCGAGTAACAAACCCACAAAACAGATGTGCCACGCTGGATCGGTCCACCCAAGCCCACGGGGGTGCACTGGCCGACGCCGTGGGCGCATGTCCTCGACATGCCTGGATCCGACGAGTCCTAGGCCGGCAATTTTCTCTTTCGAAGAATGCGTTCCCGTCACAACCCGTGAGCCGACCTTGCGGTGTTGCCGGCCTGTCCGCGCGAGCAGACGAACGGTCGTACCCGGTGGCGACCTGCAGCGACAGGCGATTCGATGTCCCAGCGCAGCGGCATCAGCGGCAAGCCACGTCTCGTGAGGTTCACTGCCCTGCGCTGCCGAGTGGTGGCCGCCTGCGGACATATCTGTCCGGGGAGTGGAACTGGGAAGATCGCGTAACCCGGCAACTGCAGCCTCGTTGGAGATTCAAAGAGTCGAAGTACCGGGTCTCCCGCGAATGGCTTTCCTGTCATACGGTGGGCTGCGGCTTCGAAGCAAGCGTGGGAGCGTTTGCACTGCGTGGTTGATGGTTTCGACCACGGCGCCTATGAGGGCTGCGAACGGCGCGGTAGACAGGCCGGGCAACATGATTAACCGATGAGGACCCGGGCGTCCTGTAGCCGAAATCTGAGGAAGGAAGTCTCCATGGGATTTGGATCAGGCGTTCTCCTGCTCGCTTTAGGGGCCGTCCTGACCTGGGCAGTTGATTTCGACCTGCCCTACATCGCCGATGACTCCTTGGGGCTGATTCTGCTGTTGGCAGGCATCGTCGCCTTGGTTGGTTCGGTGATCATGCAGGCGGACCGGCCAGAGGCCGGTGTCGGTACCGGCATTGTGCTGATCGTGGCCGGTGCGATCATCACCTGGGCGGTGGTCTTCGATGTGCCTTACATCGACGACGACGCCCTTGGGGCGATCTTCATGGGCGGGGGCGTCATTGCGGTCGCCGGCACGGTGCTGATGAGCATGCACGCCGCCGAACCTCTGGTGGAGACGACCGCCGGAACTACTACCGTCGAGATGGTCGGCCTCTGTACGACCGCCACTGACGCTCCACCACCTGGATTTCCCGAGCCGCTGCTCCGGCCGCAGGCCACCTGGGGTGGTGTGAGCGCGGACGCAGCGGCGGAGCACATGCCGCGTAGCCAGGCCGATGCCGCGGCAAGGACCGGCAGCGGCCGTGCCTGGACATGCGGTGACAGGCAGGGGCCGAGCCCCCTGGCGTGGCGCGTTGCGGACGGCAGATGATCGGACGGTGAGCATGGCCGGGAGGCATCAGGCAGAGGGGTATCCCACTGCAGTGACCGAGCCCGGCGTTGCACAGGACCTGGTTCACGGCCGCTATGAGGTGGGTGAGGTGATCGGTCGTGGGGGGATGGCCGAGGTCCGCATCGGTGTCGACCGCCGGCTTGGGCGCACGGTCGCGGTGAAGACGCTGCGTGCCGACCGTGCCACGGATCCGACGTTCCAGGCGCGGTTTCGTCGAGAGGCGCAGTCGGCAGCCGGACTGAATCACCCGTCGATCGTTGCCGTCTACGACACCGCTGAACATGTCCTAGAAGGCGTGTCGGTGCCGTACCTCGTGATGGAGTATGTCGAGGGCCGGACGCTGCGCGAGGTCGTCCGGGAGGGCCGCCGGGTTCTGCCTGAGCGGGCGCTGGAAATCACCGCGGACATCTGTGACGCGTTGGAGTACAGCCACCGCGCCGAAATCGTGCACCGTGACATCAAACCCGCCAACGTCATGCTGACAGCCGATGGCGACGTGAAGGTGATGGACTTCGGCATCGCCCGCGCCGTCAGTACCGCCACCCAAACTGCCGCCATGACTCAGACCGGCGCGGTGATGGGCACCGCGCAGTACCTTTCCCCGGAGCAGGTGCACGGTCAGTCTGTGGATGCACGCAGTGATATCTACTCCACCGGCTGCCTGCTTTACGAGCTACTGACCGGACAACCACCGTTCGTCGGCGATTCACCGGTGTCGGTGGCATACCAGCACGTCCAGCAAGGCCCACGACCGCCATCGACACTCGCCCCGCAGCTACCTGCGGTCGTCGACGCGATCACCCTCACGGCACTGCAGAAGGACCCGGGTGACCGGTACCAATCAGCCGCGCAGATGCGTCTGGATATCGAACGCGGACTGTCCGGCCAGCAGGTGGCTGCACCAGTGATGCCGATCGACGCGACTGCCCCGTTCATGGCTGGCGACGATCCCATGACACTGATGGGTGAAGCGTCCCAGGTTTGATGCCGCATCTTTCTGAGTTGGAAGGATGCATGTCATGCCAAAGAGGATTGATGAGCAGGTCAAGGCCCGTGCCGTGCGGCTGGTGATCGACCACCAGCAGGAGTACCCCACCCTGACCGCGGCGTGTGAGGCGGTGGCGCGGCAGGTCGGGGTGGGCAAGGAGAGCGTGCGCCGCTGGGTTCGACAGGCAGAGGTCGACGGTGGCCAGCGTGAGGGCAAGACGAGCGAGGAGCTGGCCGAGATTCGGGAGCTCAGGCCAAGGTGCGCCGCCTCGAGGAGGACAACGCGATCTTGAAGTCAGCGACGGTTTTCTTCGTCGGGGAACTCGACCCCCGCAACCGCTGATCATGGGGTTCATCGACACCCTGCGCAGCCAGGGCCACGCGGTCGAGTCGATCTGTCGGGTCCTGCGCGAGCAGGGCTGCCAGGTCGCCGCGCGGACCTACCGTTCCTGGCGTGCCCAGCGCCCGGCGGCACGCACGATCAGCGACGCCCATGTCGTTGACGCGGTCCGAGACATCGCCTGGTGCACCGACGCCGCCGGGCGGCGCAAGCTGACCGCCGAGGGCCTTTACGGGCGGCGGAAGATGACCGCGTACCTGCGACGCACGGCCCTGCCCGAGGTCAGTGCCGGTTCGGTGGATCGGGCGATGAAGACGTTGCGGCTCAACGGTGTTCGCCGCGACAAGGGCGTGCGAACCACGATCCCGGCCAAGGACGGCGTGCGGGCCGGTGACCTGCTGAACCGGGCGTTCACCGCCGCAGCGCCGAACCTCGTGTGGGTCGCCGACTTCACCTACGTCCGGACCTGGGCGGGGTTCTGCTACGTCGCGTTCATCGTCGATGTGTTCGCCCAGAAGATCGTGGCCTGGCACGCCTCGACGTCAAAGGCCACCGACCTGGTGATGACACCGCTGCGGATGGCCCTGTGGCAGCGCGACCGCGACGGGCACCCGGTCGTTCCCGGGCAGCTGATCAAGCACTCCGATGCCGGGTCGCAATACACATCCGTGCGGTTCACCGAGCACCTCGCCCTGCAGGACATCAAGCCCTCGATCGGGTCGGTCGGCGACGCGTACGACAACGCCCTGATGGAGACGATCAACGGCCTCTACAAGGCCGAGTGCATCCGCACCACCGTCTTCCACAACGGCCCTTACAAGACCCTCGCCGACGTCGAATACGCCACCGCCGGCTGGGTCGACTGGTACAACAACCGCCGGCTCCACTCCACCCTCGGGATGGCCCCGCCGGTCGAGTTCGAGCAAACCCACTACGCTGGGCGCTCGGGCCGCCCGTCGCCGTTGGCTTGCATGAGAGCCGGTCAGGCTGGTTTGCCGTAGAGGACGATCTCGGCTGCGGATCCGTATCCTCCGACGCCCTCGCGCGCTTCCAACCTGAGGTAGCGCACCGCCATGGCGTCGACGGCTGCGGTCTTGCGGGTACGGTCGGCCGCCCAGGTGCCTTCGGTGAGCTCGGTGAAGGTCTGGTTGTCGGCGCTTCCGTAGATGGTGTATGCGGTGATGGTGCCGTTGAGGTTTCCGCTCGTCCGCGGCTGATAGACGAGTTCGGCGATGTCGTACGATCCGCCGAGGTCCAACGTGATCGCCTGGGGAAGGATGTCGCGAACGGGACTGTACTGCGTGTGCCACATCGTCGTGTCGGTGCCGTCGATGGCGAATCGGGGACCGTAGTCGGGTGATGCCTGGGCGCTGGTGGCCGTCGCAGTCATGTTCTCGCGCGGGAGGCATCGGGTATCGGGCGACGACGTCACCACGGTGATGGGCACATGGAGGGTTTCGCTTCGGCCGGTGTGGAAGCCCACGTCGTACGTACCGGCCGCCGCGTCGATGGTGGCGGAGATGCGGATGGAGACCTCGACGGTGCTGTGCGCTGGTACGTAGGTCGTGACGCCTGGTTTGGAGGCCTGTAGCGGCTGCTCGGCGGTGATGGTGACGTCGACGAACTCTGCCTTGGATCCGTTGTTGGTGATTCCGAGCCGGATGGTCTCGGGTAGACATGGCCGGACCGAGAGCTGCTCGACGTTCGAAGACAGTGAGATCCGGTCGCCTGCTCCTGATGCCGGCCGGGCCATGGCCAGACCTGCGGTGGAAAGCGGAAGGAGGGCCGCGACGAGCAACGCGATGCCCGCGAGTACGTGGCGTCGTCCGCGCCGACCGAGCGGTCGTGCGCACCGCATGGTCTCAGCGCGCATCGGAGTTCTCCCGTCCGCGTCGCATGGCGTCGCTGTTGGGGAAGTCGGTTGAGGCCGACGACGGCGGCTGGGAGGGTACGGCGTTGTCCGCGACCTGGTGCAGGCCAGGATTGCCGTTCTCGGTGACGAAACTCGCCCGTGTGTAGATGGCGGCACCAGGTTGGGAGATGTACGGCACGACGCGGTAGTCGGCCCGCCACTGTTCGGGCGTCAGAACGCAGCGGACGTAGCCGCGTTGGGCGTTGTTGAACTTGATGTGCGGGTTGGCCGCCATGATCGGTTCGATGCCGGGTGTGGTATCGATTCCGTCGCCGTTGGAACTGATAGAGGTTCCGACATGCTCCACGCCGAGGGTTGCCGAGTCAGGGTCGCGGAAGTCGGCCTTGAGGTCGGCGGCGAAGCTCTGATGCAGGTCACCTGCGATGATGCCGATGTTGTCGACGCCCTGGTCCTGGATGGCCTGGAAGAGTCGGTCACGGGTGGCGGGGTAGCCGTCCCAGGCGTCCATGTAGTACGCCTCACCCTCGTCGATGTCGTAGTCGATCTGGGCGACTTGGATCTGTTGGGCGATGATCTTCCAGGTCGCCGCGGAGTCTCCCAGTCCGCGGTGCAGCCACTCCTCCTGCTCCTGGCCCAGGATCGAACGCGCGGGGTTCACCCGGTCAGAGCTGCCGGCAGCCACCTGGTCGTGGCGGTACTGCCGGGTGTCCAGAACGCTGAAGTCGGCGAGTCGTCCGTAGCCGAGCCTGCGGTAGATCCGCATGTCCGGACCGGTCGGCACCGACGACCTGCGCAGCGGAAGATGCTCGTAAAACGCCCGGTAGGCATTGGCGCGCCGCACGTGGAACGCCTCGGCAGTCGGCGTCGCGCTCGACGTGTGCGGGACCAGCCCGGCGTAGTCGTTGTCGACGTCGTGGTCATCCCACGTAACTACCCAGGGAAACGCCGCGTGGGTGGCCTGCAGGTGCACGTCCAGCCGGTACTCGGCGTGCCGGACCCGGTAGTCGTCCAGCGTGATCGCAGGCCCGGGGTTCTCGTAGATGTAGTCGCCCAAGTGAAGCACGAGGTCGAGGTCTTCGTTGGCCATGTGCTGGTACGCGGTGTAGTGGCCACCATCCGGTGCCTGGCAGGAAGCGAAGGCAAACGCGAGCTGCGCCACCCGGTCGCCGGGCGTCGGCGCGGTCCTGGTCCTGCCGACCATACTGAGGTGGGTACCGGACTCGAACTGGTAGAAGTACCAGCGACCCGGCCGCAGACCACCCACTTCGATATGCACCGCATGCGCCAGCTCCGGCCTGGCCCACGTGGTGCCCTGTTGGACGACACGGCGGAGGCCTTCGTCCTCGGCAACCTTCCACCGGACGGCGACCTTCGCAGCGGGCATGCCACCCTTCCCGTCCAGGGCAAGCGGATCGGGCGCGAGCCTGGTCCACAGGACCACGCCATCGGGCAACGGGTCGCCGGAGGCGACGCCGAGCGTGAACGGGTAGGCGGCCAACGTCGTTTCCGCGTATGCCTTGTCGGTGTACGGCCCCACGCCGAAGACGACCGCAGCGGCCCCGGCAGCAGTCAACGTCAGGAAACTCCTGCGCTCCGTCTCACCGAGGGTGGTCCTTGGGCGATCACGTCGGTTGCTTCGCAGATTCGGTCCGTGCACGACTGTCGACCTCCTTGGGGCCAACTGGCTAGAATTGTCATATTTAATCAGTAGTTTGGTGAACCCGAACAGACCTGTGTGTGAAGACTCGTGGCAGATATCGGCATCGGTAGGACGGTGGGGCGTCGTAACCGCTCGGCAAGGGAGGTACACCATGGACGGACCGGACGAGATCGACCTGGCCAGCCGTTGGAAGCTCCGCCTCGATCCCGGCGACAGTGGCATCACAGATCGCTGGTGGCAGACCAGCTGGGGCTACCCGCCCGATCAGGTCGAGCCCGATCACATCGACCTTCCGGGATCCCTGCAGTCACAGGGCTACGGAAACGAGGTCACCGCGCAGACCGACTGGGTGGCGCACCGCGGCGTCGAACGGTCGACGTTCCCGGACTGGTGGACGCATCCGATGTACGCGCGGTATCGCACGCCCGGCCAGGTGAGGTTTCCGTATTGGCTCCAGCCACTCCGCCACTTCGTTGGGGCGGCGTGGTACCAGCGCGAGGTGGCGATCCCGGACGCCTGGCACGACCTGCGTGTGGTCCTGAACCTCGAGCGTTGCCACTGGACTAGCAGGGTGTGGGTGGACGGCCAGGAGGCCGAAACTGCCGACAGCACAGGCATGGCCGACAGCCTTAGCACGCCACATGTGTACGACCTCACCGGCATCGCACCCGGCAAGCACCGGATCACCCTGCGCGTCGACAACCGGCTCGCGTTCGGAATCGGCATCGACAGCAGTAGTGTCACTGACCACACCCAAACCTCGTGGAACGGCGTTGTCGGCCGCATGGCCCTGCGGGCGACGCCCCCCGTCTGGATCGACGACATTCAGATCTATCCGGACGCCGATGGAGCCCGGGCGCGCTTCGACGTCGAGATCGGTAACACCACCGGCCGACCGGCAACCGCCTCCTTGACGGTTGCTCTCGGTGAAGCCGAGGCCGGCGAACCACCAATTCGCCCCGTACCGGTCGAGGTGTCTGCGACAGGGAAGACCCGGGTGACGGTGGAGCTTCCAGTGAGTTCCGCGCTGCTTCGTTGGGACGAGTTCCAGCCGGTCCTCCATGAGGCTATCGTGCGACTGGACGTCCAAGCCGATGGCCGGCGTCTCACCTCGATCTGGCGGTCGCGGATTGGGTTGCGCACCTTCGCGAGCAACAAGACGCAGTTCACCGTGAATGGCCGTACCGCGTTCCTGCGTGGAACTGTCGAATGCTGTGTCTTCCCACGTCACGGCTATCCGTCCACCGATATCGCCGAATGGCGGCGAGTCATGGCGACCGTACGGCGCTACGGATTGAACCACGTGCGCTTCCACTCCTGGTGCCCACCAGAGGCGGCATTCCAAGCAGCGGACGAGGAAGGAATCTATCTGCATGTCGAGTGCCCCTTGTGGGCCATCGCCGACGACGCCGGTCTGCTTGACTACCTTCGCCGCGAATCCATACGCATCCTGCGCGCTTATGGCAACCATCCGTCGTTCGTGATGTTCGGCCTGGGCAACGAGTCCTTCGTCGAGGAAACCGACCTGCGGCACTTGCTAAAGACCTGGAAACGTGACCCGCGTCGTCTCTACACCGGGCCGGCCAATGACAATCCGAGCCTGATCGACGCGTACGACTTCTACATCGCTGTCCACCTGGACGGGCAGAGGGTACGTACCCAGATGGGGTGGCCACCCAAGCCGTTTGATAGCTGGTCCGTGGCCCTCACGCCCGGGACGTCCACGGACTACCGCGCCGCCGTCGACACGTACCCGAAACCGCTGCTCTCGCATGAGGCTGGTCAGCGGTGCGCCTATCCCGATTGGGATTCGGTACGGGCCTACGACGGCTCCCTAGGTCCTGCATACCTCGAGATCGCCCGTGACCAGCTGACCGCCCGAAACATGATCGACAGGGCCGGCGACTTTGTGACCGCATCCGGAGCTTGGCAGGTCGAGCAGTACAAGGAGGAGATCGAGGCCGCGCTCCGCACGCCGGGATTCGGCGGCTTCCAGCTGCTCCAACTGAACGACTTCCCCGGCCAGGGCACCGCATTGGTCGGTGTACTCGACGCCTTCTGGAACGAGAAGGGTTATGTGACGGCACAGCGGTGGCGGAGCTTCTGCGACGCGACCGTTCCACTCGCCCGGATGCCCGCGCGGGTCTGGACGGACTCCCAAACCCTGGAAGCCCCGGTGGACGTGGCGCACTTTGGTCCGTCCCCGCTCGCCGCGGATTGCGTGCGGTTTGAGGTACGTGCCGCCCATGGCACGCTGGCCGCGTCGGGAAAGCTCGCGCATAGTCGGATCGATGCATGCGGACTTCATCGGCTCGGGACGGTGACGGTTCCCTTGAGCGATCTAGCGTGCCCAGCGAAGTACCAGCTCGTCGTCACCGTGGCCGGCCATGCGAACAGCTGGGACTTCTGGATCTACCCGAGTCGGCCGGCGACGCGGGAGGGCGACGTCCTGATCGCCTCACACCTCGATCCCGACACCGTGGCGAAGCTGGAGGCTGGCGCCCATGTCCTGCTCCTCCCTCACCACCCGACGGCCGAGGGGACGCAATGCTTCACGAGCGCGTACTGGAATGCGCCCTGGACCGATGGTGGCGAGACGCAAACCCTCGGGATCATCGCCAACCCTGCGCACCCGGCATTGCATGCGTTCCCCACCGATGCTCACACCAACTGGCACTGGCACGAACTCCTCACATACACGCAGCCGCTCGTTCTCGACGGCTGGGGCGTCACCGACCCGTGGCCGGCGGGCGGCGACCGTCCCATCGTCCAAGTGATCGACGACTGGAACACCAACCGCAAGCTCGCCCTGATCATGGAAGCGCGCGTCGGCCGGGGAACCGTCCTGATCTGCGCCGCTGACCTCACGACCGACCTCACCCGCCGCGTAGTCGCCCGCCAGCTCCGATACAGCCTCGTCAGATACCTCAACAGCGCCGCCTGCGCGCCAACCACCACAGTCACCCGCGTACAACTCCAAGCGCTGCTGTCCAGACATGCGTTTCAGGTGGCAGCGCCGTGAACCGTCCGGCCCAGATCGATCTGATCTGAATCCACCGACGCATTGGACGCACTGGCCATAACCCCCGCGCCGACCTTCCGCTTCCAAATCAGACGCTTGCAGGCCGTTGACCAGGCACGATGCGCCGAGTGGTTTCAGTTTCCGGGCCTGGTGGTCTCAGTTGTCTCGGCTCCGGGGGGCACACGCTGGAGGCGCTGCAAGCCGCTGACCTGCGCAAACATGGTGGGCAGGGACGGGATCGAACCGTCGACCTTCCGCTTTTCAGGCGGACGCTCGTACCGACTGAGCTACCTGCCCATCAACTGCGGTGGCCGGCTTGCACCGGCCACCGCAGCGACCCCGACGGGACTCGAACCCGCGACCTTCGCCGTGACAGGGCGACGCGCTAACCAGCTGCGCTACGGGGCCATGCCTTACGTACCGGCGCCGACGAATCTATCGCACGGCGGCGGTCGTGCCCCCAACGGGATTCGAACCCGTGCTACCGCCTTGAAAGGGCGGCGTCCTAGGCCTCTAGACGATGAGGGCAAGCTGCAGCGGATCTTTCCGCCGTCAGGGACCGCCCAAGTCTATGGGTACGCCGTTCGCCACTCCAAACCGGGCACACCCCGGAGTCCCCGGATCGCGAGTGGACCGCCGACGCAGCCCCAACCGACCGCCGACGCACCGCCGACGCACCGCCGACGCACCGCCGACGCACCGACGCACCGCCGACTAGGCCGGCCTAGCGCGGTGCGGCGGGGCTTTCCGGCTCTGCCTCGCCGGAGTCGGGCGTACCAGTCGATCCTGCCCCAGGCGAGGACGGGGACGACGGTGAGGACGAGTCGGACGGCGAGGACTCTTCCTCCGGTAGGCGGGTGATCGTCGGCGTCGGGACAGGGCTCGTGGGCACTGGACCCGAGGGACGCGGGATCGGGCTGGGCGTGGTCGCCTCCTCGTCAGGCTGCACCTGGTGCCGGTCGATCTTGGCCGAGGTGAGGCCGAGCCCGCCCAGGGTGATCTCGTCCCACGCCTGGAGCTGGCGGGTCGACCGGTCGAGATAGAGCACCGAGAGTTCGATAGGCGCTGGTTTGTCCTTCTCGAGGGCGCGCAGCCCGGCACCGCCGGTCGTACCCTCCTGCATCAGTCGACTGCCGCCGGGGAGTACGAGGTTGAGCCGTTCGTGGCCGTGCCCCGTCAGCAGCAGCGACGCGTGTCCGTCGAAGAGCGCCGCGCCCGCGCTGTCGTGATAGACGATCGCGTCGACCGCGGGCTCAGACTTCTTCGCCACGTTGGCGATGGCCGCCGCCTGTCGGGCGACCGCCTCGGTCTCCCCGGCGATGTCACGCCCGTCCCGGTCCGGTGTGAAGCGGGGATCACCCGCGCCGAGGAACCGGATTCCCTCCACCGTCTTTACGTTGCCGTCCATCACGATGACGTTGGGCAACTGGCGCATGGCTTCCTCGGTCTCCACGGAGTCGTGGTTGCCGCGGACCCAGACGTACGGAACGCGAAGAGAGGGGATCCGCTGCAGGAAGTAGTTTTCGGCGGCCAGGCCGTGGTCGGTGATGTCGCCGGAGTCGACGATCACGTCGACGGAGTATTGCCGGGTGACCGAGTCGATGATGTCCCAGGCGTGCTCGCCGAGGTGGAGGTCGGCGACGTGCAGAACGCGGATCACGTCGTCCTCGGGTTCGTACGCAGGAAGGGTCGACGTCACGTCATAGAGCTTGGTGACGTTGGTGACGAGCCGGGTGAGCTCGTCGGCGTAGGCGTCGAAGTTCTCGGCGATGTCGCGCGCATTGCCGATGAGGGAGGGCGCGCCGGTGAGGAGGCCGGTGTACTTCGGTTCGGTGACGGCGCGCGGGTCGACGGTCATGCTGGCGAGCCCGAAGACCGCGAGGATCGTGACCGCCATACTTCCGCCGGCGATGATGGTCGGCGTCCGGCGGCGGGCCACGATGAGGGTCACCAGCATGGCACTGAGGGTCCCGATCACGAGCGCTTTCGTCGCGGTGGCGTATACGCCTTCCCGCAGGTCACGAATGATCACCGGCTCGATCTTGCTGAGCACCTTCGGGTCGGCGAGGATCCGTTCCGCGGCCTCCTGGTTGATCCGGTCGACGGAGACCTGGAGCTGGACCGGGCCGTTGTGGGTGTCGAGTTCGAGGGTGCCGAGTGGGGGGAGGGAGAGGACAGACTCGCCGCGCCACGACGGGATGAGCCGCATCGTGGTCTCGACCGGCCCGACCGGCTGCTGGGTCGCGCCGAAAAACGCGATGCCGAACCATGCACCGGCGTACGCGACAACTGCGAGGACCACGATCATGGCCGGCCGCCGCAGTCGCGGGACCACCCGGCCCGCGAACCGCCGCAAATGCCGCGTGAACTGCCAGAGCGCTCCGGCGACAGCGATCGCGCGCCTTCGAATGTCGGACACCGGGTGGTCGGGCATCCCCACCGTTGTACCCCACCTGCGGGGCGACCTCGCAATCAGGGCGGGTCGAGAATGGCGATGTGCTGGAGATGTCGCGGGAGAAGTTCGAAGGCCTGGTCGCCGAGGCGCTCGACGAGGTGCCGCCGGATCTTGCCCAGTTGATGGACAACGTGGTGGTGCTCGTCGAGGACGATCCGCCGCCGGGGGAGGGTGACCTTCTCGGGTTGTACGACGGTACGCCGCTGACCGGACGCGGCTATTCCTACGCAGGCGTCCTGCCCGACCGGATCACGATCTTCATGAACCCGACCCTGCGCATCTGCGAGACCGTCGAGGACGTCGTCGAGGAGGTCCACATCACCGTCGTCCACGAGATCGCCCATCACTTCGGCATCGACGATGACCGCCTGCACGAGCTGGGCTACGGCTGAGCCATGCCTCGGCCAGGGGGTGGGGAATGATCACGTTTGCGTGATCATTCCCCACGATGCACGGTGAATTGGCCGTGCATCGTGGGGAACTGGCGGGTGAGGCGGGGCAGGAGCGGTCGTCCGTACGCAAGCAAGCCCCATGCGGGTCAGCCGTTCATGGCGGCTGGAGCGCCCGAGCCAGTCGACGAGCCGGGTCGACGCCGCAGAGATGTGGTGTCCGATCCAGAGACCCAGCCGCGTTCGGCTGCCCGGAGCCCGGCCTCGAACCTGCTCCGCGCGTTGAGCCGGGTCATCAACTCGGCCATCATCCGCCTGACGGTACGCAGGGATATCCCGAGTTGGCGCGCGGCCGACGCGTCGGTCATTCCTCGGCTGAGCAGACGGAGCAGATCACGCTCCTGAGGGGTCGGAGCGTCCGCCCGGACCTGAGCCGGGGCGGGTGCCGCGAGCCGTGCCTCGCCCCAGACGTGGTCGAAGAGTTCGGAGAGGGCCGCCGCGAGGGCGCGGTTGTGGACGACGAACGCGGCCGCCGCGCTCGGTTCGGCGGGAACGATCGCCGTCATCCGGTCGACGACGAGCATCGCGGGCGGCAGGGACGGAGTAGTCCGGGCGCTGCCACCGCGGGACACCAGCCAGCGCGCGTGCGCCCGGCCCGCGTCGTCGGCCAGGATGCTTCCGGCGTAGATCGCGCGGACGGACACGCCTCGGTCGATCGCCTTCTCGATCGCGGCGGGGGACACGCCGAGTGCGATCCCGCGTGCGCCCTCGGCGAGGATGCACATCACCGCCGACCGTGACGCCGCGAGCATGTCCTCGACCCGACCGCGTACGGCGGCGCCGCTCCGCGACAGCTCGTCCGGAGCGGTTGCTCGCGACCCGTCGTACGCGGTGTAGGCGGCGACCAGGGCCGCGAACGCCTCCTGGCTGCGGGACAGCTCGTGCTGTTGGGCGAGAAGCTTCGCCTGTCGACGCGCGATGGACGGACCGAGGCCACGTCGCGGGTCGAGGGGAATGAGCCGGCTCGGGTCTTCCGGCGACGCCGCCGCGAGGCCGGCCGCGACAAGTCGCGCAACCACCTGGTCGCCCTGCGCGCGTGAGATGCCGAGACGTTCGGTCATGCGCGCTGCCGTGGACACGTTGCCCTGGAGGAGGAGGTGGTACGCCTCGCGCATACTCCGATCGAGGCCAAGCACGTCGGACATGGCCAGGTTCCTTAGGTATCCGCCCGCTGAGAGATACCTCTGATTGTGCTCCCATTGCGGTGCCCCTTGACGGGAGCAGTACGCGGACCTGTGGAAAAGTTCCGTCTTCGTGAACACGATCTGAGGCGGTGTACGCCCGGCAACGCGCGCCGCGGTAGGGCTTGCCCCGACCTCGACGATGAGGCGGTGTACGCCTGGCGAGAAGCCGCCAGGCGTTCACCGAGGCGTTACCAAGGCGTTCCCCAAGAGCCCCGCCGGGGCGCTGGGGTCAGGCTGCCCGGACCTCGACGATCTCGACGGTGAGTTCGCCCACGGGCGCGTCGTAGGTCACCTTGTCGTTGGCCTGGCGACCCATCAGTGCCTGGCCGAGCGGGCTGGTCGGCGTGAGTGCGACGACATCTCCCGCCTGCTCCTCGATCAAGCCGACCTGGTAGGTCTCGGTGCTTCCGTCGTCGAAGCGAAGCGTGACGACGGAACCCACCGCGACGGTGTCGTCGGGCGCGTCGTTCGCCACTGTCGTCGCCGACAGGAGGTCGCGAATCCGGGCCAGACGCCGGTCGATGGACTCGATCTCGATCTGCTGCGTGGCGAACGACGCCTGGTCGACAAGATCGCCGCCGGTGTCGCTGCCTTGTTCGGCGACAAGCTCGGCGCGTCGTTGCGTCAGCTCGATCTCATCCTTCTCCAGGCGGGTACGCGCGGATGCGGAGAGCTGGTGGACTTGATGGTCGAGAAGACTCACGGCGACCACACTCCCTCGGTTGCCCCCAGACGTCGGCCAGGAATCGAAGACACAGATATATGACCCCGGACCGCCGTCATCGACGAAGGCCCCCATCCTCTCACGCCGCGCCCACATCGGATGTCGAGTATCAAGGTCCGGACGCCCTAAGTGAAGAACTCGTTACGCACCGCGGGTAACAGGGAGATATCGGTGCTCCGGCAGGTATTGCGTACCAGCATGCTGTTCGTTCTGGCCTCTCCGGGTCCATCCCCGACCGTCCGGGACGTCCGCACTGCGCACAACCTCCGGCAGACGTGGGTCGGGCGCGCACCGGCAGGTCGTCAGGGGCAGGCTAAGGGGCGTGCCTACTCAGGAAAGTGGCGACGAGGCCGGAGGCGGCGGGTTGATCCACGGCGACAACCCGTTCCTGCCGCCGCCGCACGAGCGTGATCCGGTACGCCGGCTGCGAGGCCGGTTGGCCGCGCCGGTGACGTTGTGGTCGGCCGGCGTCGCGGCCACCGGTACCGCCGGCGAGTTGGCGGCCGACACCGCTGGCGTCGCGGCCGCCGGTCGTTCCCGTCGGGCCGCTCTTCCGGTGTCCGCCGTCATCGTGGCCGAGGGTGAACCTGGCCTGATTCTCGGACTCGTCGACGGCGACTCCGAACTGTGGCCGCTGCTCGAGTCCACCGGTCGGTTCACGGTCTCCGTTCTGCGCTGGGAGCACCGTGCGCTGGCCGACGCGTTCGCCGGTCTGATGCCGGCGCCGGGCGGGCCGTTCCGGCTGGCCGAGTGGACGGACACGGACTGGGGTCCGGTCCCCACCTCCGTACAGACCTGGGCGGGGTGCCGACTCATGCGGGCCCGGCCGTTCGGATGGGCGTTGGCGGTCGAGGCAGAGCTCGAACGCATCGAACTGGGGGAGGAGAACGACCCGCTCCTGCACCGTCGTGGGCGCTACTTCACGGCGCCGGGCGGCTGAACCGCGGCACGGCCCACCGACCGGGACGTCACATCCCGTACGTCTCGAGCAGCCGGAGCCACAGCTCGTTCACGGTGGGATAGGCGGGTACGGCGTGCCAGAGTCGCGGCAGCGGGACCTCGCCGACGACGGCGACCGTGGCGGCGTGGAGGAGTTCGCCGATCTCCGGACCGACAGCGGTGAACCCCACGATGACCAGGCGTTCCTGGTCGACGACGATCTTCACGTGTCCGGTGTAGCCGTCGGCGCGGAGCGCGGCGCCGGCGACGTTGCCGACGTCGTACTCCACCGCTTGCACGACCACACCCGTGTCCCGCGCCTGTTCCTCGGTGAGCCCGACGGTCGCGACCTGCGGGTCGGTGAAGACGACGGCCGGCACCGCGCCGTGGTCGGCGGTGGCGGCGTACGGAGACCACGCGACCGGTGCGGCGTGCTCCCCGTGCGCCCGTGCCGCGATCGCGTCCCCGCAGGTGCGGGCCTGGTACTTCCCCATGTGCGTGAACAACGCCCGATGGTTGACGTCCCCGGCAGCGTAGAGCCAGCCGCCCTCGACCGCGGTCACGCGGCAGCTGTCGTCGACGTCGAGCCAGGAGCCGGGTTCGAGGCCGACGGTCTCCAACCCGACCGCCGCGGTGTTGGGTTCGCGACCGGTCGCGACGAGGAAGGCGTCGGCGCTGACGTCGTCGGCGTCGGTGGAGAGGATGGCTGGCCCGTCGTTCTCGCGGGCGACGGAGCGGACCGCCGTGGACGTACGCACCTCGACGCCCGCGGCGCGGAGCGACTTCGCGACGTGCTCGCCGGCGAAGGCCTCGAGCGCCGGCAGCAACCGGTCGGCCATCTCCAGCAGGGTGACGTGCGAGCCGAGATCGGACCATGCCTGGGCGAGCTCGCACCCGACGACGCCGCCGCCGAGGATCGCGAGCCGTTTGGGCGCCTCCTTGGCGCTGGTCGCGTCCCGGCTGGTCCATGGGCGTGCCTCGCGGAGTCCCGGGATCGGCGGCATGGCGGCCTTCGATCCCACGCAGACGCCGACGGCGTGGCGGGCTTCGAGCACTCTGGGCGACGACTCGTCGGTGGGCTGGACGACCACCCGCTTCGTACCGTCCAGTCGTGCGCTGCCCCGCAGCACCGTGATGCCGGCGTTCTTGGCCCACTCGATCTGGCCCGAGTCGTCCCAGTGAGAGGTGAACGCGTCGCGGCGGGCGAGGACGGCCGGAACGTCGAGCTGCCCATTCACCGCCTCGGCGGCTCCGGGTACGGCGCGCGCGGCCCGTAACGCCTCGCCGCTGCGCAGCAGGGCCTTGCTCGGCATGCAGGCCCAGTAGGAGCACTCGCCGCCGAGGAGTTCCGACTCGACGAGGATCGCGCTGAGACCGCGCTTCACCACCCGCTGGGCGAGGTTCTCGCCGACGGCTCCGCCGCCGATGACGATGACGTCGTACACATTCTGGTCCGCCGCTGTCTGGCCAGGCTGGCCCGTCTCGTTTGGCTTGCCGGTCGCGTTTGGCTGGCCCGTCGCGTTTGGCTTGCCTGTCTCGCCGGGTTCGGTCGTCTCCTCGCTCATGGCGGCCCGCGACTCTCCTTCGGACATGGCGTGTTGGGCATGGCGTGTCGGACATGGTGTACCAGGTCTCACCCGTCAGCGTAAGAAGTTGGTAACCGTTCAGGGGGCATCGAAACCTTGGTCGAGTCGTTGTGGTGGACATGACGCGGAGGAAGCAGAGCTTCTGGCGACGCCGGCGGGGCGTCCTGACGGTGGTGACCGTGCTCGTGACCGCGGCGGTCGCAGGTGGGCTGGTGGCCTTCGAACCGTGGCGGCTCTTCACCAGCAGCACGGTGAACGAGGAGATTCCCGTGTCGGTCGCCGAAGAAGCGGCGACGCCCACAGTCCGGAGTACGGCGCCGAGCCCGACTCGGAGCGCCAGCGCCACGCCGAGCCCGATTGGGACCGCCAGCGCCAGCGCCAGCCCGACGCCGGACGACACGCCGGCCGGGCCCAGGGAGCTCGCGAGCGGGCGGTTCGTCACCCAGGAGCACGAGACGACGGGCACTGCCCGGATCCTGCGGCTTGCCGGCGGCGAGCGCTACCTGCGGCTCGACAGCTTCTCCACCTCCGATGGTCCTGACCTGCACGTCTGGATCACCGACCAGGCGGCGGGCGGGTCATGGGGAAAGTACGACGACGGCCGCTTCCTCCGGCTGGGCGAGCTGAAGGCCACTGACGGCAACCAGAACTACCGGATCCCGGCGGACGCGGACCTGGCAGGGCTGCGGAGCGTGGTGATCTGGTGCGACAGGTTCAACGTCGCGTTCGGATCGGCGCCCCTCGAGTCGTAGTGGCGGGACGCCTGCCTGTCGGCGCAGGCGTACCGGCTGAGGTGCGCAGGCTGGTGTGGCGTGCAGGCTGCTGTGGGGTACGGGCAAAGGCGTACTGGCTGAGGATCCACTGTCGGTGGCTGCTGTTTGACTGACGCCGTGAACAGAAGCGCGAGTGTTCAGGCTGAGCTACCGGTGCTCTCGTTCCCGACGACGGTGGCGTTCGGCGCCTGGCTCGCCGACCATCACGAGACCTCCGCCGGGCTGTGGCTCAAGATCGCCCGGAAGGGATCGGGCGGAGAGTCGGTCACCTATGCCGAAGCCGTCGATCTCGCCCTGTGTCACGGCTGGATCGACAGTCAGGCGAAGTCCTTCGACGACGCTCACTGGTTGCAGCGCTTCACCCCGCGCAAGCCACGCAGCAAGTGGTCGAAGGTCAACTGCGACAAGGTCACCCGGCTGATCGAGTCCGGCGAGATGCGTCCCGCCGGACTCCGCGAGGTCGAGCGGGCGAAGGCCGACGGTCGCTGGGACGCCGCCTATGACAGCCCACGAACGGCGACCGTGCCAGACGACCTGCAGGCCGCGCTGCAGCGTGAAGCCGTGGCGCGCGAGTTCTTCGCGGGTCTCGACAGCCGGAACCGCTACGCGATCCTCCACCGCATCGCCGACGCCAAGAAGCCCGAGACGCGCGCGCGGAGGATCGAGAAGTACGTCACGATGCTGGCCAGGAAGGAGAAGCTCTATCCCTGACGGTCCGGCTCCGGGTAGCGGAGCTCCACGTCGTGCTGGTGGTTGTGGCCGGCGGCGACGTGGATCTCACTGGCGCAGGGCGGATACATGCTCGCGACCAGCGTGTAGTCGCCTTCGGGCAGCTCGTCGAACCTGTAGTGCCCGCTTGGCCCGGACGCGGTTGCCCGCACCACGCGTCCCCAGCCGTCGACCAGTGTGAGCCTGACGTCGGAGATGCGCCCGGCGCGGCCGCCGCTGACCGTGCCGTGCAGCCGTCCGCCGCCGGTCAGCTCGACGTCGCACCGCACCTTCTGCGTCTCGGGGATGTGGACGACCTGTGCGGACGCGCGGTATCCCGGGGCGGTGACGGCAAGGGTGTACGTGCCCGGCTCGACATCACCGAGCAGGTAGCCGCCGCTGGTGGCCGTAGCACCGCTGAGCACCACCTCGCCGTCATGGTCTGCGAGGGTCACGGCCGCGGCCGCGACCGGCTCACCGGTGGCGTTCTTCACCATGCCGTGGATGCCGGTCTCGCCGGTCATGGTGAGCTCGACGGTGGTCGGGTCCTGGCGTACGTCGACGACCTGCGCATGTGGATGGTGGGCATGGGCGCTGGCGATCAGCAGGTACGGAGCCGGGGAGGGTGCTGTCAGCTCGTAACGACCTCCGCCCGCGGCCACACTGCGGGCGACCTGTTCGCCCGAGATGTCGCAGAGGGTGAGGACGACCCCGGGGAGAGGGCGGCCGTCGGATCGGCGTACGACTGCCTGGATCCGCCGGGGACCCGGTGAGCCGTGGTCGCTGTCGCCGCCAGGCGCCTCCGGTACGGTATCCAGTGCTGTATCCGGTTCCGTGGTCGATGCGACGGGCGGTGTGGCGGCCGGAGTCTGTGCTGGTGGCGTGGCGGCCGGAGACGGACCGACGTGGTTCGGGTTCCGGCTCTCGGTGTGGGGGCCTTCTTGGCTGCGGTCTCCTGGGCCGCGTTGTTCCGGGCTCGAGGGTTCCGGGCTCGAGTGTTCCGTCGTGAGGGTGTCCCCGGGCCGGTCACCAGCACGCGCGTTCCACGCGACATGACGAGAGGTGCGGAGTGTGCTCTCCTCCAGTACGCACGCGATCAGCAGGCCGGCCAGCAGAACGGGGACGGCGTACCGGAACGTCGGCGGCAGGCCGGCCGCGAAGGAGGCGATCCCCTCCGCGTCGAGGTGGGGGAGTAACCAGGCGAGGCCATCAGCGGTACGCGCAAGGCCCAGAGGAAGCTCGCCGTTGTCGTCGAGCCCGGCCGCCGAACCAGCCGTGAGGGCACTGACGTCTCCGCCCAGTCGGTCGTGGACGAGGGCGCCGGTGGCGACCGCACCCAGGAACGCGCCACACTGCCAGAAGTAGTTCGTCATCGCGGTCGTGACTCCCAGCAGGCAGGGGCCGGCGACATTCTGAGCGGCGAGCACGACGACCGGCATGACCAGACCCGCGCTCACGCCGATGGCCGCCAACGCGACGGTGACCTGCCACTGTGGTGTGTCGGCCGTGAGTGCGGAAATCCGTCCGATGCCGACCATGGCAATGACAATTCCGAGCGCGAGGAATATCCGGTACGAAACAGTCTTACGCATGGTCGTACCCGCAACCAGTGCGGCGAAGAAAAAGCCGCCGCCCAACGGCAACAAAGCTGTTCCGGTTTCCATGGGTGAGGTGCCTCGGATGAGCTGCAGGCTCACCGGAAGGTAACTCGCGACGCCGAATACCGCGACGCCCATGAGGGCCGCGACCATGCTGGTGACAACAAAGGAACGATCACGGAAAAGCCGTAGCGGAACTGCGGGCGGCCGGACGTACCTCTCCACCACCACGAACACCGCGATGGCCACGCCTGTACCGCCAAGGAGGCTGAGCGTCACCGCCGAGTCCCATGCGTACCGTGTCCCACCCAGAATCACCAACAGAGAAACGCACGCGGTGACACACGACAGCAGTAGCGCGCCGACCACATCGGGCCGCACCTTCAATGCGCGAGGTGGTCCGGGAATCCTGCCCGCGAAGCCCACGCAGACAAGGGAGAGGACGATGACAGGTATCTCGACATAGCAGCACCACCGCCACGTGAGACGGTCGACAAGTACCGCACCGAGAAGTGGGCCGGCGAAAAACGCGAGTCCGAATACGCCGAGGACAATTCCCAGGAGCCGGGCGGATCGGCGTGGCGTGGTGAGTCCCGCGACGATGGACTGTGCGCCGACGAGGATGCCTGCGGTGCCGATTCCCTGCATCATTCTGAAGGCGATGTATTCGGAGAATCCGGGCGACCAACTCGCAAGGGCGGCGCCGAAGACAAAGATTGTCGCCGCGACCATGAAGAGCTTCTTCCGTCCGACGGTATCGCCGAGGGTGCCGAAGATCGGCACTCCGGCGGCGACGGCGAGAAAATAGCCGGGGGCCACCCAGGTCCACTGGTTGCCGGCGTTCAGATCGGCGTCGACGGCCTGCAGGACGGATGGCAGCATCGTCGAGTCGAGCGTCGCGGCAAGGGTGGCCAGCGAGAGACCGGTCACGATGGCGGCCACGCGGCCTCGGCTGAGCGGCGTAGGTCGTGGGTCGCGGGCCGGGCCAGGCGGCGCGACGGTAGGGCCCGTCGCGCGTCGTACCTGCCGGCCCACCCTTGGTTGTTGCGGCGAACCCACCTTGGTCGAGGTCGCGGTGTTGCTGGTATCGGTCGTGGTCACAGTCACACCCCCGGAGACTCAGTCACCGAGATCACTGTACGGCTCCGTGCCAGTACGGATAGCAACCGAGGGGTAGGTGTCGCGTACCGATGCTGAGAGGCGGGTCGCCGCCACCGCCCTTGGCTCAGGCTCCGCCGCGGTCCCGATAGGCTGCGTTCACTGCCGGGCCGTTAGCTCAACTGGCAGAGCAGCGGACTTTTAATCCGCGGGTTCTGGGTTCGATCCCCAGGCGGCCCACCCTGTTTGACCAGGCGAAACGAACGGCCGGCCGTAATCGACCGCCCCGCTGACCCCCGCGCCTGACCCAACGGCACACTCCCGTGCCGTCGTCGAAGAGGAAGTTGAGGCGGTCGACGGCCGTGCGTTGGACTCGCTCGGTGACGTCGACGTAGATGAGTTTCGTGATGGTTGGGGGTACCAGGCCGTGATCGTTCCACGCCTTACCGGCCGCCTCCTTCGCCTCCTTGTCCTGCCGCGCTCGATGTTCCTCGAGGGCGGTGCGGCAGGCGTCAGGGATGGCAACGGCCCGCTCGGACCATCCGTCTTCACCCGCCCGAGCTGGACTTTTCCGTCGGTGCGGTAGAGGGCCTGGCGGACACGGATGACGCCGCGCACCAGGTCGACGTCGTGCCATCGCAGTCCGAGGGCTTCCCCGCGCCGCAGGCCTAGAGACAAGGCCACTACGCGTCGCCCGCTATCTGTACGTCCCGTTTTCGGCACTTCTCCGGGTCGCCGAAGAAACCACGAGTTGGAGTTCGCGATTTTCGTCAGCGGATTGTGGCGTGCCAGTATTTCGCTTGTCCGGCGATCGGGCTGAGCCGTTCCACCCAGGTGACTGTTGTTCCGGCCAACCTGACCGAGGCGACGGAGGGGTGGGTTTTGCCTAGGGTGTGGAGGCATCTGGTGCGCAGGTCCAGCAGATAGTTGGCGTTGGCCTTGAAGCTAATGGCGTCACGTCCAGCATCGAGCCAGCCCGGGTGGGGTGCACGCGCCTGGGCGATCTGTCGAGCGTCTTTGTAGACTTTGACGGTCTTGTGGTCTTCGACCCATGCGGCCGTATCCCCTTCGGCGACAAGGAAGAAACCGCTGCTTGTCCTGCTGCTGTAGATCAGCTCGGTCTTGCCAGTCCGAAGCGACTTGCGGTGGATGGCATAACCCGGCTCGTTCGGACGTTCAAGGTGGATGGCTGCGTAGTAAAGCCAGCCGCCGGTGGCGCTGGGGCTGACCGCGTCCCTGACCTCCAACGTGGTGGGTTCGGACCCGTCGACCACCCGGCTGTAAATGTTCACGACTGGCGCCTTGCCCTTAACGGGATTCGGCCGGGCCTCGGCCCAGTAAACCTTCCCTTCGTAAAGATCTGGAATCGTGTAACCGGGAACGGTGGGCGCAGAGTCGAGCTCCTCGATCTTGGTCGCCCTCGCGAGTTCGATGATCTTTCCAGTCGACCGGTCGGCCGCGTACATCACCCAGTTCGACGTGCTGAGGACCTGATCGGATTGTTCCAGCCACACCACATGGTCGGCGTCGAACGCGGAGAACGTGGTCTGGGTGCCTTCGTGGCGGTCGTGTTGGCCCCGTATCGTCTGCTGCTTTCCGGTGGCCGGGTCAAGGATCGTCAGGATGCCGGGGTGCAGACCGGATGGCTCGTCATGCCGTCCGCTTTCGAGTAGTACCTCGCCCGACTCGGCCAATGCCTGCAACCCCGTCGGCTCGGAGCGGATCTTGTCGGGGAGGGTCAGCGCATCGTTGAGGATTCCGGCTTCTCCGGCCGGCACGGCGTCTCGTGGTCGCAGACGCATTGGGTCGCACTCAGCCCCATCGTGGCCAACCGAACTCGCCGCCTTTGATGCCTCGGGGTCTTGTGGTCCACGGTCGTGGGGTCCGGACGAGCAGGCGGTCACGGACAAAGCCGTGACCGCCAACGCGGCGATGATGCGTGTCACCAGACGATTCGCCTTATCTTTTCATCGAATGTAGGAATTGACGAAGTAGTTCATGGTGCCACGGTTGAAAACTGCCCCGATGTCCAGGGCAATACAGAGTCGGCTGAGGGGTCCGCCATATGCGTACGGTCCCAACCGTCGGAGTCGACGAAATATCCGTAGGCGGCGACCCCAGTGGCCGATACTGATGGTTGGGTAATTGTTGTAGTGCGGGTTTGCTTCCCCCAATTTCATATGTGGATACCGCGACAGACACCCGGTGTCGATGTCATCGGTGACGGCGGCTTTGAACTCAACGGGAGTCGGGTCATCCTTGACGACGTACCAGGCTAGATCTGCGCCATAGAGCCACCTATTTAAGCCCCGCCTCATGTGCTCATGTAAGGTGCCGTCCTCGCCAGCCGGCGCATCCAGATACGTACGACTTGCCTATGAGTCCCGCCCTGAGCCGCCCCCGGTGAGGGGTACCGTATCTGCCCCTCTTTGGGACCTGCTAGTGCCTCATCAAGGAACGTTGGCGTTGTAATGGCAGGCTGTGCCTGGAGGTGAGTGATGGCACGTCGGCCTGAGGTGTTCGTTCGGGAGTTGGAGCCGCAGGAGGCTGAGCGGCTGGTACAGA
>NZ_JBEFTX010000026.1:0-98004 GCF_040195635.1 Actinopolymorpha sp. B11F2 | reverse complement strand
TATATCGGCGACTTCAAGCACCGCTCGATCTACCAGGAGTTCCTTCCATTACCAGCGAAGACACGGCCACCATGATCAACAGAGACGAAGCTCACACCAGAGAACCAGGTTCAGGAACAGGCTCTTAGTTCCGGGAGGCTGGCGTAGTCACTCCAGGCCTGAAGGTATGCGTCGATGATCATCTGCAGCGAAGGATGGTTGAGACTGTCGCTGAAAGGACCTGGCAGTGACCATCGACGGTGACATTCGAAGAGCGGCGCCATGAGGGACAGGAACGGATGGGTCCAGGCAGCATCGCCGAAGTCGATGAAGCGGTGGTGGCCGCCGGCGGTACGGGCGATCAGGACGTTGCCTGGCCAGAGATCGCCGTGGTCGACGCAGGACGGGATGGGCGAGTTGACGAGGACTGTCCCGGACTCAGCGAGAGCGTCGAGGTTCGTGAGCAGCAGATGCTTTTGCAGGGCGGTGATGCGGCGTGGGTCCGATCTGCGCAGCGCATGCAGGATGCCGGCCAGTTGCTCGGCCTCATGGGCCGCACCGGCCGGATCCCAAGCCGGTAGGCCGGCTGCCTCGGCTTGGCGTTGACGGCCGATAGTGGCGTGCTGCAGGTGGGCGTAGGCGGTAACCATCGAGGCGATGGCTTCGGGAGTAGGACCTTCTGGCGACTGACCCGCCTCTCCCATCGTGGGCCCACCGTCAGTGAACAGGATGCGCGCTGCCTCAGGATCGTAAGCGAGCGGCCGGTCCACGTATTCGGGCGCGGCGTCGGCACAGAATGCGTGAACGGATCCTTCGACGTCCCTGGCACTCGTCGTTTGCTTGAGCAGCACGTCGCCCCGATTCGTCGGAATGCGCCAAACCCACGACCAGCGCTGGTCTGACAGGTCGGACATCGCCGGCTGGACGGAAACCAAGCCGGTCGAGCTGCAGATGAGCCCAGTTCTCGGCGGCGTCGCGCCAGAGCCTCGATCCCCACTCGTGCCCCGTACCCTCCTCAGGGCTCACGGATCGGCTCCGTGTCGATCTTCTGCCGCATCGTCCACCCTCCCCGCCACGTGACGGGCAGCCTATTTCGTGCCCGCGCCATCGCTAAGGGCCCGGTGAGGCGGCGGCCTCAGGATGGTCTTGGGCAGCCAGTGCCGCCGACAGGCCGGCGTACGCGACGCCGCTATCCCTCTGGTACGCGGCTGGCAGTTCGCGGACGGCGTCGCATCCTGATGCCGCCGTGCGGTCAGCCGTTCTCGCTCACGCGAGTCCAGCTATTCCACTTCCAATGGCACCTGCATCGAGGTCGCCCCCGGTGTCCACGACGCCCTACACCTCACCGCCGTTGCGGCGTTCCCCAGCGGATGTCGACGAGCTCGCCTAGCCGGTCCTTGAGGGCAAGAGCAACGTCCTCGTGAGTCCTACTGAGAGTGACCTCGTACCGACATGCCGCGGGGTCAAGGCCGAATGACATACCAACTGTTGAGGCATTCGGATGCCAATCTCGTGCACGCAATACTTCCTCCGCGGCGAGCAAGTCGGCGATGCTGACCTTCGTTGCCTCGACTCGAACGGCCACACCGCCGGGCCCGGACGCCGCAGTCAGCTTGCTGGCGAGCCGCTCCACATCGACCATCGCTGGATCGACGACAATCACAAGACTCCTTGCCGCGTCGTCGAGCGCGGTGCCGACGTAGCCTCGCGAAAGCGGGCCACCGGGTGCCTCCTTCGCAGACTCGCCGAACTCGTCGGCCACCGCCTCTCCCACAGCCTGGATGCTGGCTTGTGCGCGCCGGCCGTTCCGCCAGGACAGGTCCCGTGCACCTTCCAGATCCGTGGTAGCTGGGCAGCCACCGATCAGAACGAGAACCAGTGCCGTCCCGATCAGCCACTTGGTCGCCACGCACGCATCCTAGGCCCGCCACGAAGCATTCGAAGGTTGACTTGGGGAGCCACTCCGTCAACCCGTCGGCATTGAGCGATAGCAGCGGCTCATCATGACTGCCTGACCGAAAACCGTTGGCTGCCCATGCTCTACGAAGGGGAGACTCTCCATGGTGGTGCTTTACGAGAACGAGGTCGCGGTCGACGACACTGTTGTCCGGGCGCTCCTGAGGGAACAACGCCCTGAGTGGGCTGATCTGCCATTGGCCGCAGCGGGCGCGGGCAAGGAGAACGTCATGTACCGGCTCGGCGACGAGCTGGTCGTGCGGCTTCCAAGAACCGCCGACAACGCCCGCTCGGTGCAGAAGGAGCAGGAGTGGCTCCCTCGCCTGGCGCCCCTGCTTGCCTACTCGGTCCCTGAGCCGGTCTACGCCGGAACCCCTACCAGCACGTTCCCGCTCGTCTGGTCGATCTACCGCTGGATAGACGGTGAGTTTGTCGGCGCAGACAGCGTGCGAGACTGGGCAAGGTTGGGCGCGGACCTGGCAGGGTTCGTTCGGGAGTTGCACAGCATCGACCTGATGGGATCAACTCGCACAGGCGACCTCAGCTGGTACCGCGGTGGCTACTTGCAGGAACTCGAGTGGGTTAGCAGCTGCTTTGACGAGTGCCGAACCACTCTGGGATCCCAGCTGGACGTTGAGACGTTGGAGCAGTTGTGGCGAGCCGCTCTGGCCCTTCCCGAGCCATGCGGACAGTACGTGTGGCTCCACGGTGACCTCAGACCCAGCAACCTGTTAGCGCGGGACGGCATGCTGCATGCTGTCATTGACTTTGGAAGCCTCACGGTCGGTCACCCCGACGCCGAGCACGCCACCGTCTGGGGCCTGCCGCCGGAGGCACGACAGGCCTACTGGAACACCCTGAACCTCGACGACCTGACCTGGACCCGTGCTCGTGCCTGGGCGATCGCCATCATCTTGTACTACGGGCGGACCTGGCCCGCCTTCGTCACCGAATGCCAAGCGCTCTTTCAAGAGATACTCACCGACGCAGCAGCGCGGTGAGACGGCATGGACCACTCGCCTCATGTAGCGACAACATGAGCATCGCCGCGACATCGTGAGCGCACCGAGGGTCCGAGGAGTCAATGAGTCGCGTGCTCTCCGCGTGCCCCAGGTGAAGCCTCAGGCGCGGACGCTCGGCGCAGTGCGGTATCAGGATGTGGGCAAACAGGCGGCGACGCGGCACTGATATTCCTCACCCGCGGTTGCTAGCATCCGGCGATGCCGACGACCACACCCGTCCTGATGACACTTGACGTGGCGATTCGCGACATGCACAACGGCGACCTATCAGGGATGGGATGGTCCGGGACGCCAGGACACGTGAAGCAGCTTGTCGACCAGTTGGCTCGGGTGCGGGCGGGGGTGGCGGATTACCTAGTGGCCTGTCTGCCGTCTGGTCAGGTGATCGGTAAGTGTGGTGTCGACTACGAGCACATTCCGGGTGCCGGCGTGTTGTGGCAGTTCGCCGTGCTCGAGCCATTGCGGTCGTGCGGTATCGGGTCGGCGCTGATCCGCGAGTGCGAGCGCCGTATCCGGGCCCGCGGGTTGCGCCGGACCGAGGTCGATGTGGAGGAAGACAATCCTCGCGCAAGCTTGCTATATGAGCGGCTTGGCTATGTCGCGTATGGCAACAAGGTCAGCTCGTGGGACGACGAGCTTGCCGACGGTACTGTCACTCGAATCGAGACGACTTGCGTACTGCTCCGCAAGGACCTGACCGACTGATGCGCGGGGACGCCGCGGACTCGGGGGTCCTTGCCTTAGCGCCATCGCGACGGACGTCGATGGACGCGGGTGGAAGGTCAAGGCAGTGGTCACCGGCCCCGTACCGCCGGGCAATTAGCCGAGGACGACCAGAGGTTAGTCCAGGCCGTTCCAGCATGTCGTTCGCACCGAAGATCGCGAGCGCCGTAGACATACGTTTCCAAGCTGCCAGTTCAGGTGGCCTCCGCCAGCTAGGGGCTGCAGGTGGCCGAGGAGTTGCCCGCCTTGCTGCTCGGGAGGGCCGGCCGTGGCGGACCGAACCGGAGACGCCTCGCTTGACCAGCCGGTTTGCGGGCGCGCCGCCAGGGACTCGAACTCGAACCTGCGGATTGAGAGGGGCCTACGTCGGGTAGATCATGCGCTCTACCTGGGCATCCGCGTGCAGAGCCGTGACTTGCTTACTGAGCGTGACTTGCACGACACTGGTTGGTGTCACAACCGGTGTCACGCGCTTGCGGGCGGCGGGCACGTCGGTGAGCGGAGCAACGCTGACAAGCTGACTACCCGGCACGCCAGTGGCGGGCTGGTGGGACGTGGCTGCGGAGGATGGGCAGTCTACAGCCGCCCGCAGCCGGTACACAGCGTTCTGGCGGCCCCGCCGATGGTCAGGATGCCAGAGGACAGCGCTCGCTCGACAACGGCTGCCACGTCATAGAAGCGGGAGAAGGCCCGGTTGGTAGGCGTTGGTTGCCCGGGCCACATGGCGACTAGATCGCAACGGCGTCAGTGTCGGCGGTGCCGAGGTGTATAGCTCCCTCGCGCCATCCTCTGCATATTCCGCCACGTAGCGACGCTGGATCTGATGGCCTGCAGATGCCTATTATCTACTAACCCGATCGAGTAAGTAGGATAGCTTGTAGTCGCGATCCCGGCGAAGGGACGAAATGAGCCTCGAGTTCCTGTGGTACATCCCGAACACTGTCGAGCCGGGGCACCGGGGCGACGACACGAAGGACGGGTGGGGAACCCTTGACTTCTCCACCAAGCTCGCTCGCGCAGCCGAGGAGCACGGCTGGGGAGGCGCTCTGATCGGCACCGGCTGGGGCCGCCCCGACACCTTCACCGTCGCCACCTCCCTGGCCGCCCGCACCAGAACGTTCAAGCCGCTCGTGGCGATCCGGCCCGGCTACTGGCAGCCTGCACATTTCGCCAGCGCTGCGGCCACCCTCGACCAGCTCAGCGGCGGACGCCTCCTTGTCAACATCGTCAGCGGCCGCGACAATCTCGCCGCCTACGGCGACACCGAGGGCGACCAGAGCCACCGCTACGCCCGGACCAAGGAGTTTCTTCAGCTCGTCCGGCTCCTGTGGACCGAGGAGAACGTCACGTTCAAGGGCGACTACTTCACCGTTGACGGGTCCACGGTTGCCCCGCGCCCGTTTCGCATCGGGCAACGCAAACACCCGCGCCTCTACTTCGGCGGCGCCTCCGCCGCGGCCGAGCGGGTGTCGGCCGCTGAGGCGGACGTCCAGCTCTTCTGGGGCGAGCCGCTCGCCGGAATTGCCGAGCGGATCGACCGGCTCAGGGGGCTGAGCCAGTCGCTCGGGCGTACGCACGCCCCCCTCGAGTACGGGCTACGGATCACCACGTTGGTGCGTGACACCACTGAGGAAGCGTGGCGCGATGCTGAGGCGAAGGTCGCCAAGATGTCCGACGAACAGCGGGTGTCCCCTACCGACAGCCTGCGGCGCCAGGCGGTTGGCCAGCAACGCCTCATCGCCCTCGCCGCGCGGGGCGAGGTGCTCGACTCCTGCCTCTACACGGCGCCAGGCAAGTTCGGAGGCGGTGGAGCTGGTACCACCTGGCTGGTCGGCTCACCCACCGACGTCGCAGACGCACTGCGCAAGTACCAGGAGCTGGGCCTCACCCACTTCATCCTCTCGGACACTCCCTACAAGCAGGAGGTCGTCAGAATCGGCGATCTGTTGCTGAGCCGATTGAACGACCGTGCAGTCGCCTGACGGCGGCAGGCGGGAGGGGTGCCACGCCATGCGCCGCCAGCGGCGGCAGCAGGCGAGCTGGTTATGGCCCTGACTGGCACTGCGCCGACTGACCCGCCCGGATACCTGTGCTGTTCGTCACGTGCAGCCTGGCCGCCGTGGATCGACACACCCAGATCGACACAAACCAAGGGGTACACATGACACTTTCGGCAGCGGCGACAAACAGTTCGTCTGCGCATGCCGGCCCTGGATCGTCGGGCGATCCCACCCCGAGTCCCGCGACAGGTAACGCTCCGTCGACAGGCGTCAAGGTGACGGTCGTCATTCCGGTCTACAATCCGGGGCCCTACCTGCAGGATTGCATCGACTCGCTGCTGCGCCAGAGCCTCCCGCCGGAGGAGTTCGAGGCGATCTTCGTCGACGACGGCTCGACCGATGACAGCCCGGCCCGGCTTGACGCTCTCGCCGCCGAGCACCCGCACATGCGCGTCATCCACCAGGGGAACTCTGGGTGGTCGGGCAAGCCTCGCAACGTCGGCGTTGCCCACGCGTGTGGGGAGTACGTCTTCTTTGTCGACAACGACGACTATCTCGGCGACGAAGCCCTGGAGCGCATGTATAAGTACGCCAAGGAGCACGGCTCCGACGTCGTCGTCGGCAAGATGGCTGGCAAGGGCAGAGGCGTCCCACGCGAGCTGTTCCGCAAGAATCACCCCGACGCGACTCTCGGCAAGACGCCGCTGATCGACAGCCTCACCCCGCACAAGATGTTCCGCAAGGCGTTCCTCGACGCGCACGGGTTGAGGTTCCCCGAAGGCCGGCGCCGCCTGGAAGACCACGTCTTCGTCACGGCGGCATATTTCGCGGCGCAGAAAGTCTCGGTGCTCAGCAACTACATCTGCTACTACCACGTACGTCGCGACGACTCCAGCAACGCCGCCTACCAGCAGATCGACTGGAGAAAGTACTTCGCCAACCTCAGCGAAGCGCTCGACATCGTCGAGGCCAACACCGAGCCTGGCCCGCTGCGCGACAAGCTTCACCGCCGGTGGTACCGCGTGGAGATGATCGAGCGTCTGCGCGGTAGCCGGCTGCTACGGATGCCGGAGGTCGACCGGCGCGCGCTGTTCGATGAGGTCCACCGCCTCTCCGCCGAGCGCTTCGCCCCTGGCGTGGCCGCGGGTATGGCACCCGCGCAACGTATCGTCAGCCGCCTCGTCCAGGCGGGCCGCCTCGACGACCTGATCCGTTTGGCGGAGTGGGAGGAGGACATCCACAATCACGTCCGCCTCGACGATCTGGGCTGGCACGACGGGGCTCTTCAGTTCGCCGTCACCGCTGAGCTGCGCACCACCGGTGAGCCGATGACCTTCACCCATCGGGGCGGCCGCGACCTCCTGACGCCACCGCTCACCGCCGAGGCGCTCGCGGCCCTGTCCCCGGACGACCTCGACAGCACGATGCGGCTGGCCCAGACGAAGGTCGATGTGGTTCTCCGGGCGAAGTCCACCTCAGCCGAGCACTTCGTGCCGGCGACCTCCGCCATCGCGCGATACCCGGTCGGCGCGTCCGATGTTCGGGCCTACGCGGCCACCATGACCGACAGCACTGACACCGAGCCCGTAAGCGGAGAAACGTTCCGTCCGGTTGTGACGTGCGAGGCCCACATCGACATCCCTTCTGTCGTCGCCTCCACGCCTCTATCCAGCGGCATCTGGGATGTCGTCGCTCGGATCTCCTGCTGCGGCTGGACAAAGGACGCGAGGATCGGTGCCGTGAAGACCGTCAAGGCGGCCGAGCGTTGCATACCCGCGATCGTCGGCGAACCAGCACGGATGGTGACGCCACACTGGACCGACCGCGGGAATCTCTCGATCGAGGTCGGCGAGCAGTGCACCGTGAAACGGGACATGCTCGTGCCCGCCGAGCCTGTACTGGTAGGCCCGCACCCGGGCTTCGTGGTCACACTCCCGCTGCGCATACTCACCACACAGGCACGGTCTGGTGCGGTCATGAGACTGCTGCACGAGGGCACGGACAGGACCATCGACCTGCCCGCGGAGCTCTCGTCGGCCGTCGCGGGGGGCGCGAGCAACTCCACGCTGACGGTGAAGGTTACTGATCGGCTTGACCCCGGCCGCTACTCGGTGGCGATCCGGCTCGCCGGGACGACCACGAAGCCGGCGACACCGCCGACATCGGCGACACCGGCGCGTGCGGGCGACGGTACGGCGAGCCTGTCCGCTGCGACGATTGATGCCGGTTTCATCGGCCTCACTGCCACGCTGACTGTTCCCGAAGATGCCGGCATGCCGGTGGTCGACGTGCTCGCCCCGCCTGGAGACCCCGACGGTTTCCTCACCGGTCATGCCGAGCTGATGGCGCGCTTCCTGCGGACCAGGCGCCGGCTGGCGCGCCGAGTTCGCAAAACGCTGGGCCTCCCGCCCGTGTCTCGTAGAGGTCGCACATGAGGCTTGCCAGGGCTTTTGCCAGCCATATCCTGGTCGTCACACCGCGCGAGAGCCAGCGCATCCTCGACCTGTCCGCCCACGACACGGCCGGTCTCGAGGCGATGGAGTGGTCGGCGAATCGGGCGGCCAGCGTGCGGTCGTGGAGGGCGCAGATGACCGTCGGCTTGCCATCGTGGGCGACGGATCGTAGTGGAGGAGCGGCGGCGCCGCCCAGGGCACCGGCGAGCATGCGCCGCCGGGATACATCAGTCGTGAGCCGACATCCTGCCCAAGCAGGCGGCTCTCGTGCAGAGCTTTTCGGTGGCCCACGGGTGAATGCTCGGCAGCGGCCAGTCGCGACGTCGGCCGATACCCGATTTCACGCCATCGAGCCCGCGGCTGTGGCGAGGAGGCCGAAGAGGGCGCAGGTGCCGAGGGTGCGTAGAACTGACCAGCGCAGTCGGAAGATGAGGACGAGTGCGACGACTGTGAGGGCGGCGGGTATCGGATTCAGGCTGGCGAGGTCAGGTACCTCGAGGTGGACGGGCCCCCAGGACGCGTTGCCGGTCGCGGTGAACAGGGTGTGGATCGCGAAGTAGAGGGCGAGGTTGGCGATGACGCCGACGACTGCGGCGGTGATGCCGGAGAGTGCGGCGGAGATGGTGTGGTTGTTCCGGAGCCGTTCGACATACGGCGCGCCGAGGAAGATGAACAGGAAGCAGGGAACGAAGGTCACCCAGGTGGTGAGCAGGGCGCCGCTCAGGCCGGCGATCCAGGGGTTGAGGGTGCCGGGGTCGCGGTAGGCGCCGAGGAATGCGACGAACTGGACGACCATGATCAGCGGGCCCGGGGTGGTTTCGGCGAGCGCGAGGCCGCGGACCATCTCGCCAGGGCCGAGCCAACCGTAGACCTCAACGGCGCGCTGGGCGACGTAGGCGAGGACGGCGTAGGCGCCACCGAAGGTCACGAGTGCGGTGCCGGAGAAGAAGAGTCCCTGCGTGGTGAAGACGCTCTGAGCGCCGGTGAGGAGGACCACCAGCAGCATCGGCAGCCCCCATGCCACCACACCGATGGCGAGGACCCGCGCGGCCCGGCCGGCTGTGGGGGCTTCGGTGTGCAACGCGTCGTCGGGGATCAGCGGTGGTTCACCGTTGGCGGCACCATTGTCTGAACTGGCGGTGAACACGGCTGGGTTGAACTTGTGGAGGAGCCAGCCAGCGGCAGCGGCTGCCGCGATGACGATGGGGAACGGGACACCGAACACGGCCAGGGCGAGAAAGGCGGCGATGGCGATCGCCACCAGGGCGGGGTGTCCGAGTGATCGCCGGCCGACCCGCCAGACCGCCTGGGCGACGACGGCGAGGACGGCGGGTGCGAGGCCGGCGAATATCGCGGTGACTGCGGCCGTGTCGCCGTAGGCGACGTAGATGCCGGAGAGGACGAGCAGGGCGACGACACCTGGGAGGACGAAGAGGGTGCCGGCGACCAGGCCGCCTCTGATGCCGTTGAGCAGCCAGCCGATGTAGATGGCCAGCTGCTGGGCTTCGGGGCCTGGGAGCAGCATGCAGTAGTTGAGCGCATGCAGGAACCGGCGCTGGCCGATCCATCGCTTCTCGTCGACGAGGGTGCGCTGCATGACAGCAATCTGCCCGGCCGGCCCGCCGAAGGTCTGGAGGGAGATCGCGAACCAGGTGCGGACGGCCGAGGCGAACGGCACAACGTCTCGGACGGTCCGCGGCGCGTCCACGTGTTCGCCGGTGTCCGATCGGTGGCCGGGTGACTCGGCCGCGGACTCATCGGCTGCAGGATTCACGAGGGTTCCCTTCCGAGCAGGGTGGCTCGCCGGTAGTACTCGTACAGGCCGTCGAACATCGGGCGGGTGAGCTCGACCACCCGGTGGTCGTCACAGGTCATCGACAGGCCGCGCAGGACGACGTCGAGTCCGGGAGCTTCGGGGGCGTCGTAGGTGTCGTCGTCGAGGTCGGCTTCGTGGACGATGGCCGCGATGCGCCACAGCACCGGGTCGGTGAGGCCGTAGTGGCGAAGGATTGTCTCGAAGCTGCAGTCGACGCCGCTTCCGTCTGGGCGAGTGTGGTGTGACAGGTCCACCGACCGCATGTCGAAGCCGGTGGCACCCGGTGGTACCTCAGCTGGGTCGGTGACGAAGGCGAACTCGGCGGCGGGATCGATGAACCGGCTGATCAGCCAGGCGCAGGCGGCACGGTCGATGTGCACGCCAGCGCGTGTCGCCCACCTCATCGCGCCGTTCGCCCGGCTGCGGCTCGCGGTGAGGGGAGGGTGGGCACGTGCTCCAGGAGAGTGCGGACTGCGCGGTGCGCGGTTTCTCGTTCTGGGGGTGGGTAATAGTCGCGCCGGCTGATTCGACGCAGCTCGGCCTGGAGTTTCTTCGCGGTGCGGCGCCGTGCCGCCTCACCGAGGTCAGAGGCGCGTTGGGCTTCAGCAGCGATGGCGGCATACTCCGCCGCCCTTGCCCCGGCCAAACCGGTGGCGAGGGCTCGCTCCTGCCCTGCGGTGGCCGGATGCGCCAGCCAGATGCCCGCGTCGCCACCGGCCTCGACGATCTCCTCGGCGATCCATTCGAGCTGCTCCCGGGTCCGTGCATCCGCGGGCAGCGCGACCAGGCCATCACCGAGCTGGGCGACCCCGAGGCGCTTCAGCTTGCGCCACACGGTGATCCTCGGCGTCGACGGCTCCCGCGGCAGGTGGTAACAGAGCAGCACCCATTGCCCGACATCCATGGAGGTAGTGTAACCATGGTTGCATGGCCTGGCGAGAGGCCCCTGCAGGGGCGAGCAAGGCTGTAGGACGTGCGGTGCCAACGGCCTACGCGCGCACCGCGGCGAGACCCGGGAGTACGTCGCCTATGAGCGGTGCCTCCGACGCGATCCACGACTCGACGGCGTCGTGGATCGCCGCCAGCTGGCTCTCCTCGATCGCGAGAGCCCTGGTGGGCACGCTCGCGCCGAGTTCTACCAGCAAGGGCCGTAGATGGACGTCGACGGCGAGGCGGTGGATAGGGGAAGCTGACACGGTCAGCGGTACGGCGATGATCCCCGTGAGCGCGCCGCCGCCGAACCGGTCGAGGAACGCCTTGAGCAGCCCTGTGTAGCTGGCTTTGTAGATCGGTGTCGCCACCACGAGCACCCGCGCCGATCTGGCGGTCGCGAGTGCCTCGTCCACGTCCGGGCTGCCGTCGATCACCGCGCCACCCAACGTGGCCAGGTCGATGGTTGCCGATCCGGCAAGGTCCGCTTCGTCGGTAAGTCGTTCGGCGAGCAGTCCGGGGAGTCGTTCGGACAGTCGTCCGGCGAGTCGTTGGGCGACCGTGAGAGTCCGCGACTGTGACTTCGGGTTGCCGCACACGACGACGATCCCGGGGTTCGAGCCGTCGAATGCGGCACTGGGCTGGTGGGTCATCACGGCCTCCCGACCGTCTCGGCGAGCCGGTCGTGCTCGCGTTCGGCATCGCGCTTGGCGACCTCTTCACGGACGATCGGAATCACGTACCGGCCGAAGTCGATGGCGTCACCCAAGATGTCGTATCCCCGGCCGAGATGATCTCGACGCCGAGGTCGTAGTAGTCGAGCAGGGCCTGGGTGACCACCTCGGGCGTACCGACCAGGGCGTTGGAGTTCCCCGCGCCGCAGGTGACGGCCGCCGTCCGGGTCCACAGTGCCCGATCGAACCGCTCGCCCTGTTCGGCGACCGAGAGCAGCCGCTGTGACCCGGAGTTCTCGGGACCGGTCAACCGGTGCCGGCGGGTGAGTGGTCGGGTTCCTCCGGCGGTACGGGACGTGATCGCGTCGACGATCCGGTACGCCTTGTCCCAGGCTAGTTCCTCGATCGGCGCGATGATCGGGCGGAACGCGACCTGGAACTTCGGTACGTCGCAGCGTCCCGCGGCCCGGGCGGCCGCCTTGACCGACTCGATCGGCTCCGCGGTCTGCAGCAACGGCTCGCCCCACAAACAGTAGATGTCGGCCTCGGAAGCACCCGCCGCGTAGGCCGCTGGTGACGAACCGCCGAACGAGACGCGCGGCCTGGGTTGCCGGACGGGGAAAACGTCGTTCGCGAAGTCGGCGAACCGATAGTGGGTGCCCCCGTGGTCGAACGGCTCGTGGCTCGTCCAGGCCTGCTTGACGATCTGGAAGCTCGGGCCGGAGCGGGCTGCGGTCTCCGACCCGTCGTTGGTACCGGCGATGCCGAGGAACTCGACGGGCATCTTCGCCTCCTTCTCGGTCGTACGCATGTTCTCGGTCGCGGTCGTCCTGGCTCGGTCGTAGGCATGGGGCCCATGGCGAGGCCACGCTATGGACACAAATCACATAGGGCAACTAGAGAATCTGGACCAGCATTCCCGGCGGTGGCCGCCAATGGACTTTTCGGCCAGGCGTGTCCAATGCATGGGACGACCCTGGTCGGCGCAATCTCCTACAGCGATAGTAGGGATTATGTGTCGGGGATTCATTCTCACAACCCGCCGCGTCATCGACCAGATGCGCGTGGCCAGTGGCCGGTGTTGCTGACACCGGCTGACTCCGACGTCTGCCAGTGCTTCCGCGGTTGACGCCACGTGACACGGCAATCTGGTCCGCCGGATGCGGGTTCTCCGCTTGCGTTCACACGGGGGTCAGCGTCGACCTTCCGCGTACCCATCCGCCCCTTCGCGACCTCCGCGGCACGAGAGGTGCCCATCCGTCTCGTGCCGCGGAGCTGGCGGCCGCCCAGGAGGTGTCGTCTTGACCAGCTCTGTGGAAGTTCCTACGGGCATCACCCCCGATCTCTACCGCGCGGTCTTCCGCCGCTACGCCGCCGGTGTCGTCGTCGTCACGGCGGATGCAGGCTTCGGCCCGGTCGGCTTCACGGCCACGTCGCTCGCCTCCATCTCGCTGCGACCGCCGCTGGTGTCGTTCGCGTTGTCGACCGCGGCATCGAGCTGGCCGGCCATCGCCGTCGCCGAGGGCATCGTCGTCAACTTCCTCGATGCCGAGCAGCGCACACTGGCGGACCGGTTCGCGACCAGTGGCATCGACCGGTTCGCCGCCCCGACGAGGTGGTCCCGGCTCCCGACTGGTGAACCCATGCTGGACGACGCCGCGGGGTACCTGCGTGGCCGGGTCGAAGCGCGCTTCCCGGTCGGCGACCACCACCTAGTGGTCGCCGAAATCACCGACATTGCAACCCGTCCGCACTCACCCCTCGTCTACCACGCGGGCGCCTACAGCACGGTCACCAACCTGGGTTCCGGCTGACACCCCCCTGAGAGGAGTCATGATGGATGCTGCGCACGTGCTGACGGGAGCGCGCGGGTGAGTGGCGCCCTCCCGCTGCTGGAGATCCGTGACCTCGACGTGTCGTATCGCCTGCGTGGGCAGGAGATACCTGCCGTACGCAACCTCAGCTTGACAGTCGCTCCCGCGAGATCGTCGCCGTCGTGGGGGAGTCCGGCTCGGGCAAGTCGACCATGGCACACGCCGTCGTCGGCCTGCTGCCGCGCGGCGGTGTCCTTGATCGAGGGCAGATCCGGCTCGCTGGCAGCGACATCGCCGGCTGTTTGGACCGGAGGATGCGGACCATCCGTGGCGCCCGGATCGGACTGATCCCACAGGATCCAGGAGTGTCCCTCAATCCGGTACGCCGGATCGGCGACCAGGTGGCCAAGGTGCTCCGGCGGCACGGGCAGGCCACGAGGCGGGACGCTGCCGCGCGGGCGGTCGAGGTCATCGCCCAGGCAGGGCTTTCCGATCCAGGCGTACGCGCACGGCAGTATCCGCACGAAGTCTCTGGCGGCATGCGCCAGCGGGTCCTGATCGGCATCGCCCTGGCCTGCCGGCCGCAGCTTGTCATCGCCGACGAACCCACCAGTGCGCTCGACGTGACGGTCCAGCGCAGGGTGCTCGGCCAACTGGACGAGCTGTGCCGAGCGCTCGGGACGGCGTCGCTGTTCATCACCCATGACCTTGGGGTAGCGGCGGACCGGGCGCAGCGGATCGTGGTCATGCGGGGTGGGCGGGTGGTCGAGACGGGCACCACGGCGCAGATCCAGGACTCACCGCGGCATCCGTACACCCGGGCGCTCATCGAGGCGGCCCCCAGCCTCACGAGAGCCCGGATGGTGCCGATCACCCGCGCGGTCCCGCTGGACCGCCGCTACCACGCGCGGTGCAGCGCTGGCTTCGCCCTCAACGTCGCGCCCGATTCCGTGACGCGAGACGGCGACCTCGTGCAGGTCACCGCGCTCAGCAAGGAGTTCCCCCTGCCCGGGCGCGCGCGAACTGTCCGTGCGGTTGACGGCGTGAGCTTCTAGGTCAGGAAGAGGGAGACGTTCGGCCTGGTAGGGGAGTCCGGCTCGGGGAAGACCACTACCGCTCGGCTTCTACTCCGACCCGAGGGCGCGACCTCCGGGCAGGTGCTATTCGACGGTGAGGACATTCTGCGCCTGCAGGGCACCGAGCTGCGCCGGCTCCGGCGACGGATGCAGCTCGTCTACCAGGACCCGTACGCCTCGCTCGACGCTGGGAAGCGGATCGGGCAGATCGTCGCGGAGCCGCTGCGGGCGTACGGGACCGGCGACCGGCAGGCCCGACGTCAGCGGGTCGGCGAGCTGCTCGACCAGGTGGCCCTGCCGGCCACAGTGCTCGACCGCCGTCCCGCCGAACTCTCCGGCGGGCAGCGGCAACGGGTGGCGATCGCCCGGGCGCTCGCTCTCGAACCCGAACTGGTCGTCCTGGACGAACCCGTTTCGGCGCTCGACATCTCAGAGCAGAGGCAGATTCTGGAACTCCTTGTCCGACTGCAGGACGAGCTCTTCCTGTCGTACCTCTTCATCTCTCATGATCTGGCCGTCGCACGCCAGATCTGCGACCGCGTGGGTTTGATGCGCCACGGAAAGCTCGTGGAGATCGGCACCGTCGACGAGATCTTCATCCAGCCGCAGGACCCATACACGCGTGAGCAGCTCGACGCGATTTCCGGCAGACGCACGGAGGATGCCCGCGAACAGGACGCCCCTGTCGGTCCTCGACCTCTCACCCGTGCCCTCGAACGGTACGGCAGCTGACGCGCTTGCCAACTCCCTCGATCTCGCGCGACGGGCGGAGGCTTTCGGCTACCGCCGTTACTGGGTCGCCGAGCACCACCTGGCCCCCGGAGTCGCGGCGGCAGCGCCGGCTGTGCTGGTCGCCCTCATCGCCGAGCGGACGAACCAGATCAGGGTCGGCTCCGGCGCGGTTCTGCTGGGCGCGACCACACCGCTCCAGGCCGTCGAGCAGTTCGGGACGATCGCGCACTTTCATCCCGGCCGGATCGACCTCGGTCTGGCCAGGTCGAGCGCGCGCCGACTGAAGCAACGCCTCGCACGGGCGCGGGTCGAACCGATTGCCGGGCAGCGCCACCGGCCCGATGCGTACTCGGTCGTCGACGGACTTCTGCTGCCACCGCCACCCCACGTCAGGTTCGATCCCGGCCCGTTGCAGATCCAGGCCAGATTGCTGGGGATCCGCGACGCCGATGGCGATGGCCATGTCGCCCAACTGTGCGACATCGCGGCGTTCCTCTGCGGTGACTACCGCTCGGTCGACGACACCGAGCTCCATGCACCAACAGCCGAAGGCGCCGACCTCGCCCTGTGGGTCCTCGGCTCGAGCGCGGGACCGAGTGCACGGGCGGCCGGTGAGCTAGGACTGCCCTACACCGCCAACTACCACGCTTCGGCCGCCGTCCTCGAGTCCGTCGCGGCCTACCGCGAGGCGTTCCAGCCCTCGGCTACGCTGGCGACTCCGTACGTCATGGTCTCCGCCGACATCGTGGTGGCCGACGACGACACTGTGGGCCGCAGAGCTCGCCAGTCCCTACGCCCGCTGGGTGCTGTCGATCCGCAGCGGCTACGGCGCGATGGCGTTCCCGTCGCCAGCCGAGGCCGCGTTGTACGCCTGGACCGACGACGAGCGCGCCCTGGTGGTTGGTGGCAGACCGGGTCGCCACCCAGTTCGTCGGCTCGCCCGCGACCGTTGTCGAGAAGCTGCAAGTGCTCCAGCGGGCGACGGCTGCGGACGAGCTGCTCATCACCACGATCACCCATGACCATGCCGACCGGCTGCGTTCGTACGACCTGCTGGCGAAGACGTGGGCGGAGTCCGGCTGAGGCCGAGGATTCCGTCTCACCCATCGGATTATCTAGTAATCATATGGGAGAAGTAGGTAATCTCGGCACCATGTTTACGCTGCTCCTGCTGACGGAGAGGCGCGAGGTCGACCAGATGCGGGTTGCCAGCGCCGTGTGTCACTGCTGACGCACGCCAGCGTCTCCTGCACGCGTACCAACCCCCGCTTCTCTCCCGGAATCTCCGCTTCTCTCGCGGAAGCTCAGCTCTGCCTGCGTTTCTCGTTGCCAGCATCTGATGCGACGAGCTCCGCGTGAGGCGACGAGCACCACGGTCAAGCAGCCAGAGATCCGGTTTCAAAGGAGTGACACCACATGTTCGTACGACATTCTTCGCCCAGTGCGCGACGTGCTGCCGTCGTTGCCGCTCTGCTTGCTGGCCTGGCGTCCCTCGGCGCCTGTGGTCCAGGCGCAGCCGAGCCGAAAGCCGAGAACGCGGCACTCACCAAACCGCTTGCCGCATCCGTTCCCGAGGGCACCAAGCTGATCGTCGGAGACCCGGCCACGAAAGTAGCCATGGAGCTCTCGGGTGAGAGTGAGAGGGTCTCGTTCGAGATCGAGTGGGCCAACATCTCCGGCGGTCCGCAGACCACCGAGGCGTTCCGCGCAGGTGCACTTGACATCGGCGCCGTGGCAGACATCCCGCCGATCCACGCGACATGGACCGGACTCGACGTCCGGATCGTGGCGGCACAGTTCCGCAAGGACCCGGTGCACCATCCGATCTACCAGCTCGGTGTGGCACCTGGTGTCATGGTCGACAGCATTGACGACCTGCGTGGCAAGAAGATCGCTTACAGCCCGGGTCAGGCTCAGGGCGCGCTGATCCTTCGGGTCCTCGCGAAGGCTGGGCTGGCCAAGACTGATGTCGAACCGATCGAGCTGCCGAGCACCGGGGACGTCTATCCGAACGCCCTTGCCAACGGCCAGGTCGACGTAGCACCCATCGGGGGTGTCAACGTCAAGCGGTACCTCGCGAAATACGGCAAGGACGGGGCCACGGCGATCCCGCACGGCTTGCGCGACGACCCCAGCCATCTCTACACCCTGACATCGAGCCTTGCCGATTCCGCCAAGGCGGCCGCGATCCAGGAGTACGTCCAGCACTGGGCCCGAGCGCAGGTCTGGATCCACGAGCACCCTCAGGAATGGATCGAGGGCTACTACGTCAAGGACCAAGGCCTGTCCGCGGAGGACGGGGAGTACCTCATCGATGCCGCCGGAGAGCTCGACATCCCCGGCGACTGGACCGACGTCGCCGCGCGGCACCAGAACACCATCGACCTGCTTGCCAAGGAAACCGGCAACGACGTCATCGACGCCAAGGATCTCTACGACTGGCGGTTCGAGTCCGTGGCCGCCGACGTGATCGCGGACGATGCGTCAGGAGGAGGTGAAGCACCGTGACAACGACACTGACCAGGCCGGCGCGGGCCGCGGAGGTCGAATCCGGTCCGGCCTCGCGGCTACGCGGACGGCACAAGCTCGGTCCTGGACGGCCGATCCGGTTCGGTCTGGTGGTCGGCCCGGCGCTACTGCTGGCGATGTGGTCGGCGGGTTCGGTTGCCGGCCTGATTGATCCACGGATCCTCTCCGCACCCTGGACCGTCGTGACGACGGCGGGAGAGCTGATGGCCGATGGTCGGCTCCAGTCCAACCTTGCCGTCTCCACCCAGCGGGCCTTCCTCGGCCTCGCCATCGGAATCGCCGCCGGCGCCGTGCTCGCCCTGATCTCCGGGCTCAGCCGGTGGGGCGAGGCGGTGCTGGACGGCCCGATCCAGATCAAACGCGCGATCCCCTCGCTCGCGCTGCTGCCATTGCTCATCCTGTGGTTCGGCATCGGCGAGACGATGAAGGTCACGACGATCACACTGGGTGTGTTCGTTCCGGTCTACATCCACACCCACAACGGCCTGCGCAGCATCGACAGCCGCTACGTCGAGCTTGCAGAGACCGTGGGCCTGGGCTACGTCGCGTTCATCCACCGCGTCGTACTGCCAGGCGCACTGCCCGGATTCCTGCTCGGCCTGCGTTTTGCCGTCGTCGGGGCGTGGCTGTCGCTGGTAGTTGTCGAGCAGATCAACGCCACCAGCGGAATCGGCTACATGATGGAACTCGCTCGTACGTACGGCCAGACCGAGATCATCATCGTCGGCCTTGTATTGTATGGCGTCCTCGGCCTGCTGTCCGACGGCGCTGTCCGGCTCGTGCAGAGGAGGGCGTTGTCATGGCGACGCACGCTCGCGGACTGACAGAGCGCGCCGGGACGCAGACCGCCCGCGGCGCCGAGTCGGTCGTACGCGTACACGACCTCGTACGCCGGTTCGGCGACAGACAGATCCTCGCCGGACTCGACCTCTCCATCGGGGGCGGAGAGTTCGTCGCCCTGCTCGGTCGCAGTGGCTCCGGCAAGAGCACCTTGCTAAGGGCACTCGCCGGACTCGACTACGACGTCGCGGGGTCCGGCGAGATCGACGCCCCTAGCAGGCTCTCCGTCGTCTTCCAGGACTCCCGGCTGCTGCCGTGGCAACGCGTTCTCGACAACGTGGTTCTCGGTCTGAGCGGACCCGACGCCCTCGCACACGGGCGGGAGAGCCTCGCCGAGGTGGGACTCGCGGGCAGGGAGCGGGCCTGGCCGAACCAGTTGTCCGGCGGGGAGCAGCAGCGCGTCGCACTGGCCCGGTCGCTCGTCCGAGAACCCGAACTACTCCTTGCCGACGAGCCCTTCGGCAGCTTGGACGCCCTCACCCGGATCCGGATGCACGGGTTGCTCCGGCAGCTGTGCGACCGGCACAAGCCCGCTGTCCTGCTGGTGACGCACGACGTGGACGAGGCGATCGTGCTGGCCGACCGCATCCTCATCATCGATGCCGGCCGGATCGGTGTCGAGGTCGAGGTCGATCTCGACTCACCCCGGGACCCCACGGACCCGCGGTTCGCCGAACTGCGGCGCTACCTGCTTTCCCGGCTCGGCATCGACCCATGCGTCGACTTTCGGACGGTCGAACAGAGCGTGGGGGCCAGCCGATGAGTACGCCGAAACCCCTTCATCTGAACGCGTTTCTCATGAGCACCGGGCACCACGAGGCGTCGTGGCGACTGCCGTCGAGCGATCCGTACGCCAACACCAACGTCACCCACTACCAGAATCTCGCTCGAATAGCCGAGCGTGGAAGGTTCGACTCGGTGTTCTTCGCTGACAGTCCCGCGCTCTTTCCCGACGTGGGACGCCGGCCGTCGGGCTCGCTCGAACCGACCGTGCTGTTGACCTCGATCGCCGCGGTCACCACCAGGATCGGGCTGATCGCGACGGCGTCGACGACCTACAACGATCCGTTCAATCTGGCGCGGCGGTTCGCGTCGGTCGACCACGTGAGCGGTGGGCGGGCCGGGTGGAACATCGTCACCACCGCGTCGGTCGACGCGGCCCGCAACTTCGGCCTCGACGAGATGCCGAGTCACCGGGACCGCTACGAGCGTGCGGCGGAGTTCGTCGACGCAGCGCAGAAGCTGTGGGACAGCTGGGACGACGACGCGATCCTCGCCGACAAGGACCGCGGAGTCTGGGGCGACTCCACCCGTGTGCAGCGGATCGACCACGCCGGCGCAGCGTTCCGGGTGCAAGGACCGCTGAACATCCCGCGGTCGCCGCAAGCGTATCCCGTGCTCGTCCAGGCGGGTTCGTCCGAGGATGGCAAGGAGTTCGCCGCGACGTACGCCGAGGCGATCTTCACCGCGCAGCAGACCCTGGCCGACGCCCAGGCGTTCTACGCCGACATCAAGTATCGGGTCGCCCAGGCAGGGCGGGATCCCGATGGCGTGAGGGTCCTTCCGGGGGTCGTCCCCATCCTGGGGTCTACCGAGGCCGAGGCGCTGGCCCGGGAGGAGGAGCTGGACCGGCTGATCGTGCCGGAGTACGCCCGGGCTCAGCTCGCCCGAACCCTCCGCGTCGCCCCCGAGGACCTGCCGCTCGACCGCGAGCTGCCGGCCGACCTACCTGCAGAGGATGAGATCGAGGGGGCCAAGAGCCGGTACACGCTGATCGTCACGCTGGCCCGGCGGGAACGTCTGACCGTGCGGCAGTTGATCGGGCGGCTCGGCGGTGGACGGGGACACCGGACGTTCAGCGGTACGCCCGAGCAGGTCGCCGACGCCCTGCAGGACTGGGCGGCTGGCGGTGCGGCCGACGGCTTCAACGTCATGCCCGCGGTGTTGCCGTCAGGCCTGGAGGAGTTCGTCGATCACGTGGTGCCGATCCTGCGTAAGCGCGGGCTCTTCCGTCACGAGTACATCGGGAGGACACTGCGCGACCACTACGGCCTGACCCGGCCCGCCAACCGCCTGTCCAGGCAGGCCCACCCGCTGCCCGCGACGACCTGAACCGCTCCCACTCTCTGGCGTGTGAACGACAACGAAGCGATGCCCACCAGTCGAGCCCTGAGCGCATCCTCGAGGGCATGGCGGTGAGCGCGGGAGTGTACGCATGGACGCTGACGTACCGGGGCGGTGACCGCAGTGCGCTCGGCACCGGCGGAGCGCGGCGTAGAAGGAGTCCAGCAGATCGGCGTCGAAGGCGCCCACCTTGATGGAGCCGACGAGCGGTGGGATGTGCATGTCGACGTACCCGCGGCAGGTCCGCAACGTCGTTCCCTCGACATCGATCAGGTCCAGGTGCTTGTCAAGGAGCTGATCCAGGGTTGCGTTCGTCTTCGGATTCCGCCGTTCGTCGACCTGGTTGAGCAATCGTGTCCTCGCCCGCTCGGCGAGGTCGGCCGCCCGCGGACCCGGATCGATGATTTCGGTGAGGCTGTGTCGGCGCCCAGTCAGCGGGTCGCGGCCAGCGAACACGCGCACTCGAAGGGCGCCGCTAGGGAGCACGTCGATGGACCCACGCTGCCGCTTGCGGGGTCTGCTCGACCTAGCCATGACACCGAAAGATAGCCGATCGGTGTCACGATCATCTGGCCAAATGAAACGACCTGGGCGTTTGCCCAGGTCAGAACGGGTGCGCCGCCAGGGACTCGAACCCCGAACCCGCGGATTAAGAGGGGCCTACTTCGGATGCATCACACGCTCTACCTGGGCATTCGCGTGCAGTAGGTGGTGACTGGTTGTACTGAGCGTGCTTTACGTGACCCCGTTTGGTGTCATGACCGGTGTCACGCGCCGACGAACTACATTTGCCTGCCAGGTGTGCCGACGGCTGACTAGGTGTCCCACTTCCGTGACGAGGCGGCAATGGCAGGCGAAACTTCCGATCCAGCCAGGCCATGGGGCCTTCTCCGTCCTCGTCAAGGTCTGTCCTCCGCGCGGCAGACCACCCTTGGGCGTGGAGGTGTGGCTCATGACTGGGGCATCCCGTAGTCATCAGCGAGCGGTTCGATGCGATCGTGATCGGAATGGGGCCAGGCGGGGAGACCGCCGCCAACAGGCTGATCGCGGCCTGCAAACGCGTCGCCGTGGCGAACAGCGGCTGATCCCGGCACTGCTGTTCGCGTGCGGCGGAGACTAGGGACGCGGCCAATTGCCGAGGTCGGCGTAGATGAGCAGTTCGCGGGCGTCTGCCTCGTGCTCGTCCGGCACCAGGATCCTGATCTGGATCGCGCTGATCGAGCCCTCGAGGACACTCATATTGCGGTCGGTGACCTCGTACGGGATGTCGGCCCCGCCAAGCAGCTTGTCGATGACCCAGATCACGCCGAGGGTCGTCTGTCCGGACCAACTCAGCCATGCGCGACACCTTCGGTGAACGCGGAGTGAGCACCTCCGGTACCAGGCATGGGTCTGCTGGAGGAGCTCTCCGGAGTGGACCGACCAACTCGGCTCTCCTGGGGCCTCAGTTCCTCCTGAACTTCGTTCACAATGTCACCTCCCTCCCCCGACCCGGGCCAACATTCGCGACGACACGCAGGCCCACCACCCAGCGCCGGCGGCGGCTGCGGAACGCCGAGGACCCACGGCCCCCCGGGCATATTTGCACAACGCTCAAATGGGTCATTCTCCATCGATCCGGTCACACTGTGCGGGGTGATCCGGCTCATGACGTCACAGATGTACGCTCCCAAACTGGCGGTTTTTGGATGGCCGATGCCCCGGACCTTGACTAAGAGGGAGGCCCTTTATGCCATTTCGGGGAGGCCTTCGCCCGAGGTGCGACGGAGACTCATGGGACGGCAAATGAAAAGGACAGACCCAAGGAAGCGCCAAATCGGGGGCTACCTGACGATCGTAACAAAGCTGGAGGTCTTATGCGTTCGACAATCAGATGGCTCGCAGTCATCGCGACAATTGCAGTTGTGGCATTCCAGCTGAGCACCGGATTTGCCTACGGCGAACCGATCAGCCTCACCCGAACATCGGCTCCATCTGGAATCAATCCCGCGGATCCTGGGCCAGATCCTGCACCGCCGGATCAGCCAGCACCGGAGCCGGATCAGCCGGCGCCACCACCGGAGCCGGATCAGCCAGCACCGGAGCCGGATCAGCCGGCGCCACCACCGGAGCCGGATCAGCCAGCACCGGAGCCGGATCAGCCAGCACCACCACCGGAGCCGGATCAGCCAGCACCGGAGCCGGATCAGCCAGCACCGGAGCCGGATCAGCCAGCACCGGAGCCGGATCAGCCAGCACCTGAGCCGCCGGTTGATCAGCCGCCGACGGACCAGTGACCCGCCTCGACGCCAGCGTTCGCAGCTACGACCGACCAGCTGTATGCCGACGCGATGCGCCAAGGCGTGCGCCGGGGGCATCTTGAACCGCTACGCCCCCGGCGACCACAGCTAGTGACATCTACAGCCTCGGGCGCTGGAATACGACTACTCGATCAACGGGCCTGCGAGTCGACGGCCCGGGGCGTCGAACCGCCGAGGGGTCAACGCCCGCATCGCCCCGACGACGTTGACCAGTGGCTGCCGGCTGGCGCGAGATAGGAGAAAGCGATGTCGCAGGACCCTTATGAGAAGGTACGGACCACACTGACCGAGCTTCAGAGCATCGCCCCGCCCTTTCTGGCTGCGGACGGGCAAGTGATGACCGTGCGGGTCGAGTATCCCCCCGGCGATCCCGGCGTCCCGCCGCATCGCCACCCCGGTGGGCCTTGTTTCGGCTACATACTGGAGGGCGAAATGGTCTTCGAGGTGCAGGGCGAACCGCCGCGGGTGGTGAAGGCCGACGAGGCATTCTGGGAACCGGGCGTGGACGTCATCCACTATCAGGACGCCAACAACCGCACCGACATCCCGCTGCGCTTCGTCGTGACGATGATCATGGCTCCCGGTCAGCCGATGCTCGTCTTCTTAGACGACGAAGAGCTCAAGCAGAGCGGTTGGGTTCGGCGGTCACCCGCCTGAGCCCTAGCCGAGGTCCTCGCAGCGAGGTTGTGGATGTGGACCTCCAACGTCAGCGTCTTATGAACGGGCGGCCGTGGCTGTTCATCAAGCTGCGAGATGGCTAGCTGGACGTGGCCGGGTCAGCAGCCTCCCCGGACGGTCGCTCCGGTCTCGGTATTCTTGCAATGCAGGAGGCCGTATCTGTTCGGCGTTGCGGGTTGCCCGAGGTGCTGGCAGATCTCTCGGTACGGGCCCTCCCCGCCCAACTTCTCCGGCGTGAAGAAGGGGTACTCGACGGGCGTGAGCATCACCAGGGCTCCCGGGTCGTTTCCTGAGCCCGTGCATCCGGACCAGCTCGCGTTGCTGCCGGACGGTGTCGACATCGGCCGCCGCGGCAGCCGGCTCCGCTGTGATTATCACCGTGGCGCGCTACGTCTGCGGAGGTGCTCGCCGGGTTCGTCCGTTCCGAGCGGGCGTCACCTTGCCTGCACGGGGGTGACCGTGCTCCCGCTGGTCCGGGACTCCGGCCGGGACCGGGCCGGCGGGGGCAGCGGCAGGTTGGCGGTAGCGTGTGAGGTAGTCCTGCCAGTTCCAGTGGCGTAGGAACGTCTTGGCAGCCTTGCGTCCGTTGTCGTACAGGCGCTGGAGCTGCCTGCCGTCGAGGTCGAACTCGACGATGCCGGCGGGGGTGGTGTCGACGCGGATGGTTCGCGCATCTACCCAGGGCAGGTTGAGGCGGGTCTGGTCGTGGCCGGCGATGGTCGTGGCGACCAGGGAGGTCAGCAGGCGTATCGGCGGTAGCTGCGGAATGCCGAGGACCCACGGCCTTGGGAAAGTCATGACTTTGCGGAAGCCCTGGCCGAGGACCGGAAGCAGCTGCGTGTTGTCTTTGGGCAGCGTGGGCAACAGCTTGATTCCGAACGTGGGCCACCGTGGGGGCTGTCCGTCGGTACGGTCGAAGGCGTCGATGGGGAAGTTGGACAGTACCCCGCCGTCGACCAGGGTCGAGGCCATCCCGGTTTTGGGGTTGGTGAGGGTGAACGGTTCGAAGAAGAACGGGATCGACATGGAGGCGCGGACCGCGTCGACGACCGGCTGTGTCCGTGGATCCAGTCCGTAGATCCGGCGGTAGTCCCACGGCAGGCGGACCAGCTGGCCCAAGGTGAGGTCGGTGGCCATCACCACCAAGCTGAACCGCTGGTCTTCTGCCAGAGTGGCGTCTGGGTCGTCGATCTGCAAATCCGCGAACGTCTTCACGCCCTGCTTTTCCAGCTGTCGGCCCAGCCATTCCTGGAGGTAATCGCCTTCGTAGATGCCGCGTTGGACGAGCATTGAAAGGCTCTTGCCGACGACGGGAATGCGGTCCAGGGGCGACTTGTCACAGAACTTGCGGTAGTCCACCTCGAGCATGATCTTCTGCAGCTCGTCCATCGGCATGCCGGCGGCCACCAAGGCTCCGGCCACCGCGCCTGCGGAGGTGCCGGCCACCCGCGGAAACTCATACCCTGCCCGGTCCAGCTCGTGGAGCGCTCCGACCAGGCCAATACCTTTGACGCCCCCACCTTCCAGCACAAGGTCGGCCTTCCTGGCTTCGGCCATCTTCTTCCCCCATCCGCCTCGGCCGCGGCTCAATCAGCACTGTGGCGGCGTAGGGCCGTTCAGCAGCTCCTACTAGGAGACTCCCCCCAGTCCCGCCCGACGCCCCTCGCACATCTACCCCGTTCTCAGATACCCAGTCCGACCAGGATCGCGACATCCCGGGACGGCGGCCTGCAGCGGCGTAAGGCCAGAGCAGCTGTCGCAGAACCGATCTCAAGACGGCACGGTCGGTGGTGGCCCCGCAACCGTGAGGGAAACCGGAACGACGACCTGATCCTGGAGCCACCACGGCTCTCCACCCATGCCTGCGCACCGGAGGGGTACTCCGACAAGACGTCGGAGACTGGCGCAGCAGCCAGTGGGTTCATGCCCAAACCGCACGACCCAAAACCGGTATCGATACCCTTCCCACCAGGTTCGCCCAGGCCGAGCGCAGCCGCCGTCTGCTCCTCGTCGGATAGGTCGCCAACCGCCCGACGCGGCGGAAGTGGCGCGCACCACAGCACGGTGGGAACCGTACTGATGTAATCATGCTCGGCGTGGTTGGGCTGCCGCCCGAGATCGATGATCTGGATCTGGTAGCGCGAGCGCGACGAGCGCCTCGCGCTGCGCGGTGAGGTCTTGATCGACGGTCGAGACCCGGGCGTAGCCGATCTTGGGATCCGGGGAAGACCGGAACAGGATTGACACGCTAAGGGCCGGGGTGTTGGTAACAACGCCTCCATGAACACCGTTACGGTGTCCAGTTTGCTGAACAGGCCGGACTTCCGTTCCGGTCGTCAGCGTGGTCGGAACGGGTTGTCGCTGTGGGCAGCTCGTTGGCCGATCTCGCCGCGTCGGTACCGTTCGGCCTGCCAGACATCCCAGGCCCGATACAGCCAATGCGCGCGCCGAGCAACTCGGCGAACAGCTTGAACAGGCCCGCGAGCTCGAGCAGACCGGCGCCGACCGGGACCAGGCCGCCGAACAGCTGCGACAGACCGCAGCCCAGCTGGAGGCGACCCGCGACCAGCTGATCGCTGCCACCACCGCACGCGACGACCTGGCCCAGCAACTGACCGCCGCCAGGCAGAAACCGCCGACCTGGCGCGTGAACGCGACTAGCTCGCCGTCCAGCTCGAGCGGCGGCAGGCCATCGCTCCAACGTGCCGAGACCGCCGAGCGGGCCGTCAGCCGAGCAGAATTTTCCGTCGAACAACTCACCACACAGACCGCCGAGCAGCGTTACCAACTCCGCGATGCCACTGCAAACCGGGAGGCGCTCCAGACCGAACTCTCCAGGTCCGCGCCGACCTGGCCGCCGCCCGCGCCCAAGCCGACCGCACCGCCGCGCAACAACGACTCGACGATCTCCGCACTGAACACGCCACAAAGCTCGACGACCTCCGCGAACGATTCCCCCAACCGACCACCGAAACCACAGGCAAGGCACCCCGCCGCCGCCCGACCGAGTATCTTCCTTCTCCGCTCTCCGCTCTCCGCTCTCCGCTCTCCGCTCTCCGCTCTCCGCAATCCGCTCCCGGGCGCGGTGTGGGGGTGGGTCGACCTCGGCGTGTCTGGACCGCGACACCAGTGTTGAGGAAGATCGGTACAGCGATTAGCGCGAACGATGACCTTGTTTCAGGTCGCCGTCGGCTGTAGACACCGACGAGCGCCGTGGTCGCCGCGTCGACGCCGGCAACGCGGTTGCGGCGCTTGTTCCGTGGGGATGACGAGACCGACGCCGGGGCGCGCCAGGTCCGGATCCGTGACCGTCTCCACCAGGCGTATGCCAGGGGTCAACGCACGTGGTGGGACCAGCCGGTTTCGGCGGTCGGTCGCGTTTCTCGCCGAGTCCGGCGTGCGCCAGTTCTTCGACATCGGCACCGGGCTGCTGACGGCCAACAACACCCACGAAGTAGCACACGCGATCGCACCGGAATCGCGTGTCGTTTGCGTCGACAACGATTCCCTGGTGCTCGTGCACGAGCGGGCATTGCTCGTATGCACGACAGAGGACGCAACCGCGTACGTCGAAGGCGACCGCCGCGACCCCGCGGCATCCTCGACGCCGCCCGTGGCAACGCTCGACCTCGACCAGCCGGTCGCCGTCACGCTCATGGGGATCCTGCACCACGTAGCCGACACCCCCAAGCCAAGGCGAACCTCGGCGAGCTGATGGCACCGCTGCCCTCCGGCAGCCACCTCGCCCTCTCCCACGCCGCCAACGTCGTACACGGTCCGTCATCTGACGACGTGCGTGTCGGGGGTGCGTGCCGGACACGCGTCGGTTCCCCTGATGCGTCGAACCGCCGGAGACCCTAGCCCACCGCCCGGTCTCTGCTGGTCTGCCATGAGGCCAATCTAGGCTTCGTTTCATATCAATATGAACAAAACGAAGCGATACGAACGTTATGAGATGGTTTGTTGGGCTCGGCTCCGCCCTGCGGTGCTCGGCGGGAAATCCCCCAAAGGCCGGCCCCGCCTATCTGCCAGCCTCTCGGTTGGCGCCCGCAACATGTAATACGCGCGTGTTTACGGCTAGCCATACAGCGTTAGCATCCCTTTGCGTGCAAGGGAAACTCGCCATTGCCGCACGGTCAAGACTGGCCTGACTGTGAAATCTCCTTAAAGATAAAGTAGTTTTCGTCTTTGGGTCGCTCGCAGAGGCCTTGCGACCAAGGGCGTCACCGGCGAGTTGCCCCTTATTTTTAAGGTGAAGCGATATCACTAGCAAGGCTAGATTGACGCGGCTTCGCACGCGTAGCCCCGCATCCTACGCCGAGGGGCGAGGGGGCATGTCGCTCCTTTTTGACATCCTCGACCTTGAGGGCAATTCCGGCGCCCTTTTTTGACAAGTCGTGAAGAGATCAGCGAACCTCTGTCGATGCCTGCGAATACCTCACAGGTAGTTAGCCGCACTAATTTCACTATCGGCGGGAAGATCGGAGAGCCTAGACGATGCGGAACAAAGTTGTGAAAGCTGGCGTATGCGGTGTCAGCCTCATTGCAGGAGTCGGCTTACTGGTCGGTTGCTCCGAGGCGCCTTGGATGGAACTGTCCCAGAACGCGTCCGCGCCACGCCAACTCCATGACCGTCCGCCACGTACCGCGTCGGGGGTCCTGCCCGAGCGTTTGTACGTCGATCCCACCCAGCAGTCCACTCTGTGGGCCAAGAAGAATCCTTCCGACGAGCGCGCCAAGACCATCGAGGAAACCATCGCCAACAAGCCCGCGGCGCGCTGGTTCGGCGACTGGAACAAACGCATCACGGCGGAGACGAGCGAGTACGTCGAGGCGGCCGCCGACGCCGGCAGCCTCCCGGTACTCGTCGCCTACAACATCTACGGGCGCGACTGCGGGTCGCACAGTGCCGGTGGCGTCGAGAGCCCGGACGACTACCGCACCTGGATCACGTCGTTTGCCAAGGGCATCGGATCGCACCCCGCCGTGGTCATCCTCGAGCCCGACACGCTGGCGCAGATCGACTGCATTCCCGACGAGGCCGGCAAGAAGACCCGGCTCGATCTCATCAAGTTCGGCGTGGACCAGCTGGCCGAGCACGCACCCCAGGCAATGACGTACATCGATGGCGGCAACGCCAACTGGATCCCGCCCGCGACGATGGCCGACCGACTGGCCGCGGCGGGTGTGGGCAAGGCCCGCGGCTTTAGTGTCAACGTCTCCAACTTCTACTCGACGGCCGAGAGCGATACCTACGGCGGAGCGATCCGTAAGGCCCTGGCATCCAAATACGGCCTTACCAAGTCGTACGTCGTCGACACGAGCCGGAACGGCAACGGCTCAGCGAACGGCGAATGGTGCAACCCGGCTGGCCGCAAGCTGGGCACTCCTGCCCGGCTGGCCGGCCTCGGCGAGCCCAAGGAGTTCGAGCTCTGGATCAAGGCGCCGGGTGAGTCCGACGGCACGTGTGGTGCCGGTGCCACGACGACGGCCGGGGAGTTTTCTCCGGACCTGGCGGCCGGCCTTATCCAGGGTCGCTGACCGGCGGTCCACCGTCGATCCGACGTGACCGGTCGGGGTCTCCGGGCGACGCCGCCCGGGGCCCCGGCCGGTCCGTCTCTGGCGCCTCTCGCTCCGGGTCACCAACCCCACTCAAAGTCGGCTCCCAGCCGTCGCCGTCCGACCGGGTGAGCACCTCGCCATGGGTACTGCCGTGCTCACTTGCTCGCGAACTCTTCGGCGTCCCGGCACTCACCGGGGCCGCCCCCGAGGCTGGGCGGAGACGCTCTTCGAGCTAATCGCCGGGCTCGCTGAGCGGGGCCAGGACCCGGGAAGCGCCTGCTCCCTAGCCTAGCCGTGGTCGACGCGATGGCTTCGCGGCCAGGCGAGTTCCCGACCCGGGGGCCCCAGTGGCAGCGGATCCAGCCGGGCACCGGTGGTGGGACCGGCCGTGGGTGACGGGCAGAAGGTGAAGCTGGTCAACCAGCTGCTCTGTGGCGTGCACATTGCCGTCGCGGCCGAGGCGTTGGCGTTCGCCGAGGCGATCGGGCTCGACGCCGGCGCGTGCTGGGAGATCATCCGACACGGCGCGGCGGCGTCGTTCATCCTCGACGACCGGGGCGAACGCATGCTGCACGGGCCGTTCGACCAGCCCAGGAGTGCGCTGGACATCTTCGTCAAGGACATGGGCCTCGTCACCGACGCGGCACGGGCGGCCGACTACCCGACACCGCTCGCCACCACGGCCGAACAGCTCTACCTCGCGGGCCGTCGGGCAGGGCTCGGCCGACTCGACGACTCGGCCGTGATCGAACTGCTGCGCGGCCGACGGTAGGTCAGGCGGGTAGGCCAGACGGTAGGCCCGGCGCGCTGCAGGCGTGCGATCCACCCCCGTCGGGGAGAAGTCCTGGCATGACCGAACGGAGTGAGGACGCCAATCAGCACAGCACTTTGGTCATGGGGCCGACGAAGGAGATCCCATGACCAGGCAGCTGACCGAACCTCCGGGCGCACCTGCGGGGCCGACCGGCAGGGTCGCGCCGGTCGCCGCGGCGGCGGCGCTCGGCGGCTTTCTGTTCGGTTATGACACGGCTGTCGTCAACGGCGCGGTCGGTGCGGTGCGCGACACCTTCGCCGTCAACCCGTTCGTTCTCGGCCTGGCGGTGGCGGCGGCGCTGCTGGGGTCGGCGCTGGGCGCCTGGTCCGCCGGTCCGCTCGCCAACCGCCTCGGCCGGGTCCGGGTGATGTTGATCGCCGCGGCGTTGTTCGCTGTGAGCGCGCTCGGTTCCGGATTCGCGTTCGCCATCTGGGACCTCGCGCTGTGGCGCTTCGTCGGCGGGATGGGTGTGGGTGCCGCCTCGGTGATCGCTCCGGCGTACATCGCCGAGATCTCGCCGGCCCGGATCCGCGGCCGCCTGGGTTCGCTGCAGCAGTTGGCGATCGTGACCGGGATCTTCGTCGCCCTCCTCGTCGACTACGTACTGGCCACACTGGCCGGAGGTGCCCGCGAGGAGCTCTGGCTCGGCCTCGACGCGTGGCGGTGGATGTTCCTGTCGTTGCTGGTCCCGGCGCTCACCTACGGTGCGCTCGCGTCCCGCCTGCCCGAGTCACCGCGCTTCCTCGTGGCGAAGGAACGCACCGCAGAGGCGCGAAAGGTCCTCCGGAAGTACCTCGGCGGTGACGTCGAGGCGAAGATCGCCGAGATCGACCAGACCCTCGCCGCGGATCGCAGGATGCGGCTGTCGGACCTGCGCGGCCCCCGGCTCGGCCTGTTGCCGATCGTCTGGGTCGGCATCTTGTTGTCGGTGTTCCAGCAGTTCGTCGGCATCAACGTGATCTTCTACTACTCGTCCGTCCTGTGGCAGGCGGTCGGGTTCAGCGAGGCGGACTCCCTGATCATCACGGTGATCACGTCAGTGACCAACATTCTCACCACGTTGATCGCGATCGCGACCATCGACAAGTTCGGGCGCAAGCCGCTGCTCATCATCGGGTCGACGGGCATGATGCTCACCTTGGGCACGTTGGCGTTCGCTTTCGGGACCGCTCCGGTCATCGGCGGCGAACCGGTGCTGCAGGGGATCATGGCGCCGGTGGCCCTGGTCGCCGCGAACCTCTATGTCGTGTTCTTCGGTCTGAGCTGGGGACCCGTGGTGTGGGTCCTGCTCGGCGAGATGTTCCCCAACCAGATCCGTGCCCAGGCTCTTGCGGTCGCCGCCGCCGCACAGTGGCTGGCGAACTTCACCGTCTCGACGACGTTCCCGACGTTGCAGGCGATCGGTCTCGGATTCGCGTACGGCATCTACACGTTCTTCGCGGCACTCTCCCTGGTGTTCGTGGTGAGGCGCATCCGGGAGACGAAGGGACGGGAGCTGGAAGAAATGTAACGTCCTGGCGGCCTCGCCCGGCATGACAGCAGCCTCCTCGGTCACGCCACCCACGCCGCTCACTCCTGCGCTGCTACAGCCGGAGCGCGACGATGATCAACGGGAGGTGCGTGCGTCCACGTCGAGGCATTCGGCGGGGACGGGGTCGTTCCCCGGCTCGTCGAGGCGCTACGGGCAGCAGGCCCCGATCGCTCCACTGTCCTACGTCGCCACCGTCGACGACGTGATCGTGGGCCACATCCTGCTGAGCGCCCGCCGGCTCGACGCACACCCCACCAGCTGGTAGACGGCCTACGTAGGTCATTCCCAGTCGCTCCATCACCGCACGCGACCGAGTGTTGTGGCGTTCGGTGAACGCGACGACCTCGCCCGAGCCGACCGTGTCGAAGGCGTACGCCAGCCCGGCCCGACCCAGCTCCGTCGCCAGCCCGCGTCCCAACGCCGAGGAAGGATCGCCCAGCCCGAGTTCGAGCCGGGGCCGGACCCATGCATGACCCCGGTCGCCCAGCGTCCCTCGATTCGACGCGTCACCTCGGCGTCGGCGGCCATCCGGGACAGGCCACCCCGACCGGCCAGCCAACCCAGACCGACAAGCCCACCACCAGACCGGTCGTACGCATCCACTTGGACACACCGTCCGCCTCCCACGCTGTGCCCATGCGGGTCGGGGCGCGTTGCGGCGAGCCTCGTCGGTGCTCCATCGGCCGGCGTACCAGAACGCCACTGTGTCGTCGTCGTGGGGGCGGGCAAGATCGTCGGTGTGTGAAGGCTCGACCGGCTCGAGCCGGAGCCGTTCAGTGAGCCGCATCCGTACGGCCTTGGCGACGATGTCGCGCAGCCGGTCGTTGTCGGTGACGGTGACGGTGACGGTGACGAGATAGTCCACCTCTCGGCGTACCGCTCCGTCCAACTCCCACCTCCAGTAGGCGATCTGCGTTTCGATCTGGGCGAGTTTCCAGCCAGGTCTCCTCGGTCAGCTCCCTGGCCTGGGCCAGCACGGACGTCCCCCCATCCGAGGACCAACGGGTGATCCTGGGCGGCCGAGCCTGGAGTGATCCTGATACGGCGGGGCGCGCCCTCCTGCCCTGGTGGGCGGCGGGTGGGGGAGGAGGTGGGGCTCGACGGAACATGTGCCTGGGCTTTGTCAGCGGCCGTCGTCCTTGGCGTGCCCGCGGGCTTGGCTGTGCGGCGTGTGGATCGGCAGGGATGGGTATGGCGATACCGACTGCTGGCGTGGTGAAGGGTCTGTGGCAACGGGCCGCACCGGCTGCGCGGTGAGGATCTGCCTAAGGATGGAAGGCCAGTCCACGGAGGATGCGTAATGGCGACTGTCGAGTTGTACCCCGATGACGTTCATAACCAGCGGACGATCCGTCAGGGTCACCCGCCTGACTGGGTCAACCGGGAAGGTGGTGACTATGACCTGGTGGTGCTCGGTGGCGGACCGGGCGGGCTCATCGCCGCCACGACTGCTGCCGCAGGCGGGCTCCGTGTCGCGATGACGGAGCAGCGACTGACTGGCGGTACCTGTGTCAACTTTGGCTGTACGCCGAGCAAGGCGCTGATTCGCTGTGCACGCGCGGTGCACGATGCGGGTCGCGGGGGAGAGTTTGGCTTTCGGCTTGACACCCCACCTCGAGTTGATTTCGGGTCGGTCATGGAGCGGGTCCGCAGGATACGTTCCATGAGCAGCTCAGGCGATGCGGTCGAGGTGGCCGAGCAGGCGGGGGTGGAGGTCTACCTTGGGCACACGCGCTTCACCGCGCCGAATGCCGTGGAGGTCGATGGCCGGCCGCTGCGATTTCAGAAGGCTGTGATCGCCACCGGATCGGATCCCGTGGTGCCGCCCATCGAGGGACTGCGGACGGGTGAGTACCTGACCAACGAGACCGTCTTCTCCCTGACCGAGCTGCCGGCCAGGATGGTCGTCATCGGCGGCGGTCCGCTGGGATGCGAGTTGGCCCAGGCTTTCCGCCGTCTCGGCAGCGAGGTGGATTTGGTCAGCCGTCCCAGGACCCTGCTGCCCAGGGATGAGCCGGAGGTCGGTGAGCTGATCGGTCGCCGGTTCGAGCAGGAAGGGCTAAGGCTCCATCTGGGGTTCACGGCAGTACGGGCAGGCGACGGCAGTTTGCTGGTGCAGGGCCCCGACGGGACGCGCGAGCTGGCTTATGATGCGCTGCTGCTCGCCGCCGGTCGCAAGCCGAACGTGGAACACCTGGACCTGGGCGCGGCAGGCGTGCACGTCGCCAGGTATGGCGTGGAGGTGGACGAGTACCTGTGCTCCGGCAACGCCAACATCTATGCCGTTGGCGATGCGGCCTTCCCACAGAAGTTCACCCACGCGGCCATGGCGACAGCGCGGCTGTCTATTGCGAACACGCTGGATGGAGCGCGTCGCCCGGCCCGGGAGCTTGTCATTCCCCACTGCACCTACACCGATCCCGAGGTGGCCGAGGTGGGCCTGACCCCGCGCCGAGCCCGCGATGAAGGTGTCGAGATCGACGCTTACCGGCTCGAGCTGGCCAAGGTGGAGCGGGCCTTCATCGACGGCGAGGAGGAGGGGTTCGGGGCGATCTACACCCGCAGCGGCAGCGGCGAGATCGTAGGAGCGACGCTTGTGGCGGCACACGCCGGTGAGATGATCAGCGAGCTAACGCTGGCGATCACAAACCAGCTGCCACTGGAGGCGCTGGCCAACACGGTGCACTGCTACCCAACGCAGGCCGAGGTCTTCCAACGGATCGCACTACAGCACGCCAAACCCCAAAAGGTCGCAGTCCCACACCCGCGGTGAGGCCGTGTAGGAAGACGTTGCCAGGTCGGTGTGAGTGCTTCGATGGCGACCGGGTTGTTGGCAGGTAGGGCAGGTGTCGGCTAGGAGCGCGAGCACGATTTGGAGCTCGCGGAGAACCGCGTAGAGGCTCCGCCCGGCGCTGGGGCCTTGGGGCGGCGCCGCTTAAGGCGCGGTATGGCGGACGACAGGCGTCCGGTGGTGGGTGCTGAGCCCGAGGGAGGGGGCGGGCGTGCCCGAGGTGTCGTTCGCGAACCTGTTCTTTGTCTCGCTGATCGCCCTGTGCGCGCCCACCGTCCTGGGGTTCTTTCCCCGCTCGGGTATTCCGTCAGTTGTCGTGGCGATCGCGGCGGGTGTCGTGCTGGGCCCTGCCGGGCTGAAGCTGATCAGGGTGGACAGCCCGCTCGAGATTCTGGCCCTACTTGGGCTGGCGTTGCTGCTATTTCTGGCCGGCCTCGAGATCGACGTACGCCGCATGCGAGGCCATCTGTTGCGCGCGGTGCTGGCTGGCTATGGCTTGACGTTGGTGCTCAGTGTCCTTGCCGGGTTGCTGTTCGACGCACTGGACTGGGTGCGCAGCCCGCTACTGCTCGCGGTCACGCTGTCGGCGACCTCGCTGGGCCTGGTCGTTCCGGTGCTCACCGATGCCGGGGAGGCGGAGGGTGCAACCGGCCTGAGGGTGCTCGCCGCGGCCTCGGTGGCAGAGTTCGGCGGCGTGCTGATGCTGTCCCTGCTGTTCTCCACGTCGGGCGGAAGCATCGGCGAGCGGATCGTCATGCTGGTCGTGTTCGCAGCCCTGGTCGCGGCCGTCGGTGTCGCGGTGTCCCTGGCCGGCCGTTCGATGCGGCTCGGCGGCGTGCTTCGGCGCTTGCAGGACACCACTGCCGAGCTCCGCGTCCGGGCGGCGGTGGTGCTGCTGATCGGTTTCGTGGTGCTGGCCCAGATGTTCGGCCTGGAGACCATTCTCGGCGCGTTCGTGGCCGGCGTCATTGTCGGCATCGTCGATCATGACACCACCACCCACCCGAGATTCCGGGCGAAGCTCGAGGCAATTGGCTACGGGTTCCTGGTCCCGGTCTTCTTCATCACCAGCGGGTTGCAGTTGGACCTGCGTGGACTAGTTGCCAGCCCCTCGGCGCTACTGCGAGTGCCCGCGTTCCTGCTCGCACTGCTGATCGTCCACGGTGTACCGGCCGCACTCTACGTTCGGGCCGTTGGCACGCGGGCCTCGATCGCGGCGGGCCTGTTGCAGGCCACCTCGCTTCCACTGATAGTCGTCGCGGCAGAGATCGGGGTGGTGCAGGATCTACTGTCGCCGGTCAACGCGGCGGCGCTGGTCGGGGCCGGTCTGCTGTCCACGCTGATCTTCCCCGCGGCCGCGCTTGCTTTGCTCCGCCGCTCGTAATGGGTCATTCACGCCACGATCGTGGTCTTGATCCAGCCATCGATCCAGCCGTTTGGGCAAGCAGCGCCCGAACCAGCCCAACCATGGCCGAGATCTCATTCGATGGCGCGAGCGCATCGGCGTAATCATGCGGAGCCACAACAAGCTGCTCCCCCTGCTGGGCCACCCCCTATACACGGCCGCCGGAGAGCTACCGTCGTCCGGCAGGGACGGCGCCGAGCGCGCAGCAGGCTCGGTCCAGTCTCGAGCATTTGAGCGTTCTGCTTGGAGTATCAGTTGCTCTCGTCTCGAAGTCGCCCAGGCAAAGGGCCTCACTGGCCAAGACGCCGCCTGTCGGATAGTTGAGCTGGCCAGAGCCGAAGGTCTCGTCTGTAAGGACGTGTGCGATCAGGTGCCCAGTTGGCCGTTTCCGCCCTACCTCTCCCGTTCTTCTTGTGTCCCACTCGTTCCGGGAGGGCACAAGCGCCGCCGGTCAGGGTGGGAGCGGTCGGCGCCGATGTCGATGTCGACGACAGCTCGTTCGTAGCGTGCGACGACCCGACCCGACGCGACCCGAGCCGAGCCTGGTTGCGGGTCAGGTCGTTCGAGCTGGCCGAAGGTCTTGGTGGCCGGATCCAGGTCTGTCACGGGTCCCTCATCTCGATGAGGTGTTTGGGGGAGCCGTACCGGGAAGACTGTTCCGGTGGGGATCAAGTCTCCCGGTTTCCATGGCCGGCCACGCTCGTCCGGGCCGCAGCTACCGCCCGGCCAGTACCTGACCGAGGACTTCCCGGTGCTCTCGGCCGGCCCGACACCGCGGGTCTTGCCGGATCAATGGGAGTTCGTCGTCACGACGGAGTCTGGGCAGAAGCACCGTTGGTCATGGGCCGATCTGATGGACCTGCCTAGCGAGGAGCCGACGGTCGACATCCACTGCGTCACGAAGTGGTCCAAGCTAGACACCACATGGGAGGGCGTGTCGCTGGACGTGCTGCTGTCCGATGTGGAGACCGTCGCCGACTTCGCGCTCGTCCACTCCTACGGCGGCTACACCACCAACCTGCCGCTCGAAGACCTCCTCGACGGCCAGGCATGGATCGCTTACAAGTACGATGGCGACGACCTCGCACCGGAGCACGGCGGGCCGGCCCGGCTGCTCCTTCCGCACCTGTACTTCTGGAAGTCGGCCAAGTGGGTCCGCGGCATCCAGCTGCGGCTCGACGACGAGCCCGGATTCTGGGAGAGCGCCGGCTACCACGACTACGGTGACCCGTGGCGCGAGCAGCGGTATCAGGGCGACTGACCTGGCGGGTGGGTCGGCTGGTCGAGGCCCACCGGGAGACCGCGACGGCCCGCACGCTGGTCCTCGACGTGCCCGGCTGGCCCCGACACTTGCCGGGACAACACGTCGACGTCAGGCTCACCGCCGAGGACGGCTACTCGGCCCAGCGCAGCTACTCGATCGCCGCGCCCGCCGACGGCGACCGGGTCGAGCTGACCGTCCAGAGCGTGCCCGGCGGCGAGGTGTCGCCGTACCTCGTTGACGTCTTCACGATCGGCGACCCGGTGGAGGTGCGCGGACCGGTCGGCGGCTGGTTCGTGTGGCGCCCGGATGCCACCGACCCGGTGCTGCTGGTCGGCGGCGGCTCCGGCATCGTGCCGCTGATGGCGATGGTCCGGGCCCGGCGGGCGGCGGGCAGCCGCATCCCCTTCCGCCTGCTCTACTCTGTGCGGACGCCGGCCGACGTCTACTACGCCGACGAGCTGCGTCGCCTCGCCCGCGACGACGGCGGCCTCGACGTGACGTACGCCTATACGCGCGCCGCCCCGGACAGCTGGCCCGTGCCGCCGCGCCGGATCGGCGTCGCCGACGTCAACACCGCCGGCTGGCCGGCCGACTTCGCACCGGCGTGCTTTGTCTGTGGGTCGACCGGCTTCGTCGAGACGGTCGCCGACATCCTCGTCGCGCTCGGCCACGACCCGCGGCGGGTTAGGACCGAACGCTTCGGCCCAAACTAACCGGCAGACGCCCCAGCGAACCGGGAGACACAGTGAGGTTGAGATGACCGATCAGTACGTGGATGGCAACGCGCTCGCCGGCCCGCTCCAGGAGGTCTTTGCGGTGGATGTCACCGGGGCCACCAGCCGCTGCGCCAGCTGCGGCCGAACCGGCCCGGTGGCGACCCTGCACGTGTACACGCATGCGCCCGGCCTGGTTGGCCGCTGCCCGGGATGCGATGGGGTGGTGCTGCGGCTGGTCCGCGGCCCCGAAAGTGCGTGGCTCGACCTGCGCGGCACTGTGTTCCTGCGCGTACCCCTGTGACGCCGCCGCGGCATTCGACGCCGCAGCCATGGCTCTGGTAGCGGGTCGGCATGCTGAGGTGACGATCAGGGCAACGAGCATGCGAGTGCTTCCTCCGCTCCGCAGGCCGGCTATGGAGTGCCTCGCCGGGTGCTCACGGGCTACCGCCGCTCGCGCCGCGTTGACCGGGCAACGCACCCACACGCCGACGTGATGGCCGGCATGGTCGAAGCCCTCCGGGTACTACGCGCCACCCGCGGGTCAGCGGTCAAGTCCCGCCGCGCCGGGCTCCAGGCGTTGCACAACGGCATCGTCGAAGCCGCCGCCGAACTACGCGACCAGCTGCGCCACACCCAGATCACCGGGCTGGTGAACCAGATCGCACCCGAACTCACCGCCGCCATCGGCATCGGCCGCGAGCTCGCCGCCGCCGCGTACGCAAAGGGTGCCCTTGCGTACCGCGGACTCCGTGCGCACTCTCGCCGGAACGCCGTGTGAAGCTTCACTCATGTCGAGCCGGTGGTCCTGAGGTGCGTTGGCACCATCGGTATCGGTATCGGTGTCATTGCGGGCCGTTGTAGGTCAGCGCCCGGGTCGCCTCCCAACAGCGGCCCCACACCGGCGTCGAGCCGCCGCGGGGCCGCAGGAGGGCGGGCGGGTCCTGGGGGTGCGGACTCAGGACCAGAGCACCCGGCTGGTAGTGCCCGCTTCTACAAACAAGGCCCGGCCCTCGCGCCGTCAGACACGCGGGGGCCGGGGCTCTCTTCGGTTGGGCCGGAACCGCGTGAGAGGCATCAAACCTGATCCCCACAGGCGGTCCGACCTAAACACTCTTGCGCAGTTAGGTCTCGGCGTCGTCAGAGTCGCGGTTTCCCTCACGCCGCAGGATCTGGGCTCGGTCGGCCAAGCTCGTCGAGGTAGACGGGTCCGTGGGCGGCACCGATAACCCGCTACCTCGGCTGCCAGTCATCTTGTGTCAAGCCGCGAGCCTCGGCGAGGTGGTCTGGGGAGGGGCGGTCTCACTCGTCACCACGTCGTCGCTGGCCGACCCCTCCAGGCGTACCCGTCAGACCGGCGAGGACGGCCGGCAGTTTCGGGCCACGTTCGGGGACGACACTGCCGATGCGCCGGCGTACGTCGAAGACTCCTGGGTCGGGGAGCACAGCCCGCGGCTCGGGCCCATAGCGCGCTTCCACTGCGATCGGTTCGGACCGGCTGTCAATGCTTCAGATGAACGGTGAAGTGCCGCTCCGTTTCACCGGCGGGAACAGTGCGCACAAGGCCCCAGACGTTGGGATAGTCGCCCGACCGACATCGACACAAAGGGCTGGGAGATGGAGAAGAGCCTTCCCGGCTGCGAACCTTGCCTTACCCACCTCGCTGACGCGGCGCTTGTGATTCGTCGAGGCTGCCGAGGGGTCTACCCCCATCCGCATGTCCGGCAAAGCCCCACGGTGACGTCACCCTGCAATCGCAGTGGTGCGGCGACGGCGGATCGTCGATCATGTGGACCGGAGGATCCGACGACTACCGCGTCGGCGCGGGAATCCGCTTGCTCGCCTTGGCCGCAAGCTCTTCGTCATCGACGAATGTGATCATCTCGACTCCAGGAGCGCACAGCATCACTACGACGAGCCGGCTCGTCCTATCTGCAAGCAGGTTCGAGATCGTGTAGTGGATGACAGCGCCGCCCGGTTCCCAGAAAGCTTCTCCGGCCTTGACCGGATAAGGTGCCTCACCCTCGAGCTCGAACAACATCTCCCCTTCGAGCATGTAGCCGAAAACGGGACCGGAGTGACGGTGAGGAGCGATACCTGGATCTCCCGGAGGTAGCTCAAGGAGTCGGACCATCGCGGAGGAACCCTGCACGACAAACGGCGGCACGACCTCCAACAGATCCTTCTCTACCAGGTTTGAAACAAGAGGCATACAAGAAGATTAGCTCCTCTGGTCCAGCCCTGCTGCTGTTCAATGCATGCCTGCACAAGAGGTTCTCTGGGCCGTTGCGGGTGCGCAGGATGGGGTCGAGTCGGTCACGATGGTCCACGGCACCTGTCCGGCAGGTACCAGGCGCTCCTGCTCCCGCTTGCCGGAATAGTCGGGAAGTCGCTGGATGTGATGTACTTGGACGATCGAGAGCAACACGTGGTGCCGAAATCCGTTTGCTGATCGGCTTCCAGTAGATTTGCGCGGCGGTGGCGAAGTATGTCGTTGCGGCCTCACGTAAGCGGGCGGCGAGCTGATCGCATCGACAGCAACATCGACGCCGACGAAAGCCTCGTCCAGCCCTCGACCGGTCAATAGGTCAACGCCGTGCGACCGGCTGATCGGAACAGGGTCGTGCCCGTGGCGGTGAAGGCGGCAACGGCGAGGGACCCGATGTTCCCGGATGCGCCGGCAAACGGCCACATGCATGCTTGGCTCCTATGTCAGGAGCTCGCCGAATCACCGTTTACGAGGTAGCCCCCGCAGGCACGGCCATGAAGAGGTGCAGGGCCCGCGGATTGACGGTGCGGGCGATCTCACGGGGGAGGTCACGGATGGCGAGTGTGATCGCGCATGCGTCGTCGCAGCCGGTGATGCTGGCGTTGGAGAAGCCGCACGGGCGGGCTGTGCCTCTCGATCGGCTCCGGTCAGTAGGCGACGCTGATACGGGACCTCGGATGCTCAGCCCTCTCGATCTCGCCGATGAACGCGACGGCGTAGTCCTCGGTACTGATGTGGCTGTTGCCTTCGCCGTCGGTCAGCAGGGCGTCACCGCCGACGCGGAAGTTTCCGGTGCGTTCGCCGGGGGCGATGCTCGCGGCCGGGCAGATGTAGGTCCAGTCGAGGTCGTCGACCTTGCGCAGTCCGGCGAGCAGATCGGCGTGTGCCTGGGCCTCAGGCTTGACTGCGGCCGGGAAACCGGGCGTGTCCAACAGAACCGTGTCCGGCGCCACTCGGAGTGAGCCAGCACCGCCAACGATGACGACACGGCGCACACCGCTGGCGCGCACACCGACGAGCAAAGCGTGGTACAGGGCGACGAACGGGGCGCGCGGATCGGAGCCATCACGCGGCGGCACCAGCGCCGAGGCCACCACGTCGGCGCCCTTGACCAGTTCGGCAACTCTTTCGGCCGACCCGGCCTCGGCCGCCACTGCGGTCAGGAGTGGGCTGTCCACGGGGGCGCGTCCGGAGCGGGAGACAGCCACGACCTCGTGGCCACGGCGCACGGCCTCGGCCGCGATAGCGCTGCCTACCATGCCTGTGGCACCGAACAACACGATCTTCATGGGGTGTTCCTGCATCTCTTGCGCGCATGTAGTTGGGATGAGCCGGACCCGTGATCACAATTCGACCGCCGTACGCCCTGAAGCGTCACGGTGCCCTTTCCCAGGCGGCTTCCCGGCAAACCCTCCGTACGGAGACGTATGCCTCAGCTGGTTGCCGATCGCCCCATCCCCGTGCCAGGGTGAGGGCTGAGGACGAAGCATGTAATAGCTGCGATATCGGACCGATTGCCGAACCGTCGCGGTGTCGCCGTCCTGACACTGGATGACCGTCTCCCACCCGGTTCCCAGAACACCTCGCCGGCGCGTTACGACCCGCCGCGTGATCTGCACCAGCTGCTGAGCCTCGGCCGGCTCCAAGTCCCGGACAACACACCTCAGGCGCCCGGGCCATGACTTACCCCCAGCCACAGCCTCCCAGCACCAGCCACCCCCAGCACAAGCCGACACCATTACAGCGCCAACGTTTCCTGACGAGGCACTCTAGAAGCGAGCGTCGCGAGGGACGAAGACAGGCCCTCCCGGCGCAGGATCGCGCCCTTCTGACCGTTAGGAGCGCTCTCGTATTCTGCGACGATCGCCAACTTGTACTCCCGGCTGAACACCCGCCGGAAGGGGCGTGGCCCCGGGTCGGCCCCGAGGTCGAAGGAACGGACCGGTCATCAGATGGGGTGGACACGTGCACAAGGATCTCCGATCCCGCCCTCGATCAGGTATCCGAGGACTGACTCCCGGTGTCTCTCCTCAGCCTGACAAAGAGGGTGCTGCGGGTCCGCGCAGACACCACCACCACGGATGTGAGCGGGACATCAGTAGCGATGACATTCCTCGGATGTGGTAACAGCAGCAGCGACAACGAAAGGTCCACTCAAAACCGCGATTCTTGTGGAGCCGGATTTCTCGGTCGAAACCGAACCTGCATGAGAAGAGAAGGTCTTCTCCTGCAGAACATCCACCGACACGTCAAGACTTGGTAATTACAAGAAGTTGTCGAAGTCGCCCAACGCACATCTCTACGTGCTGACCTCTTCACGGAATTTGAGACAGATCGGGAAGTAGCCCCTCGGCGAACGCAGTCTGTGCTGCACAGTTTTGGTCTGCTCCAGGACGTCATCGACCGCTTCGAACGGCAGGTACGAAGTCAACTCGCCCAGATGGCCCGGCGCGAAGACGTCCGCGACGACCGTGATGAACCGCGAGACATGGACGGTGGGAGACTCGGACATGCGACGGAGCTCCTGTGAAACAAGGTAATCTTCACAATCCCATGATCTATCGGAGCTCCGTGTACATTTCATCGTCGCGCAACCTTCGACCAAGGGTGATCAACCATGTATTGACCTTCCCGCGGTCGCCTTAACTACGGGGCATTGCTGCGTGATACGGCTGCGCCGCACCCCTGACGGAGGTCTGTGGTGTGCAGGGCGGCATCTATCGGGGAACGGGGGCAACGGTCAAGGACCCCTCGTTACGGGGGCTCTCGCATGCGTCGAATGCGCCATCAGCGGTGTACGGTCGATGGGCAGAGAGTGGCGCTGTAGCGCGCCTCAATGTGGTCGATCTGCGGGGTAAGACGCCGCGCTCCGACACCGCTAATACTGGCGGAACGAAGGTGTCGTGCAAGCCAGGAACTAGATACGGGGGGGGGTGCCGGATGAAGGCGATTGTTGTGACAGATGAGGCAGCGGGAACGGCCGGGATGACACTGGTAGATCGGCCCGAGCCGGAACCGGCGACAAACGACGTCGTCGTTCAGGTTCATGCGTCGGGGTTCACCTCGGGTGAGCTGGGTGAGATTGTCCACCGGGTGCGGGACCGGCGATTGCGGACGAACATCGGCAACGTCGCAACCCTCGACGACGCCGTCGCCGCCTTCAATCCGACCGAGCGGATCAGCGGGCAGACGATCATCCGCATTCGTCCGTGAGCGACTCGCGCCCATTGATGCAACATTTCCATCAAAGAGACAATGCCTGAGGAGACAATTCCCATGAAGGCGATCGTGGTGACGGACCAGGCTGCGGGAACGGCCGGGATGACGCTGGTGGAGCGCCCCGAGCCGCCGGCAGCGATAAACGACGTCATCGTTCAGATACATGCGTCGGGATTCGTCCCGACTGAGCTGGAGTGGCCCTCGACCTGGACCGATCGCATGGACCGTGACCGAACACCGTCGATCCCTGGGCACGAGATGGCCGGAGTGGTCACCGCTCTCGGGTACGGCACGACCGGTCTGTCTGTGGGACAGCGGGTGTTCGGCCTCACGGACTGGCATCGCGACGGCACCCTGGCGGAGTACGTGGCCGTCGAGGCACGCAACCTCGCGCCCCTGCCAGGCGACGTCGACTTCACGGTGGGCGCGAGCCTGCCAATCTCGGGCCTGACCGCGTGGCAAGGGCTGTTCGACCACGGCCGCCTTCGGGCGGGGCAGAGCGTCCTCGCGCACGGCGCGGCCGGCGCAGTCGGGACGATGGTGACGCAACTCGCGCGCGAGGCTGGCGCGTATGTCATCGGTACGGGGCGCGGTGCCGACCGTCAGAAGGCACTCGACTTCGGCGCGCAGGAGTTCGTCGACCTCGACAACGACGCTCTGGAAGACGTCGGCGGTGTCGATCTGGTTTTCGATGTCATCGGCGGAGACATCGGGAGGCGGTCCGCAGGCCTGATTCGCGCCGCAGGAACGCTGGTGAGTGTCGTCGGGCCGCCGGGGGCGCGGCCCGCCGACGGCCTGGCGGTCGACTTCGTTGTCGAGTCCGATCGTGGCCAACTGGGCGAGATCGTCCAGCGGGTGCGGGACCGACGACTGCGGACGAACATCGGCAACGTCGCGACCCTCGACGACGCCTTTGCGGCCCTCAATCCGACCGAGCGCCGAAAGGGGAAAACGATCATCAGCGTCCGTCCGTGAGGACTCGGAGACGCGATTGTCGGGCTGTAGGTCGGCACAGCCAGGCTGGCGTTCCCTGAGCAACTGGTGAGATCAAGCTCGTCGCCAATATATAGCCAGCTAGTGTTGCGTGACTCTGATGAGTTTACTTGGCGTTGTTGTCCACGAGTTTCTTGATGTCGGTCTGGACGAGTTGAACTTTGGCGAGGATCTCGTCGGCTGCGGCGGTCCAGGTGAACGGCTCGGTAGGGTTGGTTGTGGCTGGTCGGTGGGTTGGTTGTGGTCCAACGTCCGCCCCCTTGACTCCAAGATCGTCTCCCCGAGCCTGCGGCCGGGCAGATTCGCAAGGAGTCCTGTCAGACAGTGACTGCGGGTCGACGATCACGGCCGCCAACGCATGAACGCGCCCGTCAAGGCGGGAGCGGGCGGATTCGTTGAGGTAGGCGGTGATCATGGATCGGCAAAGGTACCGGTCATGCCCCCAGATGCCTGACCTCACCCTGCGGCAGGGGTGACTCGCCGAGCCCTGGTGACCATGCGACCTCGGACGCGGAGCCGGCGGTTTTGCAGCTGGTCAGCCCAGTGCGCGGTCGAGGTTGAACGCGGCGCTGATCAGTGCCAGATGGGTGAACGCCTGCGGGAAGTTGCCCTGTTGTTCTCCGGTATGACTGATCTGCTCTGCGTACAAACCAAGGTGGTTGGCGTACGTCAGCATCTTCTCGAAGGCGAGGCGGGCCTCCTCCACGCGTCCGGCGCGGGTGAGCGCCTCGACGTACCAGAACGAGCAGATGGAGAACGTGCCCTCTACACCCCGGAGGCCGTCCGGACTCGCTTGCGGGTCGTAACGGTAGACGAGCGAGTCGGACACCAGGTCCTCGGTCAGCGCGTTGAGGGTCGCGAGCCACTTAGGGTCGGTGGGGGAGACGAACTTCGCCAGCGGCATCATCAGGACAGCGGCGTCCAGGACGTCGTCGCCCTCATGTTGGACGAACGCCTGCCGCGTGTCGGACCAACCATGGCGCATGATCTCCTGGTAGATCGTGTCACGGACCATGCCCCAGTGGGACAGATCGGCCGGCAGACCGCGAGCCCGGGCCATCCGGATGGCGCGTTCGATGGCCACCCAGCACATGAGCCGGGAGTACAGGAAGTTCTTCCTGCCGCCACGGGTCTCCCAGACGCCCTCGTCGGGCTGGTTCCAGTGCTCGCAGACCCATCCGACCAGATTGGACACCGTGTCCCAGAGGTCGCTGGAGATTGGCTCGCCCCACTTGTTGTAGAGGTAGATGGAGTCGATGAGCGCGCCGTAGATGTCAAGCTGGAGCTGGTCCGCGGCGGCGTTGCCGACTCGCACCGGCGCCGAACCCTGGTAGCCCTCCAGGTCGGGCAGTTTCCGTTCGGGCAGGTCGGTACGCCCGTCGATGCCGTACATGATCTGCAGAGGTCCGGACGGCCGGTCGGCGTGCAGGTCGATCCGCTCGGTCAGGAAGCTCATGAACTGCGCGGCCTCCTCGGTGAAGCCGAGCCTGAGCAGGGCGTAGACGCAGAACGCAGCATCACGGACCCAGAGGTAGCGGTAGTCCCAGTTTCGCTCACCGCCGATGTGCTCGGGCAGGCTCGTGGTCGGCGCGGCGACGATCGCACCAGTGGGTGCGTAGGTGAGCAGTTTCAACGTCAGTGCGGAGCGGTGCACCATCTCCCGCCAGCGGCCGCGGTATCGCGAGGCTGAGAGCCAGCGCCGCCAGAACGCCACCGTGGCGGTGAACTCCCGTTCGGCCTCGGCGTGTGGGCAGCCGCGCGGTGGCACCTCGCCGCTGACCCGGTCCAGGGCGAACACCTCCGACTCGCCCTGGGTGAGCCTGAACTCCGCCCGCACGTCCAGGCCATCGCACTCCAACGGCACCGTGGCGGTCAGCGCGAGCGAGAGCGCCTCGGACTCGAAGAGCGCCATGGGGTCGAGCATCCGTAGGGTGTGCTGCTGGGCGGCGTACCCGAACCGGGGAGCGACCCGGGCCCGGAACGGGATCGTTCCGCGTACGCACACGACCCGCCGGATCAGCCGGTGCCGGTCGGCCTCGCTGGATTCGCTGACCGGCATGAAGTCCTGGATCTCGCCCACCCCGTCCTCGGTGAAGAACCGGGTGATCAACACGTTCGTATCGGGGAAGTAGAACTGCTTGGTCCTGGCCGGCGCGATCGCGCACAGCTCGAACGCCCCACCCCGATCCGCGTCGAGGATCGCGGCGAAAACACTGGGCGCGTCGAACGACGGACAGCAGTACCAGTCGATGGTGCCGTCCGTACCCACCAAGGCCACCGTGCGAAGATCACCGACCAGCCCATGATCGGCGACGGGGAGGTAGCGGGCGGCCGAGCCTTGGTACGTGGATGTTTCAGCCATCGTGGAAACCTTCCTCTACCACTTCATGGTGCGTCGGACGACGACCCTCCCGGTAGGTGACTCCTACCGAAGGCGGGTGCCCGGCCTGGCACTCGATGGCCACCGCACGAATTCTGATCCTTCCGTGAAGCCGAAATAACATGGATTGGTCAGCTTGTGTTGCCGTTGGTGGCAATGGAGCCGCCACGTACGAGACATTGTTGTTTGTACCGAATGGCGTCCTGTCTGTCGTAGCACCAGACCATGTCTGCGGCCACGGGACAATGGGGGTCCGAGGTGATGTGGTCGCCTCACACCGAGGGTCGGATTGACGTGACGTGCCCGGCGCCTCTGGAGGCGAAGAACGCGATGGTCGCCATGTCGTCGCGGTACGTGCTGAGCTCCACGCCGACTGCGCCGCGGCCGATGATGACGACGCGTTCGGGGTCTCCTTGAGGCTGGTGACCTCGCGATTGGTCCACACCGGCACCTGGTCGAGCCAATGGACGTCGCGCCGGCCCTCGGCCTCCCCTTGGCCACCGCCTCCCGACCGGCCCCAGGCCGACGACGACCGCATCGAACTGCTCGCTCATGCCTGCGTGATACCCCGCGACCTCGTCGCAGTCGCGGGAGGATCGTCGCCTTTGTCCTCGCCCGGTGGGTGTCTCAAGACCCTGGTGAGGTGGTGGTCTGACAGGTGCAGTGAAAGGGCAGACGACCGGAGGGTGATCATGAAGGCTATTGCGGTCGTGCCCAGGCAGGCGGGTAGTGCGCATCTGACCGAGGTCCGGAAGCCGTCGGTCGACGACGTTCCCGGCGGACGTGGCGTCATGGTCCGGGTTCTCCAGGTCGGCTTGGACGGGACGGACAAGGAGATCAACGCCGGCGTGTATGGTGCGGCACCACCAGGCGAGGACGTCCTGATCACGGGGCACGAGAGCCTCGGCGTGGTCGAGCAGGTGGGCCCCGCCGTCACCGAGCTGGCCCCTGGCGACCACGTAGTCGCTCGCGTCCGCCGGGCGGGTTCGAGTCAATACGACATGCTGGACATGCCCGACATGACGACCGACGACGCCTACTTCGAGCACGGCATCAGTCGCGTCCACGGGTTCCTCACGGAGTACTACGTCGAGGAGCCGCGGTACCTCATCCAGATCCCGAAGCACCTCTCGCACGTCGCGGTGCTGCTGGAGCCGACCAGTATCGTCGAGAAGGGCGTGCTCCAGGCGGACGAGATCCAACGCCGCCTCAAGGTGTGGCGACCCCGCCGGGCAGCCGTCCTGGGCGCTGGCACGATCGGCCTCCTCGCCACGATGATCCTGCGGAACCGCGGCCTGCAGGTCACCACGCTCGGACAGCGCGAGGCGCCGTACCTCAACTCCGACCTGGTGGAGGCGTTCGGTGCGCGCTACGCCAGCACCAGAGCGACGCCGTTGGCGGACGTGGCCGGCGAACACGGCTTCGATCTCGTCTTCGAGGCCACTGGCTACTCACCGATCGTCTTCGACGCGATGTCCCACCTGCTCGCCAAGAACGGTGTGCTCGTCCTGTCCAGCGTCACCGGCGGCACCCGGCGGACCGAGATTCCCTCCGACGCGATCAACCTGGATTTTGTCCTGGGCAACAAAGCGATGTTCGGCACGGTGAACGCCAATCGGGAGCACTTCGACGCGGGCGTCCGTGATCTCGCCGTGGCCGAGCTCCAGCATCCGGGCTGGCTCTCCCGCCTCCTCACCCACGCGGTCCGCGGGCTCGACCACTTCAGCGACGCGCTCGACCAGCTCAGTGCGCCCGGCGCCATCAAGGTCTACGTCGAGGTCAGCTCCTGAGGAGACGCCGTGCGGTGGCGGACGTGGTGGCGCGAGCTGTCCGGACGCCGGCGGCACGCGCTCGTCGGCGGACCGTGTGTCGCTGAGAGCGTCGCTGAGAGGACTACGCGGCCGTAGCTACCAGGGCACGATCACCGAGATTGAGAGTCCGCCTACATGCTGGGGCAAAGTCGCTGGAATTCGCATCCGCTGGGATGGTGAGCCAGCGAGCCACGACAGCTTCCTTCCCGCCGACTCGGGCTCGGTGAAGAGGATCAGCATATGAACTCCTCTGCCACCCCACGGACGTACACCGGCTCCTGCGCGATCTGCACATCCAACCCGCGAACCGCCGACTCCTGGATCCCTGCCGCATCTACGGTCGCCTTCTCCGCTTCAGACACTGATGATCCTCTCCTGCCGGAGGAAGGCCCCAGCATTCCGGATCACCGGCTCACCCACGAAATTCCTGACTGTCCCAGGCGAGGTGGTCGACCACCCGCCGGCGGGGGACTTAGGGATCCGAACAGCAACCCGACTGGCCGCAGAGTCACATTCGTTGCGGTAGTACACCGCGACAAGCAGCACCCGATCATCCAACGGATGGATCCACCGTGGTCCCGGGCCGGTCTGGTTCTGCACCTCGAAGTCGCACGACGCCCAAGCCTGCCAGACTGGAGCACCGAAGACCCAGCGAACACCTGGATCCAGCTATCTGACTCAGTATTGATCACCTGCATCCGAGGCAATGATCGACCGGCGCGGGCCCTACGTACAAGACACGCCGAAATCTTAACAGCCCTTACGGGACGGCGTTTTGGCTGCGATCAGGTATGAGAACTCCCCGGAATCGCATTGCTCCGGCGAGCATCTTGTCGAAGGCTTGTGGCGCATCCTCCAGCGACGCCTGCTCGGTGATGGCCCGGACCCCGGATTGAGCGGCGAATCGCATCGTCTCCTCTACCTCCTGTGAAGTGCCGGAGGCATGACCGCGCAGCGTCTTCTGCCCGGTAATAAGCTGCGCCGGACTAACTTCGATCTTTTCCAGGGAGAATCCGATGACGATCAGCTCGCCGTGGGGACGTAGGCCATCGATGGCCGTCGTCATTGCCGCCGGCTGCGGCACGGTGGCCAGGATGACCTTGGCGCCACCGAGTGCTTTCAGCGCCTCGGGCACATCTTGCGCCGTGCTGTCGAGGTAGTGGTGGGCGCCGAGTTGCCTGGCGGTCGCTTCCTTTTTGCCGCCGCGGTTGATGACGACTGTGTCGAAGCCCATCTTGTCAGCGAACTGGACCGCCAGATGCCCCAGCCCGCCAAGCCCGAGGACCGCGACCAGATCGCCGGGCCATGCCGAGGTGCGGCGCAGCGCATTGAATACTGTCACGCCTGCGCAGCCCATCGGTGCGGCATCGGCAAACGTCAGCTCCTCGGGGATACGGGCAAGCGCGCTGGTCGGTACGACGGTCGACTCGGCGTACCCGCCCGGATAGGCAAGCCCGGGCACCTGGAGGTTCACGCAGTTGATCGCGTCACCCTCGCGGCACGACTGACAGGTTCCGTCGTTGCCACCGAACCAGCCGACGGCCACACGGTCGCCGATCTGCCAGTCGACGATGCCGTCGCCGAGCATGTCGATTCGGCCGGCGACCTCGTGGCCGAGTGTGAGCGGGAACGGTCCGACGCCGAACGCGCCACGCACCATGCTGATGTCGGTCCCGCACATACCGCACGCCTCGACAGCGATTCGGACCTCCCCCTCGCCGGGGCTGGGCTCCGGGACGTCAACGACACGTAGCGGTGCATTGACCTGACTGACCTGAACCGCGCGGATCATCTTGGTCACTGACCGACCTCCTCGAGTTGGATCACCTACCAGTCGTCCCAATTCATCACTTCCGCACTGCATCCGGGCGGAAACGCGGCAGCGCTCTAAAGGGGGTGTCCGATTAACGGTGGATCTTGGTCTGGCATCAAGTGCCGCGTCAAGCAACGTTGGGTAGGTAATCGGGGCGGCGGATTTTGGAGTCGGTCGCGAATCGTTGCTTTGGTCGTGCTTGCTTGTTGTGCCAGCGGAGGTAGCTGGCGATCGCGGTTTCCTGAGCGGCGTGGCTGGGGTAGTCGCTGCCGTCGAGGGTGAAGTAACGGATCGCGGTGAACTCGGACTCGATCCAGTTCAGCCAAGACGCGTTGGTCGGGGTTAAACGAGGTCGATGGCGTGGTCGGTGCACCAGGAGGTGACCTCTGCCTTGGCGTGGGGACCATAGTTGTCGCAGACCAGGTAGTGAATCGCCCCGGGTTTCGTGGAGGCTCGGTTACTTGGAACCAGCTCTGGTCGGGATGGGTCGCTCAGGGTAGTTCTCGGCCGTTATCTGGGTCCAGTGGTTGGTCTCGAACTCGGCGGGTGGGACGAGCCCGATCTCGCCGTGAAGGCGTCGATGGTTGAACCAGTCGATGTATTCGGCGACCGCGATCTCGACGTCAGTCACGGACTTCCAGCCGCCCTTGGGCCGCATGATCGGGTTGCGGGTGCACTCGGCCTTGAACAGCGAGTTGAACGCCTCGGCCATCGCATTGTCGTAGCTGTCACCCTTGCTCCCAATCGATGCGACCGCCTCGGCTTCGGCGAGCCGCTCGGTGTAGCGAATCGCTCGATATTGCACGCCCCTATCGCTGTGATGGACCAGGCCGGTGACGTCTTGGCCGGCCCGCTGCCGAGCCCACAGCCCCATGTCGAGGGCGTCCAGGGCGAGGTCAGTGCGCAGCGACGTGGATACCTGCCAGCCAACGACGAGCCGGCTGAAGACATCCAGCACGAACGCGACGTAGGTCCAGCCGGCATGAGTTCGGACGTAGGTCAGGTCCGCCACCCAGATCTGGTTCGGGGCGGTGGCGACGAACTTCCGCTTGACCAGGTCCTCGGGCCGCTCGGTCTCAGCCCCATCGCCGATGGTGGTCTTGCGGGTCTTCTCCCGCGGGATGCCACGCAGGCCCTCTGCCCGCATGAGTCGTTCCACAGTGCAGCGGGCGACCGGGATGCCTTCGCGGTTGAGCTCGGCGTGGACCTTCCTCGCGCCATAGACACCCAGGTTGGCCTTGTGGGCGACCTTGATGTCGGCGACCAGCTCAGCATCACGCACCGCCCGCGGCGAGGGTGGCCGGGTCTTGGCGGCGTAGTAGCTGCTCGGAGCGATCTGCACGCCCGCCTCACCCAAGGCGGCGCAGATCGGCTCGACTCCGAGCTTCTTGCCCTCAACGACACGGTCGCGATGGCCATCGATGTAGTCGACGACCACCGCGACCGGAACGTCGCGAACTACTTGATCTTGCGGTCGAGCTCCGCTGCGGCGAAAAACGCCGCGGACGTCTTCAGGATCTCGTTGGTCCGCCGCAGCTCGCGGACCTCCCGCTCCAACTGGCTGATCCGCTCAGCGTCCGCGGTCGTCGTGCCAGGCCGCGTGCCGTCGTCGATCTCAGCCTGCCGCACCCAGCCCCGCAGGGTCTCCGGGTGCATGCCCAACTGCTCAGCGATCCGCGGGATCGCACCCGCCCGCGTGGCCGGGTCGTTCCTCGCGTCGACCGCCATCCGGGTCGCGCGCTCACGCAACTCGTCCGGGTACTTCCTAGGTGCTGCCATGACTCTCATCCTCCATGGATTGAGAGCCTCCATCAGACCCGGGGCGATTCAGAGGGCGATCCTGTCCGCGCTGCTGGCCGGCATCACCGATCCGGTGCAGCTGGCCGGGCTGGCCAAGGGACGGCTGCGGTCGAAGACCGACCGGCTGGTCGAGGCAGTGGCGAACCGGTTCCGGATCGACCATCACGGCGTCCTCGTCGCCAGGCTGCTCGCTCACATCGACACCCTGGAGGAGCAGCTCGCCGCCCTCGACGCCAAGATCGTCGCCGTCCTCGAACCGATCGCCGGCCTGGTGGAGCTGGTGTGCACGATCCCCGGGGTGGCACCAAACACCGCGCACGTGCTGTTGGCCGAGTGCGGCTGGGACATGAGCGTGTTTCCCACGTCTGCGCATCTGGCGTCGTGGGCGGGCATCTGTCCTGGCAACAACTCCTCCGGCGGCAAACAGTTCGCCGGCGCGACTCGACCCGGCTCCAAGTGGCTGCGCAAAGCGCTGACCCAGGCGGCGCAGGCTGCTGCCCGTAGCAAGGGCACCTATCTGGCCGCCCACCACGCCCAGATCCGTGGACGGCGTGGCTCGGCCAAGGCGATCGGCGCGACCCGTCACGACATCCTCGTCGCGTTCTGGCACATCGTCACCGACCAGGTGCCCTACCTCGAGCTCGGCCCCGACTGGGCAGCCCGCCGTTACTCGGTCGAGCACCGCACGAACCGGCTCGTCGCGCAACTCGAAGCCCTCGGGTCAACGTCCACATCGAACCCGCCACCACCTGACCGACCCGGCTTTCCGGACCAGAAACCTGCGCACACGAGGCGTCGAGGGCAAGCCCCGACGCCATTCCTGCACGCCTGCGGTGGCTAACGGTGGTGGGGATTCACATCTCAGCCGCGGCCTTCTTCGCCCGGACGCCGCAGTAGCCGAGCGGTGTGCGTTGATCGAGGCGGAGAAGGCCACCTACCCCATCGCGTGGATGTGCCGGCAGCTTGGCGTGCCCAGGTCCAGCCTCTACGCGTGGCGGAACCGGACCGAGACCCCGACCCAGGCCCGTCGGCGCGAGCTGGCCGTCGAAGTACGCCGTATCTTCGATGACTCGCGGCAGACCTCGGGCTGCCGTCGGGTGGCCGCACAGTTGAACCGGGAAGGCCATGAATGCTCGGTCGGGCTGGTCGCGGACCTGATGCGCGAGCTCGGGCTGCGGGCTGTGCAGCCACGTGCGTACAAACGCACCACCCTGCCCGGTGAGCAGCCTGAAGACTCGCCGGACCTGATCGGCAGGGACTTCACCGCCGCCGCGCCCGGGCAGCGGCTCGTCGGTGACATCACCTACCTCGCCACCGACCAGGGCTGGCTGTACCTGGCCACCGTGATCGACCTGGCCACCCGGATGGTGGTCGGCTGGCAAATCGCCGACCACATGCGCACCGGCCTGGTCACCGACGCGTTGGCGATGGCCGCAGAAGCCGGACACACACGACCAGGAGTGATCTTCCACTCCGATCGCGGAGCCCAGTACACCTCGGCCGAGTTTCGCCAATACTGCAAGGGCAAAAGCATCCGCACCAGCGTCGGACGGACCGGCGTGTGCTGGGACAACGCCGCCGCCGAGTCGTTCTTCGCTGCCCTGAAGAACGAGATGTACCACCGGCAAAAGTTCACCACCAAGGCCAAGGCACGTTTCGCCGTCGCCGAGTACATCGAAGTCTTCTACAACCGGCAACGGCTGCACTCCACGCTCGGCTACCGCACCCCACACGAAGCCCTCACCGAGTTCGAAACCGCAGCACCCGCTGCATGATCAACAACGAGGACCTGTCCAAAATCCTTGACACACCTCAGTTCCTTGACGAGGCACTAGTTGGTGCCGCTTGGCGTGATGCGGTGATGGGCAGGGGCGTCGCGCTTGTCCGGGCGCGTGTCAGTCGGGTGAGGTACGCCGCTGTGCTGAGCGCTGCCGGGCGCTTTGTGCCGGTGCACCTCGTCAACGACGTTTCCGAACGCTGACCACTTTTCGCCCTCGATCAGGCGCTGGAGGCCTGGGCCGTTCCGCGTCCAAGGCCTCGCCGCGCACCCTGACCGATCCCGCCCTGCCGGCTTCTGCCGCGCAGGCATGTGACCCGGCCAAGCAGGGTTTCGTCCTCAGGTGGTACACGGCGTGGCGCACAAACTCTGCGCGAACCACCAGTTGGCCATACTGGAACATCGAGCCGCGCCGACCGGAACCGTCGGTGACGTCGTCGCCGGCGGTTGGTTGCCACCCGGCCGAAGGGAAGTCGAAGGCGCGGGCCGGCACAGCGCTCAGGTACCCGCGTCCAGCCCGGAGCTTCCGCGCCGTCCGAAGGACGATCCCGGTGGACCATCATGTTTTCCCGCATCGGGTTTCGCGGCGCCAGTCGGTTTGCCTTCCCGTCCGTGCTCGGACGTCACCTGGCGCGGCACGGTCCCCAGACCGGGCTCCTCGTCTGCGCCCGATGGCGCCGGCTTCCCCGCCTGGCTCGCCGCGATGACCGCGTATATGTCGCGGGCCGCGTCGATTTCGCGGGTGGTGAAGGCCCGCTCCGGGCGTACCTCCCGGGTGAACGCCACCAGCCAGGTCGCGACCGCCATGAGGCGGTTGCGAAAGCCAGTGAGGAAGGCGATGTGCACGACGAGCCATAGCAGCCAGCCGATGAACCCACCGCAGCGTAGCCGCCCTCTCGCCACCACCGCTTGGCCACGGGCGATGTAGGCAGCCGAGCCGAGGTCGCGATACCGGAACGGATGGCGACTGTCGGCGCGCCCTTCTGCCAGCCGACGGAGGCGGGCACCCGTGTAGTGACCGGCCTGCATGGCGGTCTCCGCGACGCCAGGCAGTCGGTCGACGCTCATGAGGTCGCCGACCACGGAGATTTCCGGATGCCCGCGGATGGTGAGGTCCCGCTCTACCCTGATCCGCCCGGAGCGGTCCTGCTCGGCTCCGGTGGCCCGCGCGATCGCGTGGGCGAGGGGCGGAGCGGCCACGCCCGCAGTCCACAGCACGGTGCCCGCGTCGTGGCGGACTTCCGTGCCGTCTTCCTTGCGCGCTGTCAGGCCGTCCTGGTCGACGCTGGTGACGAGGGCACGCATGTGCAGCTCGACGCCGAGCCGCCGCAGGGTGTCCCTGGCCCGCGCGGAGAGCTTCGGGCCGAACGAGGCGAGCGGCTCGCTCCCACCGTCGAACAGCAGGACGCGGGCATCCTCGGGGTGGCTCAGACGGAACTCGTTGCGCAACGTGTGGGTGGCGAGCTCACGGATCTGGCCGGCTAGCTCCACCCCCGTCGGCCCGGCCCCGACGAGTGCGAAGGTCAGGCGGTGCTGGCGCTCCTCCGGGGTAGGGGCCGACTCTGCCTGCTCGAACGCGCCGAACAGTCGCTGCCGGATCGTGAGGGCGTCCGCGATCGACTTCATGCCGGGCGCGTGAGCCGCAAACTCGTCGTGGCCGAAGTATGACTGGCAGACGCCGGCGGCGACCACGAGGTCGTCGTACGGGATCTCCATCTGGGTCCCACCGGGGCGCAGTGCGATGACCTGCCGCCGGGCGGGATCGAGGTCGACGACCTCGGCGAGGAGGGTCTCGACGTTCTGTTGGCGTCGGAGAACCTCCCGCAGCGGGGTGGCGATCTGTCCCTCCGACAGGATCCCGGTGGCGCATTGGTAGAGCAGCGGTTGGAACAGGTGATGGTCGACCACCGTCACCCAGAGCGGGGCGCGACGTAGGGCGCGGGCGGCGGCCAGGCCGGCGAAGCCACCCCCGATGATCACCACGCGGCGGGGTGGGTTGTCCGGGTCCATGCCTCCGTCTCCTCTCTGTTTCTCTCTGTTTCTGCCTTTGTGTCGAGGACGTCCGCCAGGACCGTTCTCCGCAAACCACCGGCCGGACCGAGGCCGGCTTAGACAGCCGGGTCGTGCCACCGGGTGCCGGCCGGGAGGACGTCGGCCGCCTCCTGCGGTCCCCAGGTGCTCGGTGCGTACGTATGCAGGGGTACGACATCGCCAAGGATCGGGTCGACAATCCGCCAGGCGGCCTCCACGGAGTCCTCGCGGGCGAAGTAGAAGTCCTCTCCTTCGAGGGCGGCGCCGATCAGCCGGTCGTACGGCCGCGGGTCGGAGCCGGGCTGCTGGGCGAAAGTGAGCTCCTCCGTCTGGGCCTGCGCCGCGATGCCGGGTTTCTTGCCGGCGAGCGTGAGCGAGACCGCCGTCTCCGGGCGTACCCGGAACCGCAGGTCGTTCATGGCGTGGAAGGACTCCAGGCCGCAAACATTGTGCTCCGGCTGGCGGAACTTGATCGTGACCTCGGACGCGCTCACCGGGAGGCACTTTCCGGCCCGGATCGAGATCGGCACGCCGGCCCACCGCTCCGAGTCGGAGGTCAGTGTGGCGGCGAAGAACGTCTCGACCGTGGAGTCCGGTGCCACACCGTCTACGTCGCGGTAGCCGTCGTACTGGCCTCGCACCACGTCCTTCGGTGACAGGGGATGCAGGGCCTTCATCGCCCGGGTCCGCTCGTGCCGCCAGGTCCGGACCCCCTGGCTCGGTTCTTCGGCGATGACGCTGACCAGGAGCTGCAGCAGGTGGTTCTGCAGCACGTCGCGGACCGCGCCGGCCCGGTCATAGAACCGGCCCCGGTCCGCGACGCCGAAGTCCTCGGCCATCGTGATCTGGATGCTCTCGACAAATGTGTTGTTGAGCAGCGGGTCGATGATGGAGTTGGCGAACCGTACGTACAGAATGTTCTCGACCGGCTCGAGGCCGAGCCAGTGGTCGACGCGGAAGATCGCGTCCTCGTGGAACACCTTGTGCATCGTGGCGTTGAGCTCCTGCGCGCTTGGGAGGTCGGTGCCGAACGGCTTCTCGACCATGACCCGAGCGTCCCGGTCACGACCGACCGACGCGATCCCGTTCGCGATCCGGCCGAACAGCTGCGGCGGGACCTCCAGGTAGAAGAGGGTGCGCTGGCGGGAGCCGAGCCGGTCGGCGATCTCCTGGTAGGTGGCGTCGTCGTTGAGGTCGCCGTTGACGTACTCGAGGAGCCCCAGCATCCGCTGCGCCGACTGGCTCTGTGGGTCGATGCCGTTGTGCCGCAGCGATTCGGCGGCGTACTCACGGAGCTGCTCGGCCCCCCACCCGCTGCGGTGTGACACCCCGATGATCGGGACATCGAGAGCCCCGCGCTCGACCAGGCTGACCAGGGCGGGGTAGGTCTGCAGCTTGGCCAAGTCACCGGTCGGACCGAAGATGACCATTGCGTCTATTCGTTCACGTCCCATCTGATTGCCCGCCTTTCCTACTCGTGGCCCTGGTCGTGGTGTCCGACCGAGGACTGGTACCGCCGCCGGCCGTCGGGAGCACGTAGCGTTCGACGGCGTTCGCGAAGCCCTCATCGGAGTTGGCTGTGGTGCACCGGCGGGCGGCCCGTTGCACGTCGAGGCTCGCGTTGCCCATCGCGATGGAGAGACCCGAATGGGCGAACATGAGGACGTCGTTGGGCATGTCGCCGATGGTGGCGATCTCCTGCGGCGGTATCGCGTACTTCTGGGACAGGAACGCCAGCACGCCGCCCTTGTTGGCCTCGGGATGGGTGACGTCGAGATAGTAGGGCTGGGAACGCGCCGCGGACACGTGGTCGCCGTACTCCGCGTCGGCGGCCTTCGAGGCGGCGGCCACCGCGTCGAGGTCGTCGCTGACGCCGACAATCTTGGCGACGTCGTGCTGGTCGCCGTAGTGGTCCAGGACCGTGGGTGGGAACCGCACGGTCCAGGCTTCGCGCGCTACGTGCGGGCCGTTCGCGTCACGGACGTACCATTCCGTCCCCTGATAGAGCCAGACGTCCAGGTGGTATGCCTCCAGCAGCGCCGTGACGGGTGCAACGAGCTCGTCCGGGATGGTCCTCTGCTCGATGACGGACATGTCCGGATGGACGAAGATGCCGCCGTTGAACCCGGCGATGGTCGTTGTGACGCGAAGCGGCTCGACAAGCATGGCCATGCCGCGCGGCGGGCGGCCGCTGGTGATCGCGAAGAGGATGTCCGCGTCGTAGAGCCGTCCCACCGCGTCGACTGTCCGGTCGGTGAGGATCTTGTCGCCCGTGACCAGGGTGCCGTCGACGTCGGCGAGCAGCAGCCGAATCGGTGGAGTACCGGCGTTCATGGCCGCACCCCTGCCATGACACCGGACGTGGTGACTGCGAGGTCGATCAGCTCGCGGTACCGGTCGGCGATCGTGGCCGCAGCCTGGTCCGCGGTGACGGTGGCGGCCAGCCAGGCCCGCAGCGGGTCCTCCCACAGGGTCCGGCCGACCGCGAAGCCGATGAACCCGGGTACGCCGGCCGCGATGCGGATCCACTCGCGAACCTTGGCCTCGTCGGCGCCGCGCCCGAGGACGACGCAGCTGACGTCATCGCGGTCGCCGGACCGTGCCTGCTCCACGACCCGGGCGCAGTCGTCGTGGGTTTCCAGTCCCTCGATCTTCCAGATGTCCGGTTCGACTCCGGCCTCCTGCAGGGCGCCGATGGTGGCGACGACGAGCGAGGGTCGCAGCTCGCGGTCGAACCACTCGTGGCTGTCATCGCACCGGGCGAGCTGGTCGTCGGTCGGGGGCACCAGCAGCTCGAACAGGAACGTCCGGCCGCTGTCGTGCAACCACCTGGTGAGCTGGGCGAGCCGGTCGTTCTGGCGGGCGTTGACCTGCTGGTCACCTTCCGGGTTATAGCGGACGAGCACCTTCGAAAACGTCGGGTCGAACCGTTCGATGTGCGCACCGAACTCGCTGCCGTACTCGAAGTCGAACTCGGCCTGGCCGGACTTCTCCACCGGCATCGCGAGCAGGTGGCCGGCCGCCTGGGCAGCTGTGGCCACCTCTGTGCCGAACGCCTCGTCGACGAGGACGCCGGCCGCGTCGGGCGGTGCCCCGTGGTCGACGGCCCGGGTGAACCCCTCGTAGATGATGTTCTTGGCGTCCACGATCCCGTCGCGTACGGCCGGCGGGATCGGTGGTCTGGCGCCGAACAGGTCACGCTCGAACGATCCTCGATGGTCGAACGCCAGGAGGTACAGGGGCCTGCGGTAGCCGAGGGTCATCGCCATCTCTCCTCTCGTGGGCGGTCCTCCCCTGGTGGACGGTCCGGGCGCAACCGTGGGTGTGTGGCACTGCGGGATCGGGGAGACTCTGCCGGTGTGAGTGCTGAGCGGGCCGAACGGGTGCGCGCCGAGCGGGAGCGTGCCGAGCGGGAGAAGCGGCTGGCGGCCGAGGCGGCCGCGGAGCTCGTCGCCGGCGGCATGACGGTCGGTCTGGGCACTGGCAGTACGGTGGCCTACCTGCTTCCGGCGCTCGCCCGGCGCCGACAGTCGATCCGCTGCGTTGCGTCGTCTCCGCGTACCCGGCAGGCCGCGGAGGAGCTGGGGCTCACCGTCGAGGCGTTCGGCACCCTCGACCATCTCGACCTCACCATCGACGGCGCCGACCAGATCGCGCCCGGCGGCTGGCTGGTCAAGGGGGGAGGCGCTGCCTACACCCGGGAGAAGATCGTGGCCGCCGCGGCTACCCGGTTCGTTGTCATCGCCGACTCGCGCAAGCCGGTGGATGCACTGCATCCCCCGATCCCGGTCGAGCTGCTGGAGTTCGGCCTGCCGACCACGTTGCGCCGGCTTGCCCCGGTGGCACTCCGGGACGTGCCGCGCAGCCCCGACGGCGGCGTTATCGCCGACTACCACGGCGACGTCGGAGACCCCGCCCGGCTCGCGGCACGGCTGGCCGCGACACCGGGACTCGTAGAACACGGACTGTTCCCGCCCGACCTGGTAGCAGAAATCCTCATCGGACACGGAGACTCGGTCGAGCACCGTACGATCGGCGGACCGAGCCGCTGACACCCGTGCCGGCTTCCGCGGCGGCCGTTTCCCCCGTACACGCAGGCTCGCCTGCCCGGTCATGAGCCCGAGGCTCCACGGTCGGCGACGATGAGTGACTCCCGCGCCTCGACCCGGCCGGCCGGGATGGACTCGTCACCGGCGAGCACCTTCGCCAACGCCGGTTGTTTCTCCGCCCCGGTCACCAGCCAGAGCAGCTGGTCGGCCCGAGCGAGTGCCGGATAGGTGAGCGTCATCCGCGGATGGCCCTGGTAGTCGCCGGTGACCGCGACCAGATGGTCGGTCACCTTGAGCACCGGGTCGTCGGGGACGAGGGATGCAGTATGCCCGTCCGGTCCGAGACCGAGATGGATGAGGTCAAAGCGGTGCGGCAGCAGCCCGGCGTACCGGTCGGCGGAGGCGTCCAGGTCGGGGTCGGTCACCGGCATGGGGACCACCTCGGCCGGCGCCCGTCCCAGGCTGGCGCGCAGGTGGGTCAGGTTGCGGGCGGGGTCGCCGTCCGGGGCGACCCTCTCGTCGACCTGGAAGATCACGATCCGTTCCCACTGGAGGTCCCGGGTGGTGAGTTCGGCGAACATCGCCCACGGGGTGTGGCCGCCGCTCACCGCGAACGTGAACCGCTCGTGGTCGATGATCGCCGCCCGGCTGCGTTGGACCACGATGTCAGCGGCCGCTGCGGCCACCGCGTCCGGAGTGGTGAGGACTTCGAGCTCGTGCTGCATGGGCCTTTAGTCTTTCTTCTCGGCGTGGCCGCCGAACTCGGCGCGCATTGCCGACATCGCGGCGTCGGCGAACTGGCCGAGCCCGCGGGATTCAAACCGCTCGTTCAATGCGGCGGTGATAGTCGCGGCAGGAACGCTCTCCTCGATCGCCGCGATCACTGTCCACCGTCCCTCACCGGAGTCGGAGACCCGACCGGCGAAACCGTCCAGCTGAGGGGAACGGGCCAGAGCCTCGGCGAGCAGGTCGATCAGCCAGGACTGGATAACCGAGCCACGGCGCCAGACCTCGGCAACCTCGGCCACGTCGAGGTCGTACTGGTAGGCCTCCGGGTCGCGCAACGGGGCGGTCTCTGCATCGACCTGGCGGCCCTTCTCGCCGATGTTCGCGTGCCGCAGAATCGACAGTCCCTCGGCGACTGCGGCCATCATGCCGTACTCCACACCGTTGTGAACCATCTTCACGAAGTGCCCGGCACCGCTCGGGCCACAGTGGAGATAGCCCTGCGGCGCGGTCCCGTCGCGGGTCCGACCCGGTGTGAGTGCGGCGCTCCCGCTGCCGGGAGCGATGGTGGCGAAGATCGGGTCGAGCCACTCCACCGTGCGACTTTCGCCGCCGATCATCAGGCAGTAGCCGCGCTCCAGGCCCCACACGCCACCCGAGGTCCCGCAGTCCACGTAGTGCAGCTGCCGCTCCGCCAGCTGTCTCGTCCGGGCGATGTCGTCGCGGTAGTAGGAGTTCCCGCCGTCGATGACGATGTCGTCGCCGTCGAGCTGACCGACCAGCTGGTCGAGGACGTTTTGGACGACGCCGGCGGGGACCATCATCCAGACCGCCCGGGGCCGGTCCAGCTGGGCCACGAGATCCTCGAGGGAACTGGCGCCGCGAGCGCCCTCGGCAACCAGCGCTTCCACGGTGGCCGGGTTGCGGTCGTACGCCACGCAATGGTGGCCGTCGCGGGTCAGCCGGCGGACGAGGTTGGCCCCCATCCGGCCAAGCCCGATCATGCCCAGTTGCATGGGTCTGTCCGTGGCCATGGTTGGTCCCCCCTCGGCTCGGGTGGTGCTCGGTCAGGTGCGCATCGCGCGGTAGCGGCGGATCAGGGCGTTGGTGGACGAGTCGTGCGTGAGCTCGGGTTCGGTGTCGCTCTCCAGCTCCGGCGCGATCCGGGTGGCCAGGACCTTGCCGAGCTCGACCCCCCACTGGTCGAAGGAGTCGATGCCCCAGATCGTCCCCTGGGTGAAGACGCTGTGTTCGTACAGCGCGACCAACGCTCCGAGCAGCTGGGGCGTGAGCTCCTTGGTCAGCAGGACGTTCGACGGCCGGTTCCCCTCCATCACCCGGTGGGGCACGACGTCGGCCGGCGTGCCCTCAGCGCGTACGTCCTCCTCGGTCCGGCCGAACGCCAGTGCCTGCGCCTGCGCGAATACGTTCGAGGTCAGCAGGTCATGGTGGTTCCGGAGCGGGTTGAGGCTCCGGCCGAAGCCGATCAGGTCGACCGGGATCAGTCGGGTGCCCTGATGCAGCAGCTGGTAGAAGCTGTGCTGGCCATTCGTGCCCGGCTCGCCCCAGTAGACCGGACCGGTGTCGTAGTCGACGGACCGGCCATCGAGCGTCACATGCTTGCCGTTGGACTCCATGGTGAGCTGCTGGAGGTAGGCCGGAAACCGCTTGAGGTACTGGTCATACGGCATCACGCCGATGCTCTGCACTCCGAAGAAGTTGACATACCAGCACGTGAGCAGCCCCATCAGCACCGGAAGGTTCTGCTCGAGCGGTGCCGTCCGGAAGTGCTCGTCCATCTCGTGGAAACCGGCCAGCATCTCCGCGAACTGCACTGGGCCGATCGCCACCATCGTGGACAGGCCGATCGCCGAGTCCATTGAGTAGCGACCGCCCACCCAGTCCCAGAAGCCGAACATGTTCTGCGTGTCGATTCCGAACGCCGCGACCTTCTCCGCGTTCGTCGACACCGCGACGAAGTGCTTCGCGATCGCGTCCTCGGAGCCGAGCTCGCGGACCACCCAGTCCCGGGCGCTGTGCGCGTTGGTCAGCGTCTCCAGCGTGCCGAACGTCTTCGAGGAGATGATGAACAGCGTCTCCTCCGCGGTCAGGTCGCGGGTCGCCTCGACGAAGTCCGTGGCGTCGACGTTGGACACGAACCGGAACGTCAACTCGCGGTTGCTGTAGTGGCGCAGCGCCTCGTACGCCATCACCGGGCCGAGGTCGGAGCCACCGATGCCGACGTTGACGATGTTCCTGATCGGCCTGCCGGTGTGGCCCGTCCACTCGCCGGAGCGGATCCGCCGGGCGAACTCGGCCATCCGGTCGAATACCTCGTGCACCTGCGCCACGACGTCCACCCCGTCGACGACGAGCGAGCTTTCCTTCGGCATCCGCAGCGCGACATGCAGCACCGACCGGTGCTCGGAGGTGTTGATCGGCTCTCCGGCGAACATCATGTCGCGCCGGCGTTCCAGCTCGGACTCCTCCGCCAGCTGCATCAACAGCCGCAGCGTCTCGTCGGTGACTCGATTCTTGGAAAAGTCGAGGTAGATGCCGGCGGCTTCGGCGGTCAGCCGCTCGCCCCGATCCGGATCCATCTCGAACAGCTCACGTAGGTGCCGGGGGCCGATCTCGGCATGGTGCTGCTCGAGCCCCTTCCAGGCGGGTCGTTCACGTAGTGGAGTGGTCGGCATCGGTCGCTCCTCCGGTGATGGTGTACGCCGGCCGGCGGGTGTCGCTAATCGACGTGTCGGCGTCGAGCTGTCAGTGCATCAGGTGAGCGCGGTGCGCTGGGTGGAAATCCGTTCCAGCAGGTCCTTCCAGGCTGCCACGAACGCCTTCGCACCCTCCCGCTGGAGTCGCTCGGCGAGCGCGTGTACGTCGACCCCGGCGTCGGCGAACCGGGCCAGCATCAGGTCGCCCTCGCCGCCGTCGGCGGGCATCGGCTCCCCGACCTCGCCGTGGTCGTGGAACGCCTCCAGCGTCGAGTCCGGCATGGTGTTGACAGTGAACGTCGCCGCGAGCCCGTGGACGTACAACGTGTCCGACGCGGCCGGGTCCTTCGTCCGGGTGCTCGCCCACAGCAGGCGCTGTGCCCGCGCGCCCGCATTCAGCAGCCGCTGCATCTCGTCGGAGTCGAGCAGCTGCCGGTACGCGCGGTAGGTGTCGAGGCCGACCGCCAGGCCGAGCTGGTCCTTCAACTGCGCGGACACCTGGTCGGCCACCGCCGCGTCCCACCGGGACATGAACACCGACGCGACCGAACCGACCGCCGGGTCAAGGTTGAGGTCGACTCGCCGCTGCACTCCGTCGAGGTACGCCTGCGCGGCCGCGCGATAGTGGTCGGCGGAGAACAGAAGGGTGACGTTCACGGGAATGCCGGCCGCGACCGTCTCGGTGATCGCCGGCAGGCCTTCGGCAGTACCGGGGATCTTGATCAGCAGGTTCGGGCGGGCCGCGCGCGCATGCAAACTCTGGGCGGCCACGATCGTCGCGTCGGTGTCGTACGCCAAGAGCGGTGACACCTCGAGCGACACCCAGCCGTCCACGGCGTCGGTGCGTTCGTGTATTGGAAGGAACAGGTCCGCGGCCCGCCGCAGGTCCTCGATCGCCAGGTCGAAGAAGACCTCCTCGTCGGAGCGGTCCGGTGCCGCGCACGCGCGGATCGCGTCGTCGTAGTAGCCGCTCTCGATCGCCTTGTCGAAGATCGACGGATTCGAGGTGAGTCCGGTGATCGAGTAGCTGTCGATGTAGTGCTGGATCTCGCCGTCGTCGAGCATCCGGCGGGTGATGTTGTCCAGCCACAGGCTCTGCCCGCGAGCGTGTAGCTGCTGGGTTGCGGTCACTGGGGGTCCTTTCCGGTGGGCGGCGGTGCGGTGGCTGGTCCCGCGGCGGGTGGCGGCGCGGTGGGTTGAGGGGTGCCGGCACGGCGCGGCTGCTCGGCGACGAGTGCCCGGGCAACCTCGGTCACCCGTTCCGGGGTGAAGCCGAACTTCGTCAGCAGCTGCTTCAATGGCGCCGAGGCACCGAACGTGTCCATGCCGATGACGGCGCCGGCCGGTCCGACGTACCGGTCCCAACCCAGCGTCGATGCCTGCTCGATCCCGACCCTGGCCGTGACCGCCGGTGGGAGAACCTCGTCGCGGTACTCCCGGGGCTGTCGGTCGAACAGCTCCCAGCACGGCATGCTCACGACCCGGGCGCCGATCCCGTCGGCGGCCAGCTCGTCCCGTGCGCTGAGGGCGAGCGCCACCTCCGAGCCGGTGGCCAGCAGCAGGACGTCCGGCGTACCACCTGACGGCGGGTCCGCGAGCACGTACGCCCCGCGCTCGACTCCCTCCGCCCCGTGCAGCACGGATCGGTCGAGGGTCGGCAGCGACTGCCGGGACAGGACCAGGGCGGCCGGCTCGTGGCGGAGCGCACCGACGACCCGCCAAGTCTCGACCACCTCGTTCGCGTCGGCCGGGCGGAACACGAACAGCCCCGGCATCGCCCGCAACGACGCGAGCTGCTCGACCGGCTGGTGGGTCGGCCCGTCCTCGCCGACCCCGATCGAGTCGTGCGTGAAGATGTGCACGACCGGCACCTCCATCAACGCCGACAGCCGGATCGCGCCCCGGGCGTAGTCGGAGAAGATCAGGAATCCCGACCAGTACGGCCGGAGCTTGGTCAACGCCATCCCGTTCGCGATGGCGGCGGACGCGTGTTCACGTACGCCGAAGTGGAGGTTCCGGCCACCGCGCTCGTCGGGCTGGAAGTCGCCAGCACCTTCGAAGCGCAGCAACGTCTTCGTCGACGGCGCCAGGTCGGCCGAACCGCCGAGCAGCCACGGCACCGCCTCGGCGAGCTGGTTGAGCACCTGGCTGGAGGAGTCCCGGGTGGCGAGCCCCTTCGGGTCGGCCGGGAAGTCCGGAAGTACCGCGTCCCACCCGGCCGGCAGCTCGCGGCGCTGCATCCGCTCAACCTCGTCGGCCAGGTCCGGGTAGGCATTGGCGTACTCCTTGAACGTCGCCTCCCAAGCGGCCCGAGTCGCCTGCCCACGGGCGCCGATCCCGCCCTCGAACCAGTCGCGTACGCCGTCCGGCACGTAGAAATCTTTGTCGTCGGGCAGCCCGAACATTCGCTTGGTCGCCTTCACCGCCTCGGCACCGAGTGGCGCACCGTGGGCCTTCGGTGAATCCTCGAGCGGCGAACCGTACCCGATGTGGCTGTGGACGACGATCAGAGTCGGCCGCGCGGTTTCGGCCTTGAACGACTGGATGGCCCGCCTGATCGCGTCCAGGTTGTTCGCATCAGCGACGGTCGTGACGTTCCAGCCGTACGCGAGGAAACGGGCAGCCACATCCTCGGTGAACGTGATGTCGGTGTGCCCCTCAATCGTCACCCGGTTGGAGTCGTAGATCCAGCACAGGTTCGACAGCTGCTGGTGCCCGGCGATGGAGGCCGCCTCGGACGAGATGCCTTCCATCATGCAGCCGTCCCCGGCCAGCGCGTAGACGTCGAAGTCGAACAGCGTGGCATCGTTGCGGTTGTACCGGGCGGCGAGCCACTGGCCGGAGATCGCCATCCCGACCGACATGGAGACGCCCTGGCCGAGCGGTCCCGTCGTCGCCTCCACCCCGCTCGTCAGGTGGTATTCAGGATGACCTGGACAATGCGAGCCGAGCTGACGGAACGTCCGGAGGTCTTCGAGGGTGACCGCCGGGCCGAGCACTTCGTAGTCGGGGTCGACCGCACGTACGCCGGTGAGGTACAGGAGCGACCAGAGCAGCGCCGACGCATGCCCCTCGGAGAGCACGAACCGGTCCCGGTTCGGCCAGATCGGATCAGTGGGATCGAATCTCAGGTACTGCTGCCACAGGGTGTAGGCGACCGGCGCGATACCCATCGGCGTACCAGGATGCCCCGACTTCGCCTTCTGCACCGCGTCCATACACAGGCCACGGATCGTGTTGATGGACAGCGAGTCGAAATCCGTCATACGGACAGGCTGTTCCGCTCGGCCCCACCTAACAGGGGCCCGCCGGCTCGCGTCGCCCGGGGCCAAAGACCCGACGACCCCTGTGGGTCCCCGGGCATGTCACCGCGCGTAGGGCACCGAATCTCCGGATACCGTGTCAGTGCGGTGCCACTGTCTGCGACATGGTCTCTTGCGACAACCCGGCTCCCGGTATAGCGAAACCCTGGCGTTCCGGCTTTGTGCGTCCAGGTGCCGCTGCGCGACCCCGGCCCGACGGGGCCGCTCTCGATCGTCACCTACGCCGCGACACCCTCAGCCGGGCCCTGCGGCCGCTGCTCGACCTGATCACCGAGAGCCGGTCCTCACCAAAGAAGAACGGCCGGCAAGCGGCCGCCGGGGGAATAGAACCGGTCCGTAGGGTGTCTGTATGTCTGCACGTCCAGGTGCGTTTCACCTGGTCCCAGCTTGGCGCCGTAAGGCCGGGAAGGGAGAGCTGTGCCCCAGCAGACCCAGTTCCACAAGAACCCGGAAGCCGTTTCGCGGCTCGATCCGGAGCAGTACCGCGTGACCCAGAAGGACGGCACCGAACGCCCGTTCGCCAACGCCTACTGGGACAACCATGAGCCCGGCATCTACGTCGACGTCGTGTCCGGCGAGCCGCTGTTCGCATCGGTCGACAAGTACGACAGCCGCTCCGGCTGGCCGAGCTTCACAAAGCCGATCGCCGAGACGAACGTTGTCGAGCGCGAAGACGTCGGCCACGGGATGATCCGGACGGAAGTCCGGTCGCTGCACGGGGACAGCCACCTCGGCCACGTCTTCGACGACGGTCCCCTCGACAAGGGTGGACTGCGCTACTGCATCAACTCCGCGTCGTTGCGGTTCATCCACCTCGACGACCTGGAGAACGCAGGGTACGCCGAATACCGCACCCTGTTCACGAGTGATGCCAACACTGACACGACGAAGAGTAAGGAGCCGACGTGACCACCGAGAAGGCGATCCTCGCCGGCGGCTGCTTCTGGGGGATGGAGGAGCTTTTCCGCCACCAGCCCGGCGTCGTGTCCACGCGCGTCGGCTACAGCGGCGGCGACGTCCCGAACGCCACCTACCGCAACCACGGCACCCACGCGGAGTCCATCGAAGTCGTCTACGACCCCGAGAAAACCGACTTCCGCGCGCTGCTCGAGTTCTTCTTCCAGGTGCACGACCCCTCGACGAAGAACCGGCAGGGCAACGACATCGGCACCAGCTACCGCTCGGCGATCTTCTACGCCAGCGACGAGCAGAAGCGGGTCGCCGAGGACACGATCGCCGACGTCGACGCCTCGGGCCTGTGGCCAGGCAAAATCGTCACCGAGGTCACCTCGGCCGGCGACTTCTGGGAGGCCGAGCCCGAGCACCAGGACTACCTGCAGAAGTACCCCCACGGCTACACCTGCCACTTCCCCCGCCCCGGATGGAAGCTCCCGAAGCGGGCGACAGCCTGACACCTCCGGCGCGTATCCGGGAAAAGCGTGGGCGAGGAGAGCCCCATGCGTGACTTCCCCAGGCGATGATCCGGGATCGGCCACCTCGAGCCCGTCCCGCGGCGGCTCCGGGCGATGGCCGGAGGCGGTGGAATGCCCCACGCCATGCCCTCCATAATCTTCCAGCCCTCAAGTGCGCGGCCCGCAGCGCTGCATCTGGCGTGGACCCGCCGCGCGACGCTCTTTCCCTGGTAGGCCAGACGGCGTGGGCTTCACGGGACGGCGCGGCACGATGAAGGCGGCGGCTTCGGCAGTGTCGCGGGCGTGTCCGGCAGGACGTGGGCGTAGGTGTCGCCGGTGACCGCTCTCGTGGAGTGGCCGAGCAGTTCCTGAACGAGTGTTCAAGTCCGCTCCGGCAGCCTGCGCCTGGATACAGTAAAGGGTGAAGAGGAGTCTGGTTTCGCGTCAGCCACCCCGTAGCGAGGGCTGGGCCGCCAACCGGGCTCAACTCACGGTCCGATTTTCGCTGACCTAGCGACCGGGATCACGACAACTTCGAGTTTCATATCCATCGGAAGCGCTTTCCCTTTCTCATCACCGGGGGCGGGCCGTCTCATTCGGTTGGAAAGCGCTGGCGGCAAGGCTCGTCAAGGTGAGCAGCTGCGCCGTCGAGGCCACCGCCAGTGCGGCGTCCTATCCAGTCACGCGCGCCGCAGGCCGGCTGCGGTCGTCGGGAAGGTGGCCCGGTCGATCATGGCGCCGTTCGGGGCGGCGACGATGGTGTAGCTGTGGGTCGCAGCATGGGTGTCGACCCCGACCACGTTCCGGTAGGAGTCAGCCACGGAGGTTCGGCCCAGGGTGAGAAGTCACCACGAGGCAGGCCTGTAACGAGCCACGCCGCGGGACGGCAATCCCGCGGCGGACATGCTTCTGATTAAGCCCGGATGCACCCCGCAACCGTGGTGCATCCGGGTTAGAACACCGACGAGATCCAGGACAGCGTAGGGGCGTAGCGCGCCAGCGAGGTGACCGAACCAGTGGCCGGCGTAGTTGGCCGGGCCGGAGTAAGACCCGGAGGCAGACTTCCTTCTTACGGCCGCTGGCAGTCGGGTACGTCGTCGAGCAAGTCCTCCGGCACCGCCCATCCGGCGGCCTGCAACGCCGTCGCGTAGCGGATGCGGGCGACCCTCTCCCTGATCTGGCTGAGCCTGACGGTCCCCTGCACGTCTACGTTCTGCGGACGTTCGAGCAGCGCGGCGACGGCTTTGCGGACATCAGACTCCGCGTGTTCTCTGGCCACCAGAGCCGCGTGAAGCTCACTCATCTCGAGGCAGTGGTCACTCGGGCGGCCGCACATCATTCGGGTGAGTGTCAATCCGCAGGCGTTGCAGATCAGCGCACGTCGCCTCCCAGGCGTTGCGTTGCGCGATGCCCGCATCAAAGCCCGCCAAGCCAGCAACCAGCATCCCCACCACCCGTCGAGCCGTTTCGACCAGCATCTGCTGCGCATCCGGCTGCAGCGTCGACCCGGACGTCGAAGCTGGCCAATCCTCCACTTCTTACCCCTGTTCCGAGTTGTGCCTGCGACCGTACCGCTGACGGTCCTGTCCCATCCCCACGGGCGCCCCTTTATCGGACCTTCTGTGCCGTGCAGTTCGCGGCCCAGCACCAGGGATCGAGCTGGAGTGGGGCCACGGGAAACGTGCCGGCCCTGGGAGTGCGGACCAAAGACCCATAGCAAGCCCGCCCAACGTCCTTGCCGGAGTCACTGCACGAGAACGCCGTGTGGCGATGACCAGTGATGTAATACGTTAACGGCCGTTTCGTCGAGCTGCAGCAACTCCCACCAGCTTGTCTAGGCATGAATGAAACTTCATGCTGGCGTGCCCGCGCTCGCCGATGCCATGGGTAGAGGCCCGCGACGCGGCCCGCCGCGGGGTTCCGCCTGGGCAACAGCGCGTCAGGCAGGAGGCAGGACACCAAGAAGCGACGGAGCGGCGTCGCCCCGGCGCATCGAGACGGTGGTGGGCTTGCTTCAGCCCGGTGGTGTGGTGTCTGGGGTCGACCCGGATCAGTTGGGTCGGGTCCCGGCAGCGTCTTGGATCTCCGCGGCGTGCGGCAGTCTGGATGAGCGGGCACAGTGCGCGCCGCAGAAGAAGTGGCCGTCGACCTCGACGCCGTGGCCGACAATCCGGCACCCGCAGTACTCACAGATCGGCGCGAGCAGGTGGATGGCACACTCGAACGAGTCGAAGACGTACCCCTTCCCGACAGCGGTGTGCACCTCGAACGGCACCGCGTAGTCGTTCCCGCACACCTCACACGTCGCCATCAACGGCTCCTACCTCATCTGCCCGAAACCTTCGACTCTCCCGCACCGCGTTCGGCCCGCGAAGGCCGGACCCGTCCGGAGGTGCCCCCATCAACAGCGCGGCCACACCGATGCAGGGACACGAGGGGATCAGCCAGGGCCGTGTCGCAGTCAGATCCCTCGGACAGGCGATGAGGCGGCGCCTCGGGCCGCCGGCGTGCTGAATCCGGACGGAGTACGCGCTCAACTTTCCCGGCCGGGCGGCCATGTGCTGTTGCAGTACTACAACTCTGCGGCGGGGTCGGTGCGGCTTCGGGTGCGGGGCGCCTGCCGCAGGGTTGCGTCGTACCTGCCGACCTTGGGGGGCGTTTCGAGGTGGTGGCCGCACCGAGTTGCTGGTGGTGGTCTGGCGGCTCGCGGACCACGACTGCCGGGGTTGGGATCTGTTCGACCTGTCCGACCGGCACCGGGAACGCGGCTGGCTGGTGCTGGCGTACCGCTACCCGAAGGGCACCATCGTGATGCGAATCGTCGTCCGGAATGGCGTCTCGCTCGATCTGGCGTCGTTGCTCCTCGACGACATCCGGGAGGCGGTGGGTTACTCGACCGGCTCGAGGTGCCGCTGCCGCGCGCGGATCGCGACACCGTGAGCTTCCTGACCGCGGAACGGCGGCGACCCGGACGGACCACTCGGGACGGACCAGCATACGGACCACCCGGACCGGGTGGTTTCGCTGTGGCGTTCCGCGGGGTTTCTCTCAGGCAGACAGGTAGCGGTCTCGGCCGGGCGGCCTGGCAGCGCCTACGACGAGGAGGTGTGGTCGGTGTTCGGTCCGCTGTCGAGATTGCTCCCGTCCTTACCGTCGTTGCCCTCCTTCCCGTCGCTGCCGCCGCTGCCCGCTCTGCCGGCACGCCGTAATCGGGACAGCCGCCGCTGGTGGGTGCGGCGCGGTCGCGCGCACATCGAAGTGCGCGGCCTGCACCGGATCGACGCCGAGGCTCTCGTCTCGGACCTCGAAACGGCGCTCCGGAAGGTGGCGGGAGTCGACTGGGCCGCCGTCAACGCGGTCCTCGGCCGGGTAGTGGTCGACCTCGCCGGCGGTGACGTACCGATAGAAGCCCTAGTCGCGACCATCGACGCCGTCGAGGACCGGCACCAGATGTCGGACGAGAGGTTCCTGGAGCGGCCCGAGCACCCCGGCGACGTCGAACCCCTGCAGCGTCAGCTGATCATGCTCGGCGCCGACCTGGCCGGTCTCAGCGTGAGCGTGGCAGGCAAGATCGCCCGGTCGGCGCGGCTGCCGCTCGAGATAGCGGCGCTCGTTCCGCTTGTCGAGCACACGCCTCGCCTGCGTAGCCAGGTCGAGTCACTGCTCGGCTGGACCTCTGCCGAAATGAGCCTCGCGCTCGTCAACGCGCTCGCGCAGGGACTTGCGCAGGGCCCGATCGGCCTGATCATCGACGCCGCGCACCGGATGGCACTGGTGGGTGAGGTCCAGGCTCGCCGCCGGGTCTGGAAGGAGCGCGAGGCCGAGCTCTGCTCGGGTCGGCAGCGCTGCGCGCCGATCCATCTGCCACCGCGCCCGGCGTCGTTGCCGCGCGGACCGGTGGAACGGTACGGCGACCATGCAGGCCTGGTCGGTCTGGCTGCCGGCGGTACGGCATTCGCCGCGACCGGCGACCTACGCCAGACGGCCGCATTCCTGGCCGCCAGCGCGCCCAAAGCGGCGCGGTTGACCCGCGAATGCTTCGCGGCCGAACTCACCCGCGTCCTCGGTGAGCGCAGGGTTCTCGTCGTCGACGGCGACGCGCTGCGCAGGCTCGACCGGATCGACACCGTGGTGATCGACGCTCGAGTCCTCCACACCGCCCAGTTCGTCGCGGGGCCGCTCGTCGCCCTGGACGGCGCGACCGAAACCGAAGGCCGGCTACGTCAAAGGGTCGGCGTCCTACTCGAACCGGAAGCACCACGGGTGCTACGGCGCAGTCGGGTCTGGGCACTCGGCCCGCTCGCCGCGGTCGCACCGGGCGTCCCGGCGGCGGCACAGACGGCCGCCCGGCGGGTACGCCGACCCGGTTCGGTCGTGCTCGGGCTCACCCGGCACGGCACCCTGCAGGCGATCCTCGCCGCCGAGCCAGGGATGTCGCCGCTCGCGGGGGCCCTCCTCTCGGCCGCGCGGGCGGCAGGTGAGCTCCTCATCGCGGGCAACGTCGCCGGAGTGGTCAGGCGACTCTCCTCCGGGCGGATGATCTCGTCCGGAACCCGTCTGTCGGCGGAGATCCGGGAGCTCCAGGCCGAGGGACGGGTCGTGGCGCTGGTCTCGGCCGGACCGGGAGCCGCGCTGGCCGCCGCGGACTGCGGCATCGGCATCCTGGCGGCTGACCGGACACCTCCGTGGGGTGCGCATGTCCTCTGCGGCCCCGGCCTGGCCGAGGCCTGTTTCCTGCTCGACTCCATCGCCACCGCCGCGACGGTATCCCGGCGCGGTGTCCAGCTCGCCGCTTACGGATCCGTGACCGGTGCGCTGCTGGCGCTGGGCGGCCCGCGGGCGAGTGCGACCGAACGGGCCGTGCTCGGTGTCAACGGCGCGGCCGGCGTCGGCCTGGTATCAGGCATCTGGTCCGCCCGCGCACTGGCCCGGCGACCGGCTCCGGTGGTGTCGGACACCGCAGGCTTCTGACGGGGACCCCATAGGGCGCGGACGTTGGTACGGCCGAGGCTCTTGAGGGATTGGGGAACACGTCCACTGACGCTGAGGGCGAGCAGCTCCTCCAAATCGGCCCCACAGTATGAGCCTGGAGAGGCGTAGGGCGAGGTCAGAGCGGGTCGTGCTGTTGGTCTGTAGAACCGTCGGCTCCGCCTATTCGCACGCGATCGTTGCGCGTGCGTCCCAGAGGCGGCCAGGACACATCGCACGTCGGTTTCGACGGTCAGTGCACGTCTGAACAACATCAGCAAGGTTGTAACTCTGTCGATATGGCTGCGCGAGCCGATGTCCGTGCTCGCCACCAGATTCGAGGACCTACCCGGACGGGTCGATTCAGACGCCGGCCTACGACTCGAACCAGGCCGGCTGGTACACCGAAGGTCGGCGCCCGGAGGGGCCCAGCGATGATCGCGGACGCCCGTCGACTTGAAGTCCGGGCCAGACGTGTTCTGCTGGCTCCGCGAGTTCCGCGCCGGCGACGCCATCACCGTCACCGACCGGGCCGGCGCCAAGTACCGGTTCACGGTTGTGCGGCTGGAACGGGTCGAACAAGGACGAGCTGCCGTACGACAAGATTCGGAAGGCGACCAACACGTGGGAGCTGCGGCTCGTCACCTGTGCCGGCACTATGACCGGGCGCCGCACCGCCGCATGGTGGTGGTTGTATCTTGATGTCCGTCAGTGGTGGGGCACTCCCGCCTCGGTGACCGGCTCGCTGGTGCGGGACCATTGCGCGATGGGGCGGTTGTGGCCGGGGTTCGCGAATCCGATGACCCTGAAGCGGCCATCCACACGCGTCTCCGCCTTGCCGCCGAGGAGATCCAGCGGCGACGAGAGGAGATCGGCTTCTCCTACTTCGTCTTCGGCGCCGACTTCGCCGAGGCGCTCGCGCCGGTCGTGGCTGAGCTGGCCGGACACTAGGCCTGTTGGGCGAGCCAACAGATAGCTGGACGGGCAGCAGCACGTCGGCACCGGGCCGCAGCCGCTCACCGGCCAAGACATCGCGTAGTAGATGATCGGTGATAACGACCGTGGCCACTCAGGTGGTGGCGAGCAAGTGACTTCGGCGGTGTCTTCGACGATGCATCTGTCCGCCGCAGATGGGGACCCCCCCGGGAATCAAGGCATGCTCACGCTCACAACCGACGACGAATCCATCATCCTTTGGATCAGGCGACACGAGAACCCGACGAAGGCCATGGCCTGAGACTGGGCATCGATGACCTGTCATCGGCATCGCAGCGCGGCTCTGATGGATCGGTCTACACGCCAGGACCGCATACGGGGCGACCGCGCAAAGAGCGCTCGGACGCTGGTCACAGTCGGCGAGCATCGCCGCGGTGCGACTCACCGGTTCTCGATCAGGTGACCGCCGATTCGGGTACGCGTTCAGCGACAACCTCCCAGGGCAGGGCTTAATCCCGGTCGCTTCTCCGCTACCTCGGTCTTCCAGACCAGCTGGCAGATGTTGCGTCGACCCTGGTGGCACCGGAAGTCACCGCTGGACGGCGAATCGACGCCCCGCAGCCGGCCGGCCGCGGACTCGTCTACAGCGGACGGCTGTGGTGTCGACGCGTTCCTGGGTCCGGTTCTCACGTCCGCAGCGAGGTTGCCGGGGCAGGGCGTGCGGGCTTGACAGGAAACCAAACGGTTTCCTATCCTCGGTGGGGTGGAACCTGTGTTCAAGGCGCTGGGCGACCCGACCCGGCGGGCTCTGTTGGACGCGTTGCTTGAGCAGGACGGGCAGACCCTGCTTGCCCTGTCGACGCGGTTCCAGATGACCCGACCGGCCGTGGCCAAGCACCTGGGCATCCTCGAGGAGGCTGGTCTGGTAGTGGCCCGCCGGCGGGGCCGCGAGAAGCACCACTTCCTGAACGTCGTGCCGATCCGGCAAGTCCATGACCGATGGATCACCAAGTACACCGAGGAATGGTCGGCGGGCCTGTCCGACCTGAAGAGAGACCTGGAGCAAGGCATGGAGAAGGTGTTCGAGATCTACATCGACACCACACCCGAACGGCTGTGGCACGCGATCACCGACCCGGCCAGTCGGGCCAAGTACCACTTCGGTGCCTCGGTCCACTCGGACTGGACCACGGGCTCGTTATTCTCCCTCGACCATCCCGGCGCGGAACGCCCGCTGGCCGAAGGTGAGAACGTCGTGGTGGATCCGCCGAGGCGACTCGTGCAGTCCATGCGGACGCTGTGGTCAGACGACGCCGAGAGACAGGGCACGACCAGGGTGACGTGGGAGATCGAGCCGGTCGGCAACGCGTGCAGGCTCATCGTGACCCACGACCAGCTCGCTGGCAACGCCCCACCCGAGCTCTACGGCGGCTGGCCGATGATCCTCTCCGGGCTGAAGACGTGGCTCGAGACGGGCAGGACGCTGACCACCCCCGGTTCGTTGATGTACGGGAGCACCGATCCGTCGAACCCCGCATGACCCATGTGAACAAGGAGAAAGCCCATGACCACCATCACCGACGTACGCACGATCGGCATCGCTGTCGCCGATCAGGACCAGGCACTGAAGTTCTACCGCGAAACCCTGGGCTTCGAGGTCCGCCTCGACGGGATGGCCGGAGCCATGCGATGGCTCGAGGTCGCACCGCCTGGCGCCAGGGTGTCGCTGGCGCTGACCACCGGCGAGACCACCTCGAATCGGGAGACCGGGATCAGGTTCGTGGTACCCGACGCCACCACCGAGCACGCCGCGCTGCGTACCGGCGGCGTGTCTGTCGGCGAGCTGCTGGCCTGGCCCGGCGTACCACCCATGTTCACCTTCGACGACCCCGACGGAAACCAGTTCGTGGTCGTAGAGCAGGTCGAGGAGGATTCACGATGAGCACCCGACTGGATCACACATTCACCGCCGTCGTGGAACGCAGCGACGCCAAAGGCGGATGGACCTACGTACGCACCAACTGGAGCGCCGAGTTCTTCGGCACCCACGGCCTCGTCAAGGTAGCCGGGACCATGGACGGCCACCCGTTCGAGGCGTCGTTCATGGCTATGGGAGACGGAACCCACAAGCTCCCGATCAAGACCGAACTCCGCGAACGCCTCGGCAAGGAGATTGGCAGCACCGTGACCATCCACCTCACCAAACGCCGTTGATCTGCTCTCGGGACACATCAACCCCTACGGCCGGTTCCTCCTCGACCTGGACACCCACCTCGACCTCACGCCTTTGCTCCCGCCACCGGTCCGGGCAGCTGCTTTCAGCGGCGGTCTAACCCTGTCTCGCCGGCCATCCGGACGTGCTTCGGCCGTGGCCGAGGAGTGTGTCTCCAGCGAGAAGTGGCGCGTCTTCATGCAGGTTCGAGCCGCGGAGGACGCTGAGGAACACGACCAGAAACATGGCGCTGCGACGGAGGGAACGACCGGTCAGGACGTTCCCAGCTCGGCGAGCGTGTGGCGTAGGAAGGAAGGAGGCGCCGCCATGTCCTGACCCTGGTCTGGGTGGACTGCCACCCGAGGCACTCACAGCTCCGTAGGTCTCGCTCAGCCGTGGATCGGGGCCCTGCTCGGCCCGTTCCATGCTCAGCCGGGCAGTGCAGGGTGCGTGCATGTCTGGATTCGCGCACTGTTGGCGGACGGGTTTGGCTCCCAGCTCGGATGCTCCGGCGACCGCCGATCGACCTTCACGAGGCCAGGAGGCAGAACGGATGGCCAGCTGGGTCGAGCACAACGACCAGCCGACTTGGGTCGCGGTCGTAGGGCTGGTACGGCGCGACCATCCCACCTGACTGGACCACTAGCGCGACCGCCGCCTCCATGTCGCTAACGCCGCCGCACTCGAAGTGGATCATCCTCGTTTGCCCCGCCACGTGTTCTGGCCACACAGGTGGCACGTACCAGTCCTGGGCCTGAATGTTGATGAAAGTGCGGCGTGGATCGCAGAGCGAAGCCTAGTCCTCCTCGTGGTGGACCACCTCCGCCTCGAGCGCGGCAACGTAGAACGCGACCATGCTCTCAAACTGATCCGGTCCGCAGTCGATACAAACGCCACCGAACTCGATCACGTTGTCTGCGTGTACCTGTTCCACCGGGGTCGCTCCTTCCGAAGCCCGTAGCCGTGTGACTAGGCGGCATGATCCCGCTGCTTGACCTCCGCGAGCGGAAGAGCGCCCATCAGATCTTGAGCCGCATCACTTTCAGGCAAACATCACCCGTACGCGCCGCTGCGGCTGCTGCTCTGCCATGAGCATTCTGGACGGTCCACGGAATCGGCGATGTCACCGCGCTCCGTCGCCTCGACCGTCGGGCGCGCAACATCAACGAGATCGTGACGCATTCCCGCAATATGACGCACCGATTAGGACACCCTCTGACCTGTTCGCGAAACTCAGTGGCCAGTCCGGATGCCCGTTTGCGAGTATCGCTCGCCATCATGGCGATCTGGCGAGGGGGCCAACGAGGTGATGGAATCGAGTGCCGAACAGCGTGAGAGATGGGACCGTATCGCTGCCGACTGGAGCCCGGACGAGGCAGTGGAGACCGCATCCACCGCTCCCATGATTGACTTTCTCGCTCAGCTGGCGGGAAACGGTCCAGCCTTGGAGTTCGCTATCGGCGCGGGGAGGATCGGGGTTCCGCTTGCGCGACGCGGCGTTCCGGTCGCCGGTATCGATGTGTCGCCGGCGATGGTCGAGGTGCTCCAGGCCGCGATGCCTGCCGCCGAGCTGCCCGTGACCGTGGGAAGCATGGCCACGGCCGACGCGCCCGGCCGTGACTACCAGCTCGTCTTCCTGATCGCCAACGCGATCACGTGCCTGCTGCACCAGGACGAGCAGATCGCCTGTTTCCAGAACGCTGGGCGCCATCTGCGCCCAGGCGGCTACTTCGTGATCCAGGTATGGGTCCCACAGCTGCGTCAGCTCCCGCCAGGTCAGACCGTGTGCCCGCAACCGCCACCGCAACCGCCACCGCAACCGCCACCGCCACCGCAACCGCCACCGCCACCGAGCTCATCTTCAACAGCTACAACCTCGTAACCCAACGCCTACTGTGCCACCACTATGCCTTGGAGAACGGCGTGGTGGTCAGCTCAGGCACGAGTCACCACCGCTATGTCTGGCCCTCCGAGATGGATGTCATGGCCAAGCTGGCAGGGCTCGATCTGGTGAACCGCTACGGCGGATGGGACCAAGCAGAGTTCACCGGCGAGAGCTACTCCAGCATCTCCATCTGGCAGAAGCCAAACCGATCATGATGCCGAATGTCCCGGCTGTCGTCGTCTGGTCGTTAAGGATCCCCATACAACCCGGCCCCGGTCGGAACGCTGATCCTCTGTGCGTCATCGCGGTGTTCGGGCGCCGTTCCCCATACGGACATCGACGAGGGGAGGTCGGCGTCCCTCGAGACGAGAGACCCGCACGTTCCGCGGCAGATGAGGGTGATTGGGCATCGTGGTCACGGACGTGGCGAGTCGGTCCTGTGGTCGGGCTTATGCGAATGCCGCCTGCAGGTCGCGGCCTGGTGAGTTCGGGTCAGGCGGGCGCGCCGTCCACGAACGGCCATGTGATTCGTTCGGCGCGCAGGTCCTCCACCAGGCTCCGGACGTACGTCAGCTCGGCCGCCACCACCTGGCGCTGGTACTCGGATTCGACAGCGAACAGGCGCGGCAGGAACCTGGCGACGTTGGCGATCTCCCCGTCGAGCACGGTCAGTCGTTGCTCTAGCCGGCCGATGCGAGCGGTCAGCGCGGCGGTCGCATCCGAGGGAGAGAGGTTCGGCAGGTACGAGAGTGCGGCGGGGAACTCTGGGTACTCCGGCGCCGGTGTCGACAGCATGGTGCGCAGCCACTCGCTCATTGTCGTCCGGCCGGCGTCGGTGATCCGGTATGTGGTGCGTTCCGGTCGGTTCTCGGCGCGTTCGGTGGACGCGATCTCTACGAGGCCGTCGCGGACCAGCCGCTGGATGGTCTGGTAGACGCTGTTGCGCTGGCTCACGTTGACCACGTCGTCCTTGTGACGCTCCTTGATCAGCTGCTGCATCCGGTACGCGTGCATCGGCTCCTCGCTGAGCATCGACAGCATGGCCAGTGCAAGCACAGAGCGGCGCGGTGCGGACACCCATTGAGCGTAGCTGCTGCGAGGTCTATAGTCACAACATGACTAGTCCACTTATGGGTACTTCTGAGCCCCGCAATGAGATCCTCGACCGATCCGTTTCCCCGATGCGGTGGCTCGCACTCGGCGCCGTGGTCGGTCCGGCTCTCTTCACGGCGGCCTGGCTCGTCCTCGGCTCCGTGAGCAACGGCTACACCCTGTTCGACCACCGGTTCACCGATTACTCGCCGATCAGCCAGCCGATCAGCGGGCTGGGCATGGGCGCCACCGCCCCGTACATGAACGCGGCATTCATCCTCAGCGGTCTGATGCTGATCGCTGGCCTCATCGGCGTGTTCCGCACCACCAGCGCCGCGGAGTGGACCAACCTGCGCCGGACCGCCCTCATACTGCTGGCCTGCAGCGGTGTAGGTCAGGTGATGTGCGGCCTGTTCAACCTCGAAGCAATGATGCCGCACACGCTGGGTTTCCTCCTGGCGCTGGGCACCCCGATCGTCGGTTTCCTGATCGCTGGCCGCTACTTCCGCCACGTCCCCGGCTGGCGGCGGTTCGGGACCTGGCTGCTGGTCGGCAGCCCGCTCACCCTGGCACTACTCGTCGCATTCTTCATCACGTTCCAACCCACCGCCGACGGCGCCGAACACGGCATCGCCGGCCTCGTCCAGCGAATCGGCGCGGTGCAGGTGCACGCGTGGTTCGTCACCATGGGATGGCTGGCGTACCGACGGCGCTAGACAGCATCCCGAACGGGGTGGCGCGGCCACCGAGCGTGCAGCGCGGACGGGGCAGGCAACGCACTGCTCATCTCGACGACCAGGTGTGTGACGTCGCCTACCCGATCGAGTAAGCCGGGCGGGCACGACGGAAGGTGGCTCCAAGGCGACCGTTGCGACTGGAGTACCTCCGCTGGAGGATCCCCATGCGGACGAGTCCGAGGCGCGACGTTACCGGTCGCTCGCTGCGAGCTGAGCGTCTTCAGCAGCCGGCGGGGCTGAACCCTTCTAATGCGTACTCCGTGTACTTGTGCGACATGCTGTAGATCAACTTGTGTCGATCCGGGGCGTTAGATTCGAGGTTCGTTTCGGGCTTGGTCGGAGCCTGGCATGCTCAGGGCCGGAATCGTCGAGGATCGTCGAGGATGGGAGCAATGATGGGGATCGTGAGGTGCGATGTCACCGTGTCCCTTGATGGGTGCATGGCGGCTCCGGGGCAGAGCCTGGAGAACCCGTTCGGTGAGGGCGGGATGCGGACGATGGCATGGCATGGCTCCGAACTGGACGCGTCTCCCTTTACCGGCACCCCGAACCCGACTGGAGCGTTCGTGATGGGGCGGAACATGTTCGGCCCGGGCAGGGGTGAGTGGGACCTGTCCTGGCGCGGGTGGTGGGGTGAGGAGCCGCCGTTTCACGCCCCGGTGTACGTGCTCAGTCACTCTGCGCGCGAGCCATTGCCGATGGAAGGCGGCACGACGTTTCACTTCGTCACTGACGGCATTGAGGCGGCACTGGAACAGGCGCGTAAGGTGGCCGATGCCGGCGACGTGCAGGTCGCCGGTGGCGCTAGCACCGTGCGGCAATACCTCAGGGCCGGGCTGCTGGATGAGCTGGTGCTGCACGTCGCGCCGATAACGCTAGGCGGCGGCGAACGGCCGTTCGACGGAGTTGGCGCCCTGGACTTCGATCTCGTCCACGTGGCCTCCGGTCCGGCAGTGACGCACCTGAAGTACCGGCCCACGCGATAGACATCACCTGGCTGTGGTTGCAGGTGGCAGATCGCACCCGTAGCTGGAGGGCCCCCTTCCGTCGGTCGGACAGCTTGTCCGTACCAAAGGTCTAGGCCCTGCCGGTGGATCTCGTGCCGTCGCAGGGTTGCAAAGCTCGACATCGGAGAACGATTGCGGCCTGGCCTTGCGACTCCTGCCCAGGAGGTCTTCGATGAGTACGGGTCCCTGAACAGTCGTGCCGCGTCAGCGGCGGCTTGATCCATAGAGAGGCTATTCGGCAATCGGCCGAGTTCGCTGGTGTCCAGTAGGGAACGGCGCCCGAACACCGCGATGACGTATCAGAGGAGCACCGTTCCCACCGGGCCGTGTCCGTATGGAGATCGGCGGATTCTGGCGGTGGTCGCAACACGGCTGCTTGTTGCGGTGAGGGTAGCGAACGGAAGGGCTGGGTCGCCGGTTGGTGGGTGACACGCGTACCTATCTGGGGCGTGCGCTGTCAGAAAGGCTTGGGCGTCAAGGAGAAGGCCGTGGCCGCCCGATCGGGGAGGATGAGGGGAAGGTCTCGCCGTCAAGGGCGCCTTGCGGCGTCGCTGACGCGATTGGGCTGCGCCCCACCCTTGACTGCGAGCCCTTGCCCCTATGATCGGCTGGCTATCGGGCGGCCACTCCCGTGTGGCGTATCCACGGGTTATGCCTGCAGCAGCGGGCCGATGAGTTCGTCGGGCTTGGCGTAGTCGTGTCTTTTGCGGGGCCGGTCATTGAGTTCGGCGGCGACCCACCAGGACGTGCTGCATGTTCCGTTCTGGTGCGTTGTCTGCCTGTGACCGCGGTGTTTGTCGTCTGGCTGCGTGCGGTGGACGCTACTTGGCTCGAGGTCGTGGCGCCGTCCCCGCCGCGGACGAATGGTCTCAGCGCAGTGGCGCGGCCGCGCGGACGAGGCATTGGTGATGTCCACCGGAAGCTCGTAGGGCTTCGGTGCCGTCTTCGTGCCGGAGCGTCGCTTCTAGGCCGGTGGGAACTGTGAGGTCGACGAGGAGGTGGGTACCCCGCCGTCGGGCTTCGACTGCGATGGTGCCGGCGACTGTTGGTAGTGCGCCTGAGGCGTAGTCGAGGTGCCCGAGCTGCGGTTGCGCGGAGAAGGTGCGGTATCCGGGGGTCAGCGGCCGGAGCCCGAGCACTCCCTCGAGGGCGAGGAACGCGGGGGAGGCTCCCCATGGGTGGGAGTGGCTCAGGTTTGGCTTGATCGTTTCGTTCCACGCCTCCATCGTCGCTCCTGCGCCGAGCTCGAGCATGCGCGCCCAGCTCCGGGTACCGGTGCTGGTGAGCAGATCGAGTGCGGTTTGTCCATTCCCGTGGGCGAACAGGCCGTCAATGACGAAGGCGGCGGCGTAGACGCTGCAGGCGAGGCCGTGCCGTTGCAGGTGGGCGGCGATCTGGTCGCTGTGGTGTTGGGGGACGACTCCTGACCATAGGGCGAAGGCCGAGGCATGGACACTGTGGTGGCACAGTCGGTTCCCGCGCTGATCCAGACCATCGACGAATGCTCCGTGCTCTGGGTCGTAGAGGTAGGTGCCGATGCTCGCCTTGAGCGTCGAGGCGGTCGAGGCGAGCCGAGCGGCCTCGGTTCGACCGGTGGCCGCAGCGAGCTCGGCCGCAGCCTGGTACGCCGCAGCGGCGAGCGCGTTGACGACGGTGTTGACGTGGCCGAACTGGTATCCGTGCCGTTCGACGGGTGGCCAGTCGACGAGGTCACCGTCGAGTGCGGAGTTCTCCCCTGGAAGTTTGGTGACCAGCCCTTTGACCGGGTCGAGGTACCTGTCGGGGAGGAGGTCGAGTACCTGGTCGAACATGCGCGAGGCGTGGCTGGTGTCGCCTGTGCGCATCCAGTTGTCGTGCCAGGCGAGAACGGTGTAGAAGGGCCACTCGGTGGGCCAGGTGCGGTTGTGTGCGACGTAGGCGGTGCTGTATCGGCCAAGGGACGGGTCCGGGCCGAGGCACAGGTGGGCGCGCTGCTGCAGGTAGACGTCTGCCTCGTAGACGAGTCGTTCGCGGGTCCAGGAGTCGACGTAGAGGTTGCCGTTGAGTGCGCGGATGCTGTGGGCCGACAGCTGCCAGATCTCATTGAGGATCGGGTCGGAGCTGGTGAAAGCGGCCTGGGTGGGGGAGAGCGGGTAGATCTGTGCGACGGCGGCCAAGTCTGTGGACTCAGGAGGAGCCGGCAGGCCGATGATCTCGGCGTAACGGAACACGCGCATGCCCCATGGCTGCACGGTGCGGTCGGTGCCGTCTGCAATGAGGGTCTCTTCGTAGATGTTCCCGCTGTGTAGCTGGTGGCGGACAGTGCCGTCGCTGTGGAGCCGCTCGGAGTAGCGGATCGTGATCGGTCCGGTCGCATGGTTGGTGCGAAGGCGAAGGCCTCCCAGCCAGGTTCTGCCGAAGTCGACGACAACGCGGCCGTCGGCGTGGTGGGTGACGGTCTGCGGCTGGACGGCGTGGTGCTCGACCTTTTGCGTCGGTGTAGGTGTCAGGTCCTTCAGGGGAGGTCTGATCTCCGCCTCGGCCCAGGCGGTGTCATCGAATCCGGGCCGCTCGAAGCCCCAGGGATAACGCCGCAGGTCGAGGTTCTCGGCGGGCAGCTGGTAGCAGATGGTGCCGAGGTCGCCGGCGGCGTGGAACATGCGGCCGGCGGAGTGCGCACGCCAAGAGGTATCGGTGCCGATCTCGACCCTCAGGCCGTTGTGGTAGGCGACCACGAGCCGTGCCAGGAACTGATGGCCCTGGGTGGTGCAGGCGGTGACGTTGATCGCGTTGGCCCCCGGGTACAGGTAGGGGGTGGCGTCAAAGCCGTCGAAGCGAGTCTCGTCGGCGATGCTGCGGGTGGGTCCGGACCCGATGACGCTGCCGTTGATGGAGGTCACGTGGACGTACTGGCGGTACGGCTCCGGGGAGGCCGCAGTGGCGAAGAGTGTGGCCCAGGCGATGGGCTCGTCGGGCAGCTGGATTTCTCGGCGCAGCAAGCACCATGTCGGACGGCCAGGTGCCCAGATGCTGTGGGCGTCTGACCAGGGACCGTCCGGCGCGGTTCGGAAGCCGTGCGACGTCGTGGTTTCAGGCTGGCCGGGGAGCGTGGCTGTGGCCAGGTAGGCCTGCTCACCGGACAGGCGGAGGTCGTCGATACTGATCTGGCTGTCGGTTGGCCGGACCTGGCGGTGCCAGATCGGGTCGAGGTGCTCCAGCGTGGTGATGCTCAGGTCGACTGCTGGGGCGTCGTCGCTGATTTCGGCGAGCGTCAGGTGCAGCGGTTCGGTCGGGTCGACGTCGACGGGGTGTTGGCGCGCGTCCACCGCGAGGATGCGCAGCGTCACTGTGACGACGTCTTTAGGTGAGGGTTGGACCTCAGCGCCGCGACGCTAGTCACCGTCACCCCGCCCTGTCATCGGGGATCGGCAGGGTGCTGCCGCGCGTCATGATCTGACCCTCGAACAGCCGGTCGTCGGTCGAGCTTGCCGAGCCTGACTCAAGCTGATTGATCAGCATCGTTGCGGCCGCCTCGCCCATCTCCGTCCCTGGAGAGGTGATCGAGGTGAGCTGCGGGTTCACCAGACGAGAGGCCGGGAGGTCTTCGGCGCCCATGATCGACAGATCCTCGGGGATGCGCAGACCGGCAGCCTGGGCGGCGAGCATGTAGCCGTAGGCGAGCAGGTCGTGGACGCAGAACGCCGCGGTGGTCTCCGGGCGGGTGTTGCGGATCCTGGTGTATGCGGTAGCCCCGGCCTCGGGGCTGAGGTCGTCGGCGACGACCTCCACGACACGGGCCCCAGATACGCGCGTGACCGCTGAGTGGAACCCCTTGCTGCGGTCCTTGCTCCGTCGGATCGCGCCGCCGGCGGAGACGATGGCCAGGTCGCGGTGCCCCGCTGCCAGGAGGTGCTCAGCCGCGAGCTTGCCGAGCTTGACCTCATCCATGCGCACAGCGGAGATCCCCGGGAAGTCGGGCTTGTGGCCGAGCCGCAGCACTGCGGTGCCGCGCTGCTGGAGGCGCTGGATGTGGTCGGTGAGATGGATCAGGCTTCGTCCAGGGGAGAGGACGACGGCTGCGTAACGGTAGCTCTCGAAGGTCTGGAGGAATCGTTGCTGGTCGGCGACATCACCGCTGGGTGGAGCAAGCGTGATGAGGTAGTCGCGCTTGGCGGCGACCGTGCTCAATCCGTCGACGAAGTTGACGAACAACGGATCGTGGACGTCGATGAACATCAGCCCGATCACGCGGTTGCGGCCCTGGCTGAACTCCCGGGCCCGGCGATCGGGGACGAATCCCAGCTCGTCGATCGCGACGAGCACCCGCTGACGTAGCGGCGCTCGCACGGCGCTCGGGTTGTTGATGACGTTCGACACCGTGCCGACGGACACCCCGGCTCGCGCCGCAACGCTGCGGATCGTTGGTGCGGCCATACCTCTCTCCTGCGCCTCGGAACAAGGCTCCGCGCTCCGGAACGCTAGCCGGAAGCCATGAGGTTGACAAACATCTTTGGACCGGTTCAAACTACCACTCGTGAACCGGTTCAAACAACCGGTTCTTCACATCTTCGGGAACGACGCATCACCAGGAAGGGTGCAGATGAAGCGGCTAGCGGCTGACCCTCAGGCGCCCACATCGGGCCGACCCGCCTCCACCAGTCGCACCCACCAGCAGGTGACTAGCGCTACCGGTGGGGGAGGTCGCGGGACGGGCTCGCGCTCATCTGGATGGGTGAGCCGACTGCGCCGGGACGGGATCCTGACGCTGTTCGTGCTGCCGGGGATCGCCGCGCTGCTTCTGTTCCACTACCTGCCACTGCTCGGGAACGTGATCGCGTTCCAGGACTATCTGCCGTTCCTGGGAATCTCGGGCAGTCCGTGGGTGGGTTTCGAGAACTTCGAGGTGCTTGTCAACGGTGATCCGGCGTTCGTCCGCGCCCTGGTCAACACCTTGATCATCACGCTGGTCCAGACGGTCTTCGTCTTCCCGATCCCGATCGCGTTCGCGCTGTTGCTGAACTCGCTGCTGTCGGAGCGGGTCAAGCGAGTGGTGCAGTCGATCACGTATCTGCCGCACTTCCTGTCGTGGGTGGTCGTGGTGGCCGTCTTCCAGCACGTGCTGGGAGGCAGCGGGATGATCAATAGCTGGCTTCGTGCGCGCGGCTACGAGACGCTCGACATCATCACCAACCCTGATGCGTTCATCGGGCTCATCACCTCCCAGGTGATCTGGAAGGACGCCGGCTGGGCCACGATCCTGTTCCTGGCGGTGCTGTCGACTATCGATTCCCAGCTGTACGAGGCGTCGAGCGTGGATGGCGCCTCACGGACGCGCCAGGGATGGCACATCACGTTGCCGGCGATGCGCGGCATCATCGTGCTGCTGCTGATCCTCAAGCTCGGTGACTCGCTGACGGTCGGCTTCGAGCAGATCCTGCTCCAGCAGAACGCAGTCGGTCAGCGTGCTTCCGAGGTTCTGGACACCTACGTCTACAACAACGGCGTCGTCGGGGGGAACTGGAGCGTCGCCGCGGCGGTGGGCCTGGTCAAAGGTGTCGTCGGGGTCGTGCTGGTCGTCGGTGCGAACCGACTAGCGCACGCACTCGGGGAGGCGGGGGTGTACCAGCGATGAGTGGTATACGTATGCACAACGGCCAAGCGCTGCCGTCGTGGCCGATGCGGGTGCTCAAGGGTGTGGTCCTGCTCGTGGTCTGCGCGCTGGTGGTGCTGCCGTTCCTGGGGATCGTTTCGACCAGCCTGGCACCACGGTCGCAGGTACAGGCCGAGGGCGGCTTCGTCCTGATTCCAGAGCAGATCACCTTTGAGGCCTATCGGGCAGTGCTCGCCGGCGGTGTGGTGGCGCAGGCCCTGCGCATCAGCGTGGTGGTCACCGTGCTGGGGACGGCGCTTAGTCTGACCACGAGCACCTTGCTGGCCTACGGCCTCTCGCGACCCAACCTCATCGGGCAGCGGTTTCTGGTGCTGTTCGTGCTCTTCAGCCTGCTGTTCACACCCGGACTGATTCCGCTGTACCTGGTGGTTAAGCAGGTCGGCCTGTTGAGCTCCATCTGGGCGCTGATCCTGCCGTCGATGATCTCCAGCTTCAACGTCATCGTGCTGCGGGCGTTCTTCATGAACCTGCCGGCCGAACTCACCGACGCCGCCCGCATCGACGGTGCCAGCGAGTGGCAGATCTTCTCCCGGATCGTGCTCCCGCTGTCCAAGGCCGTGACCGCTGTGGTCGGGCTCTTCTACGCCGTCTCGTACTGGAACGCCTTCTTCAACGCGCTGCTCTACATCAACGACCCGTCCAAGTGGCCGCTGCAGATGGTGCTGCGGATGTACGTCGTCAACGACGGCCAGCTCGGGCAGTCGGATCTCGCCGCTACCGAGACTCTGCCGGCTCAGCCATCGGTCCAGATGGCCATTCTCATCCTGGCCATGGTCCCGATCCTGCTCGTCTACCCCTTCCTCCAACGCCACTTCACCAAGGGCGTGCTCACCGGCGCCGTCAAGGGCTGATCCCGTCTCCGTCGCGGGCCTCCCTGCTTCTGCACATCCCCGCACTCACCCATACATCGACAAAGGAGCCACCGATATGGGACCCACCCTCTCTCGCCGCGGCCTGCTTCATGCCTCCCTCGGCGGCGCAGCCCTGCTGGGCCTGGGCACATTGACAGGCTGCAACAGCGGCCCCAGCGGGTCCGGCACAGCGACCGGCGACGGCAGCACCGCCACGCTTCCGGACTACATCCGCTACGACGGAGTCACCCCGGACTTCCCCGGCGAGTCCGGGCTGCTCACCGACGCCTACGCGAACTACCCGGCCGCCCGGGTCCAGATGTACGCCGACGCACCAGGTGACGGGCAGCCGCTGACTGGTCTGTCCTACTTCAACGCCTCGCTGCGTCCCGACCTCGAGCAGAACCTGTACTGGCAGGGGATGAATGCCGCGCTCGGCTCCGATCTCGAGATCACCGTGGTGCCGGCGGCGGAGTACGCCAGCAAGTTCGCGACCGTCACAGCGGGGGACACCCTGCCTGACATGTTCACGATCCTGCCGACGCTGCCTGCCATCCCGCAGCTGCTGGAGGCCAAGGCCGTCGACCTGACGCCGTACCTGAGCGGTGACGCGATCTCGGCCTACCCGTCGCTGGCGAACATCCCGACCGCCAGCTGGCAGGGCTGCGTGTTTGGGGGCAAGATCCGTGCGCTGCCGATCGAGCGCGGTCTGCAGACCACCAAGCTCATGTACCTGCGGCGCGACATCGCCGAGTCGCTTGGGGCCGACTCCGAGGTGACCAACTTCGCGGACTTCGAGAGCCTCTGCGCCGAGCTCAGCGCACCGCAGTCCAACCGATGGGCACTGGCGAACCTGCCGCTGGAGTACGTGCGCTCGATGCTGGCCATCGCCGGCCCGTGGGCCATCGATGGCGACGCGATCGTGTTGAACTGGACACGTAAGGAGCAGCTGGAGGCTCTGGAGGCGGCCCGGGGACTGTACGAGGCGGGCTACCTCAACCCTGACGTGCTCGCAGCGCCTCCGTCGCAGACCAACGAGTGGTTCCACGCTGGCACCGCCGCGCTGAAGTGGGACACCTACAGTGCGTGGACCGGGTTCTATGTCTACTCCACTGTCGAGGGCTTCCGCGTCCAGGGCCTGCCCGTCCCTGGCTTCGACGGTGGCAAGGGTCAGGCGGTCCTGGGCGCCCCGAACATCGCGGTCTCCGCGATCAGCGCCGCCAGTGAGGACCGCATCGAGACGATCCTGAAGATCGCTGACTGGCTCGCTGCTCCGTTCGGAACCCAGGAGTACCTGCTCAACAAATACGGCAAGGAGGGCATCCACCACGAGATCCGCGACGGCAATCCGGTCCTGCTCGACGAGCACCTGGGAGAGTTCGGGCTCGGACACATCTATCTGTCCGCCGGCCCGACCGTCTTCTACTACCCCGGGTCAGCCGAGATCTCCCGAGAGCCGCAGGACCACCAGCGCATCATGCTGCCCAACGCCGTCGCGGACCCTACCGTCGGACTGCACTCGGAGACCGGATCGCGCAACCTCGCCGGCATCATGCAGAGCGTCGAAGCCCTAGAGGCCGACATCATCGGTGGTCGCAGGGCGGTCACGGACTGGACCAGCGAGATCGACAGCCTGCTCGCCGGCGAGCTGCAGACGATCCTGGACGAGTACAACCAGGCCTACGAGCAGTCCCAGTGAGCTGTGGGAACGCGACAAGGGCGCCAGCGACATTCGATCTCGTCGTCGTCGGAGGCGGACCAGCCGGCGTCCCTGCCGCCATCCAGGGCGCCAGACTGGGGTCACGCGTCCTTCTCATCGAGAAGAACGGTGGCCTGGGCGGAACGACCACCACCGCGGGAGTGAGCCTGCCCGGGCTGTTCCACGCATGGGGTGAGCAAGTGATCGCCGGCATCGGCTGGGAGATCCTCAAGCAGGCCGTCGAGCTGAGCGGCGACACGCTGCCCGACTTCGCCGACTTCGACCGCCCCCACTACCTGCTCCAGGTGCGGGTCAACCCCTACATCTACGGCGCCATGCTCATGGAATCGGTGGCAGCGGCCGGTGTGACGCTGAGACTGCACACCATCCTCGCCGCGGCGCAGTGGGATGGCAGCGCCTGGCAGCTGCAGGTCTGCGGTAAGGAGGGACTGACTCCGATGCGCGCGACCAGGCTCGTGGACTGCACCGGCGACGCGGACGCCATCGGGCTGGCCGGTCTGCCTCGGGTGCGAAATCGGGAGCTGCAGCCAGGCACGCTGGTCTACCGGCTCGCCGGCTACGACCCGTCCGAGCTCGACTACGAGCGCCTCGACGCCGAGTACGAGCGGGCCGTTGCTGCCGGCACGCTCGTGGCCAGCGACTTCGGATCTCACGACCGGCCGCTACGCGGCTTCCTGCGCAAGTACGGCGACACCGCCATGCACCTGCCGGGCGTCTACGGCGCGACCAGCGAGGGGAGATCCGCCGCAGAAGCCGCCGGGCGTGAGTCCATGCTGCGGGTGCTGCGCTTCCTGCGGCAGCAGCCGGGCCTGGAGGGCGTCACCGTGAACTACTGCGCCGCCGAGGTCGGCATCCGCGAGTCGATGACCATCGTGGCTCAACGGCAGGTCACCGCTGAGGAGTACCTGGCCGGCCGCCACTTCGACGACGCCGTGTGCCAGAGCTTCTATCCCATCGATATCCACCGCCCCGACGGGGACGGCATCCACAAGGTCTACCTCGAGCCGGGCATCATCCCCACCATTCCGCGTAGTGCGATGGTGCCCCGGGACAACCCCTACGCGATCGTCGCCGGGCGCGCGATCTCAGGAGACCAAGCCGCCCACTCCGCGTTCCGCGTCCAGGCCACGGCCATGGCCACTGGTCAGGCAGCCGGTGCGCTGGCTGCACTGGCCGCCCGGCACTCGACACGCATCGACGAGGTCGATCTCGAAACGTTTCATCGCGTGCTGCGCGAGCACGGAGCGATCGTCCCCCACCGCCACAGATTGACAGCCCACCCCTAGACCCGTTCGGCACGTCCCTCCCCAGAAAGGCTTTGCTCAATGACGAGTGACGAACCCACTATGCGCCGCCGCACATTCCTCCAGGTCGCCAGCGCAGTCGGCGCGGCCGCCGCGGCAGCCGGCTTCGCCGACTCGCCCGCCCAGGCGATCCGCAGCTCACCGCTCACCGGCCGGCAGCCGCTGGCGTGCGATCTGATCGACGAGGACTTCTTCGTGATCTTGGATCGCAACGGCATCAACCCCAGCGGGTGGGACGTGCGCCAGGCCGGCGGAGCAACCAGCTACTCCTACGGCAAGTGGTTCCGCGTCGCCGACAGCAACGTCCACCTCCCAGTGACCATGACCCGGGCCTTCCACCCCCAGCGAAGCTCCGACCTGACTCTGGAGTTCCGGTTCACACCACTGGGCCCGATGGACGGCAGCCGGTGGGAGCTCCGCTGGCAGGACACAACAGCGGTAGCGCTGGTGGTCGAGGGCGAGGACCTGCGGCTCATACTCGCCGACGACACCAGAGTGGACCTCGCGACCTGTGCCGTGGGTATTGAAGTCGGCGTCCGTGTCGTCCACGACATTCCCAACCAGAGCGTCTCGGTCGAGATCAACGGCCAGAGCGTCGTCCAGGACGCCGAGGTCGCGCTGGTCAAATGCGTTAACAACCTGCTGGTCTCCTCCGGGCGAGACCAGACCAGCGACATGTACTTCGGGCCGGTGCGGCTCTACCGCGGCTACCTGCTGCGCGAGACCTTCGTACCGGCAGTTGCTGGAGTGCAGCCCGACCGGTGGACCTTGACCGGCTCTGGAGCGACATCAGTCATCACCCGTCGGCTCAGTCAGGGATACGCAGACCCTTATTCGCTGCGGGTGGACACCACGCAAGCCTCCGCGGCAGCCACCCTCACCGTGCCCGCGCCGGCGGTGACCAACCTGGTGATCTGCGAGGCACGCTGTTTCGTCGGCGGCAACGCCAACGGGCTCACGGTGCGGTTCCGGCTCAACGAGGAGCGCCATCTCACCGTGGATATCGCCTCAGACTCCCTCCGAGCCCTGGACGCCAACGGACAGTCCACCGTCCTGCAGCCCTATACCAGCAACGTCTGGCTGCACATCCGCGCCGAGATGAACTCTTCCACCGGCATGGCCGACATCCGCATCAACGGCAAGCTCGCGGCGTCCGGGTTCGACACCGGCACCGTCTCCGGCACCACCGACCCGACCGGGGTGAGCATCACGATGCCGCGCGGCGTCGGCGCACTGGTCGATGACGTGATCATCAAGCGCAACGACGCCACCCCGGCGAACTACCCCGCACCACCAGCGGTGCAGCACCAGACCGGCGTCGCCGTCGGAGTGACCGAGTTCGCCGGCTGGCGAGAGGGCCACCACTTCGGCTGGGACATCCTCAACCCTTATCGAGTGCAGCGAAAGCCCCTGCTCGGGTGGTACGACGAAGGCTCAGTCGAGGTGACCGACTGGGAGATCAAGTGGATGGTGGAGAACGGCGTCTCCTTCCGGATGGCCTGCTGGTTCCGGCCGCACGACGGCACCGGCACGGCGATCAAGCTGCCGCGGCTGCACCACGCCTTGCACGACGGCTTCTTCAACGCCCGCTACAGCGACCAGATGTCGTTCGCGATCATGTGGGAGAACGTCAACGGCGGCCGCACCAACAGCCAGGACTTCCGCACCAACATCGTCCCGTTCTGGATGGAGTACTACTTCACCGACCCTCGCTACCTGGTTATCGACAACAAGCCGGTGCTCTCGGTCTTCCGAGCTGCGGCGCTGCTGAATTCCTTTGGGACCGTCGCCGGTGTGCGCGCCGAGGTCGACTACCTGGACCAAGCACTGCAGGAGCACGGATTCGACGGGGTGCACGTCATCACGGCCCTGGCAACTGCCGACGCTGACGACATGGGGCTGGTGGGGGAGCACCGATACAGCACCTCGGTGTACCCCTCGACGCAGAAGCTCGACCTCGAGCGACAGCGCGACACCGGGACGGTGCCAGTCGTCTCCACCATCGGCATGGGTCTGGACGGCGAACCATGGACCGGCAACCCCGGCGCTTTCGTCGACCCCGGCGACTACCAGGACCTCCTGGAGTGGCTGCGCGACAACTACCTGAACACCCTGGATGTCGACGCGATCGGTCGCAAGCTGCTGATTCTGGACAACTGGAACGAGTACGGCGAGGGCCACTTCCTCATGCCCTCAACCCTGCACGAGTTCGGCTACCTCAACGCCGTCCGCAATGTCTTCGGTCAGTCCAGCGCCCCCAACATCACACCCACCACCGCGCAGCTGGACCGACTGCAGTGGCTCTACCCGCCCGATCGAACCTTTCCAGAGGCAGTGACGGTCGGACCTAAGCGCAGCACCGACTTCACCCCCGCGTGGGAGTTCGACACCGACGGCGACACCGAGGGGTGGGTCGTCATGAAGGAGATCGACGGACTCCAGGCCATCGGCGGCGCTCTGATCGGCAGCTCCACTACCAGCGACCCGGTGATCGAGCAAGAGGCGACGCTCGACCTGCATGCCGCCGAGTATCCCTACGCCGAGGTCCGGCTGCGGATGCAGCCGGCGGTCGGAGCGCAGTTGTTCTGGATCCGCGACGGCGACGCCGACTATCACGCGAACCGCTGCGTCACCGTGCGCGTGGAGTCGGACACCACCGAGTTCCAGACCGTCGAACTGCCACTGTGGCGCAGCGGCACATGGACCGGCAAGATCCGCAAACTGCGCTTCGACCCGATCAATCACGTGCCCGGCAGTTTCGAGATCGACCACATACGGCTCATGAAGGTGCCTCTCCCCGCACCCAGGCTGATGATCGCAGGCGTCTTGTCACGGACTCCGGCCGCCACGGCCGACGGCATCGGCGGATACGACGTACCGCTGGAGGCGGTCGCACGTGGGCTCGGAGGCCGAGCCGAACGGTCAGCGGACGGACACGAGTTCGCCGTCGTCGTCGGGCGGGTCACGCTCGAGTGTCAGATCGGACAGACGGCCGCTCAGCGCAACGGGACCGACCACGCGCTGACCAAGGCGCCCTATGCCGACACCGACGGCACCGTCCGCCTCTCGATCGACGACCTTGCGACGGCACTGGACCTGGGCTGGTCCTGGGACGAGCCCAGCGAGACCCTTTCGATCGACGTAGCACCCCTGAGCCAGAACCTGCGTGTGAATCCCGACGGTAGCGCCGACTTCCTCTCACCCGCCCAAGCGATTGGCGCTATCACCGATTCCGGGCCTGACCGGGAGTACGTGATCACGATCGCGCCTGGCACCTACACCGAGACGGAATGGATCGTACCGCCGCACGTCACGCTACGAGGTGACGACCGTGCCGCCTGCATCCTCGCGGGATCGCTACCCGACAACGCCCCCGACTCGGCGATCAGCGTCACGTCCACCCTCTGGCTCCAAGGTACTGCCACGCTGGAGAACCTGACGATCACTGCCGTCAACACGCGCTACGCGGTGCATTCGGAGAAGTCTGGGAGCAACATCGACGCCATCCACACCATCCGCAACTGCACCATCGTCCACTCAGGCAACGAGGGAGCGCGCCAGTGGCGCCGTGAGAATCCCTCCGCTGGGATGTCGCCCGAGACGGTTTGGGCCTCGGACCGACCATGGGGATATGGATCGGCGAGCGGCCTACGGCTGGAGATGACCGACTGCGAGCTCGTCGGCGTGAAGGAGGCCTGGTACATCCATACCAACAAGGACTTCTCGGCGCCCACGATCAACGTGCTGCATGGATGCACCTTCCGCCACACCGGTGACAAAACAGCCCCGACCGTCACCGTTCAGTCGCTGGGATCCGGCCGGACCGATTCCGTCACCTTCACCGACTGCACCTTCGACGGCGGGGTCCTACTTCGTCACGACGACCGCCCCTGGATCTCTGAAGCTGCCGCAACGCAGCTCAGCGACCATGCCGAGACCCAGATCTCGCTCCAGGGCAGCACACCACTAGGGTTCCTGCCCAACCTTCGTAGCCGCGCCCTGCGCCTCGTAGCTTCGCAGGCCGATACAGATACCCCGATCGGTGTCTCTGGACCGGCCGCATCGCTCCTCTTCGGAGAAGAACCGGTACGTCGTGCTGGCGGCGGGGGAGTGCCGAGCTATCTCTTCGGCACGTGGGACATCTCCGGCATCGCCGTCGGCCTCCGCAACGACGTCACCGTTGCCAACACGATCGGGCGCCGCCTAGGCGACCGTACTCATAGCCCAGCCGAACTCACGGTCGCCGTCGGCGAAGAGCAGGTGACGATCACCTTCGATCAGGATTACACCGCGGCACCCAACGCTGAGCTCATCGCGATCATCGATGACGCGTTGGCGGGGCTAGCAACTGCCGAGGAGTACGACGTCGGCGCCGGTGAGACCTACCCGACCGTCGGCGACAAGGAGCAGGTAGCAGCCAACGCCGGAAGCACCGGCATCCCGCGCTGGGCAGTGGTGGAGAACGCCGTCGGCGGAGTGCGATTGCGTCACAACGGAGCCGCATACGGAATTGCGTTGGAGCAGATCCCCCCGGGAAATGAGGGCCGAGTGCTGCGGACCGGCATCCTTGGCCGTTACCAACTCGCTGGTCTAGACGCCACCGGACTACCCCCCGGTACCGCCGTCTACCTTGACGACAGCCGACCCGGGGTCCTCTCGCTCACCGGTTCGGACAAGTTGGGCACCGCCGTCGCAACCGACTGGGTCGCTTTCGACCTAGCCAGGTCAATCGGCCCAACCGGTCGTCACCGCCCGGCATCTGGGGCCGACGTGGGAGCGTGACGAGAGCGGCAGTTTCATCACACCGGCGTTGTTGGGAGCCCGCGCGTTCCCCGTCGTCGAGCCTGGTGGTGCCGAGTGTCTTGTAGACGATCGGTCGCCCGAGCTCGTCGGCGAACCGGCGCGCCGCCGCCAGGTCGTTGGTGATCAGACTGCGAGGCGGCTCCAGCCCCACGTCGTGGGCGATCTGCAGTTGGTATGGCTTCGTTGCGGCAGCTTCCCGCGCGGGATGGCTAACCCACAGCACCGGGAGTGCGGTCAACACGCCGAGGAATCCGGCCTTCGCCTCGGTCTCGGCGAACGCCCGGGCCATCGGATCAAGGGACGGAAATGGAAGCCAGAGGGGCGGCGAAATTTGCGAGCGAAGTAGAGCACTGGTCGAGCAAACAGTCACCGTCTTGTTCCGGCCCTTGCCCCGGTGCCATGACGCGGTTGCTACGCCTATAGAGGACCTTGCCGGCGGGGTGGTCTGACGGTTGCAGCCGTGGGTCATAGCCTTTGTGCAAAGGGTCAACTTTCTCCGCCACAGCCCTCTGCCCGGGCACTCACCATGCTGGAGTCGTTCGTTGGCCGCTCGAAGCGCAAGGCCGGCGTCGCCTTTCTTCCCGCTCGAGTTTGTCCGCTACGAGCCGGAGCCTGGCCCGACCCTGCCGCGCCTTCTCTGCGGTGGTCGCGGTGGTGCGGTTCGCCTCAAGCTGCTCATGTCGATGCACCTGGTCGCCCTCAGCCCTCCCCACGACGTCACTCGCTCCCCGATGAGCTGGGCCCAGATGCTCGACGTGCCGGAAGCCGAGACCAACGGTGACCGACGGGTTCGCGACGCAATGCAGTGGCTTGAGGCTCATGATCTGATACGCATCGAGCAAGCGCGTGGAAAGGAACCCACGTGCACCCTGCTGTCGGCGCTAGGCGACGGCAAGGACTACTTCCGTCCGAATGGCGGCTGCGTGTGATCACCTGAACTGGCACCGGGGGACTGTGCACTGAACGGCGCCTCTCTGTGTCAAGTTGATCTTGATTTTCGGCGTTGTACGGTGTTCCTGGTGGGTCCGGGAAGTGACTTGTCCGAAGAGCTGATGTTCGGGGTTTCAGTCAGCCACGCTGGACGTTTGAGCCGTCCCCGAGTGTCCTCCTGGACCTGCCGTTAGCTTGTGTTCTGCGTCGTGGAGAAGCTGGCGGTAGACGGCGTCGGATAGGCGCCGTTTCAGGCATCGCATGGCTTCTTTGTGGCTCTTACCGTCGGCTCGCTTGCGCTGGTAGTAGGTGCGGCCTTCGGTGTCGTGGCGGATCTGGGTCAACGCCATCATGTGCAGCGCATGGTTGAGCTGACGGTCCCCGGCCCGGGACAGCCGGTGTCGTTTCACGTCACCGGAGGAGACTTCGATGGGTGCGGTGCCGTTGTAGGCGGCGAACGCTGCGGCGGATCGGAACCTGTGCACGTTGCCGACGCGGGCCAGGATCTTGCCGGCCAGGCCGGTGCCGATACCGAACAGCTCGGTCAGGGTGCTGCCGGTGTGGTCGAGTGCGGTAGCGATGTCGGCGTCTGCAGTGCAGATGCGGCGGTCGAGACGACGAACCTCGGCTACCAGGTCGACCGCCAGCTGCCGGAACGTTCTTCCCGCGACATCGCGAGGCCGCACCCCGCGCAGCACGCCGGCCGCGGCATCGGCGCTCAGCTGGGTGGGTGCGCCGGCCGGGACGAGCTTGGTGAGCAGCACATGTAGCCGGTTGATGGTCTGGGTGCGTTGCTTGACCAGATCGTCGCGGTGCTCGACGACAGCACGCAGTGCGGTGATGGCGTCATCGATGCTGGTCGACAGCAACCCTGCTGCGGTCAGCGCTGCGATGCCGACTGAGATCGCGTCAGCGTCGTCGTTCTTGCGTCCATGGCCGGACGAGAGCACGCGCACCCGGGCAGCCAGTTTCGCCGGTACGTCAACGGGGTCAATACCGTCGCCGCTGAGCCGGTTGGAAAGCGGCGCTCCCAATCCGGTGGCTCCCTCGATTGCCCATGTCACGGCTGGCCAGCGACGGGCAAAACGGCGCAACTGTCGGTATCCGTCCCGGCTGACTGGGACCCGTAGCGTCGCCAGCGGCTGCAAGTTCGAGTTCACCGCAGCTGCGGTCCACGATGCCTTGTGCGGATCGATCGCGATCACCACAGGGGCAGATCGCAAAGCCGTGCGTGCCAAAGGAAAACCTCCTCTAGAGATGACCATGTGAGCGAGGAGGGCACACCAACTATCGGCTACGCAGGCCTCTCTTCAGCCACTCCCACACCCGGCGGCGATGGCCGGGCCGCAAGCCGTTCGCGAGTCAACCCAACATGAGGCGACAGGTGTTTCCCGAGCCAAACCTGGCCACCGCCTAGGAAGATCATGGCTGCAGACCATGCTCCCTGCCGGTATTGAACAAATTGGTGTTTCCGGGCTCGACACGCCGGGCTGGGTCCGGCGGGATGGGCACGGACAGTGATGACATCTGGGGCCATGGGGTCTCGACAGCCGAAGACGGATGATGGTGTGCAGCGGCGGTCTGCTGAGCAGGCCGCCGCTGCGGCGATGGTGGCGCAGGCTCGGGAGCGTGGCCTGGCGTTGACTGGGCCGGACGGGTTGTTGAAGTTGTTCACCAAGAATGTGCTGGAGACAGCGCTCCGAAAGGGGAACCTGCCACGTACGGATAGGGATCCGCGGGTTCGAGCGGTGATCGCAACACCCGATGGGTGAGGGGTGTTGTGGGTGCGGTTCTCTGTGCGGATGGTTCCGGAGGTGCATCAGCGGTTCTGGGAGGCGATGGCGCGGGGTGATTTCATCACCG